>JANLYV010000451.1:0-10620 GCA_031365825.1 Rubrivivax sp. | reverse complement strand
CGCGCAGGTTGTGGCTGGGCACCTCGGTCGCCAGGCCTACGGCGATGCCGCTGGCGCCGTTGAGCAGCACGAAAGGCAGGCGCGCGGGCAGCAGGCGCGTCTCTTCGGTCGAGCCGTCGTAGTTCGGCTGGAAGTCGACCGTGCCTTCGTCGATCTCATCGAGCAAGAGGCGCGAGATCGGTGCCAGGCGCGCCTCGGTGTAGCGCATGGCTGCGGCACCATCACCGTCGCGGCTGCCGAAATTGCCCTGGCCGTCGATCAGCGGGTAGCGCTGCGAAAAGCCCTGCGCCATGCGCACCAGCGCGTCGTAGGCGGCCTGGTCGCTGTGCGGATGGAAGCGGCCGAGCACGTCGCCCACCACGCGCGCACTCTTCACCGGACGCGGCCCGGCGGCCGTGGTGAAGGCCAGGCCCATGCGCTCCATCGCATAGAGGATGCGACGCTGCACCGGCTTCTGGCCGTCGCACACGTCGGGCAGCGCACGTCCCTTGACAACGCTGAGCGCGTATTCGAGGTAGGCGCGCTCGGCGTAGTCGGCCAGGGGGATGGCGTCGGTCGCGTGGCTCGGGTCGGATGGGGGCGGGTCGAAGAGGTCGGGCATGGGTGCGTTGTGTGACGGCCTCCGCTATCAGCAGCGGGGCGAATTTCGGGTCGTTCAGACGAGCGTCACCTGTGGGCCATAAGCTGCCAGCGCAGCGTCGCTGGTGATCAGGTGCAAGGGCTCGCTGATCGCCTGCGCCACCAGCATGCGGTCGAAGGGGTCGCGATGAAGCATGGGAAGGCCGTGCACGGCCAGTGCATGCACCCAGGTCACCGCCAGCGGCCGAAAGCCTGCGGCGATGGCGGCGGCCTCGAGTCGTGTGGGTGCTACCGGCAGTTTGCCGACCGACGCCTTGATCGACGCTTCCCACAGCGAAATGCTGCTCACGTACACCTCTTCGGCGCGCGCAATCATGGCGCGCGCGGCGACGCTCAGCTCATCGGCATCACGCATCACCCACAGCAGGATGTGGGTGTCGAGCAGGAGCTTCACGGCTCGCCCTTGCCTTCGAACAGGTCGAGAAAGTCGTCAGGCAGCGGCGCATCGAAGTCCGCAGACTCGACAAACTCGCCCTTCATCAACCCAAACAGAATCTTGCGCTTGGGCCCGTCATGCAAAGGCACCAGTTTGGCCATCGGCGTGCCGCCCTTGGCGATGATCACGGTCTGGCCGGCGTGCGCTTGTTCGACGAGTTCGGACAAGCGCGTCTTGGCTTCGTAGATGTTGACTTGCATGCTGTGTCCGTGAGCCTTGACCAAGTTTGGTCAGGCAAAGTATAGCCGGCGTTACGCGTCCAAAAGCAGGAGGGCCCGGCTGCTTGCGCAACCGGGCCCCCGATTCATGTCAGCCAACCAGCGGATCGGCTTAGAACTTGTAGCTGCCCGACACGTACATGAAACGGCCGCGCGGGTCGTACTGGTACACGTCGTAGCCGGCCTGGAACTGCGAGCCGTTGTTGATGAACAGCGGCGGGTCCTTGTCAAACAGATTGCGCACGCCCACCGTCAGCTTCAGGTTCTTGATGCCGGTGAACGATGCCACCAGGTCATACAGCGCCTGGCCCTTGACGAAGTGGCGGTTGCCATCCAGGTCGTTGGCGGTCTCGTAGCCCTTGTAGTAGCGCTGCGTCAGCGTTGCCGACCAGACATCGGTGGTGTAGCCCGCTGTCAGGTTGTGCTTCCAGCGCAGGATCACGCCGGTGGCAGCCGCCACCAGTGGTGCCCCGTCCGGGCGCACGATGGTGCCCACGCTCTTCTCGAGTTCGCCGCTGGTGTTGATCAGGTCGTACTTGGTCATGTACGTACCGTTCAAACCCACGTCGACACGGCCACCCAACAGGTTCTCGCGCCACTTCACGTCGATGTCGATACCTTGCGCCTTGAGCGAGTTGACGTTGGCGGGAATCTGCCGGATGGTGACGATCTCGTCGGCGCCGTTCACTTCCACCAGCGCGGCATAACCCGGTGCGCCACGGCGGTAACCCGCGGCCAATTCCTGTGCCGACGGGGTGGCGATCAGGCCCTTGATCTGGATGTCGAAGAAGTCCACGCTGGCCGTGACCGACTTGATCGGCGAGAACACCAGGCCGACGCTGAACTGGTCGGACTTCTCCGGCCCGAGGTCAGGGTTGCCGCCACCGATCGAGGTGACCTGAATCTGGCCATTGCCAGGAAACTTCGGGTCAGTGAACTGCTCGGAGGTGTTGATCTGGCGTGGCTGGTACAGCGTCGGCAGGGCCGGTGCCTTGAAGCCGGTGCCCACCGATGCCCGAGCGAGGATGCCCTGGCTTGGCTGGAAGCGTGCAGCGAGCTTCCAGTTGAAGGTCTTGCCGAAGTCGCTGTAGCTGTCCTGGCGCGCAGCGGCCGAGACCTCGAATTGCTTCGTCACCGGCAGCGAGACTTCGCCGAACATGGCCCAGACGGTGCGCGTGGCATCGACCGGCTCGATCGCGCCGCCGAGGCCGATAACGTCACCCGTGAGGGTGGCCGGCGCCGGATCGACTTTGTACTTCTCGTCGCGCGCCTGAACACCGGCGGCCCAGCCGATCGGGCCGCCCCCCAGGTTCATGCCCGAGCCCGAGACTTTGGCGTCGAGGCCGTTGTTGGTCGAGAGCGAGGAAATCGTCGGGCCCTTGTACTTCGTGCCTTCGATCAGCGTTGACAACGCCGCCGACTGCTGGCCCAGCGGTGCCCAAGGGTTCCAGTTGTTGGCCGGGTTGTTCAAGACCTTGGTCAATTCGAAGATCGACGCAAAACCGTCGATCACGTTGCCCGAGGTCTTGCTGTTGTTCTGCATGTACGCGACTTCGTAGTCGATGTTCGACAAAGTGCCGCGAATGCCGAGCACGATGCGGTCTTGCGTCGCGATGTCATTGGTGGTGCGCGGCCCGAGCAGGAAGGTACGCTGCGACACCGCCAGCGGCTTGCCGACCATGGCGCCCAGGCCGATGCTGTTGAGGTAGTCCGCCGCAATCTTGTAGTTGGGGTTGGACGGATAGATCAGCAGCGCCGGGTCCACGCCCGAACCCTGGAAGCGCGTATTGCCGACGTAGAAGGCCTGACGCAGCGGCGCCGGTTGGATCGGGTTGGTGAACTCGTTCTTGCCATACAGGCCGTCGGCGAACAACTCGGCACTGTCGCTGAGCTTGAAGCGCCCGTTCAAGGTGATGCCGGTGAATTCGCGGTTGGGCACCAGGCTGACAAACTTGCCGGTATCAAACGTGCAGTTCGGTGCGGTACGCAAGGTCGTGCCCGCCGGGCCACTGAAGCCCAGACCGGAACGCGGCACCATGCCTATTTCGGCGCAGGTGCCCTTGGCGGCATTGGGGTTGCCATAACCCGTGCCGGAAATGCCGAATGGGTTGGACGCAGAACGACCGTTGGGGCCGGGTTCGGAAATGGACGTTGTCTGGCCGGGGAAGAGCCACGTACCTTCGATGCGGCCGGTTTCAGTCGCGCCACCTTGATAAAACGGCAGCTTGGTGTCGCTGGCTGCGTAGGATCGTGCCGCACCCAGCAGATTGCCTTCCTTCTCGAACGAGGCCGAAGCCGTGACCGAGAAGCGGTCTTTGTTGTAGTCGCCGAAGCCGGCCACGATGCCGACCTTCTTGTTCACCGCGCCGCCACCCTGGGTCGGCTCGCCATAGGTTGCGCTGATCTCCACGCCGGTGGCGTCCTTGCGCAGGATGAAGTTGATCACGCCGCCGATGGCGTCCGAGCCGTAAATGCTGGAGGCGCCGTCTTGCAGCACTTCAACACGGTCGATCGCGCCGATGGGAATGGCGTTGATGTTGACCGAGGCACCCGTGCCGGCGAACACCGACAGGCGGCGTCCGTTCACCAGCACCAGCGTCTTGTCCGAACCCAGGCCACGCAGGGACACGGCTGACAGGCCGTAGGTCGACAGGCCCGACATGCCAGCATTCACCTGGCCGCCAGCAGAAGATACCGAAGTGATCTGCGTCAGCAATTCTTCGGTCGACAGCACACCGCTCTTTTCGATGTCGGCACGGGTGACCACGGTCACCGGCAACGAGCCTTCGTCGGCGACGCGCTTGATCGACGAACCCGTGATCTCCACGCGCTGTTCTTGGGCGAACACCGTGGTAACCGACACCAGGCCGGTGACCAGCGTGGCAACTGCGAGGCTGACTTTCGTCTTCTGGAATGACATGAAGTGCTCTCCTGTAAGAGGGGGGGTGGGCAGGAATGCCGGATCAAAACAACCGCGAGATCGGGGTCGCCGAAAGCCTCACGATTCCAAGATGCGGGACATGAATAACATTGTCGCGTCGCGTCTACACACTGGTGCGATGAGAACGCGATCAACGCGTGTGTTCGTTGTATTTACGCAGCCATCACAAGGGCAAACCCTGGTGTCTGTGCGAGATCATCGAAAGCGATGTTGGCGCCGTGCAACGAGTCGCAGCGGTGTACGCAGCAGCATGGCAACAGATTCCGCGAAGCATCAAAGGCGCGCCCAAGTCGCCCGTGTTGCGCCGCCGCCGCCGGCCAACCAGCGATGTACACAACCCGGAAGAGCATGGCGAAAAAAAGGCGAGCCCTGAGGCCCGCCTGGTCGTGCGTACTGCCGGGTTTGTTTAGAACGTGCCGGTGGCGCTCAGTGTGTAGCGGCGGCCGATGACGTCGTACAGCAGCGGAATGGTGTTGCCGAAGTTGTAGGCACCGGTGGTGACGCCTGTACCGATGTTCGGCGGCTGCTTGTTCGCGGCGTTGTTGATCGTCAGCGACAGCTTCAGATTCTTCAACACCTGCCAGGTGCCGCTGAGGTCGACGTAACTAACCGCCTTGATCGACTCGTTCTGCGGCAGGAAGTTGCCGACCTGGTCCGCCTGCACCGTGGTGCCGCCAATGTAGCGCCAGTTGTAGCCCAGCGAGAAGTCGCCGACGTTCCAGGTCGCGCGTTGGCTGAACTTGGTCTTCGGATAAGGCACCCCCACGTCCACACCGTAGTGGCCCGCCCACTCCAGCGTGGCCAACGTCGGCAGTGACTTGAAATCAGCCTTCTGCAGGAAGCTGGCCTGGAAGGTGAAGTCGACGCGGCCCAACTCGGGCTTGCCAAACGCCTTCATCGGCAGGCGATACGTGGCACCCAGGTCGATGCCCTTGAAGTTGTAGGCCCCGAGGTTCGACGACTGCGTCACGACGCCTTTGCTACCGGTGCCGTTCAGGCCACCGTTGCCCGGGTCGCGCTGGATCAACTGGCAAAAGGCGTTGTTGGGGAGGCCGGGATTCAGCGTTGTGTCGTAGCAGCCATTGATGACCTGGCTGGTGGTGGCGTTGGACACCGCCTCCTTGACCTTGATCTGCCAGAAGTCCAGGGTCGTCGACAGGTTCTCGGCGAACGCCGGCTCCCACACCAGGCCCAGCGTGGTCGTGTCGGCCTTCTCGGGTTTCAGGTTGGGGTTGCCGCCGCTGGTGTTGTTGATCTGGTTGGACGAGGGTGCCGCCACTGCGCCGATCTGCGACGTCGGCACGCCCGTGAGCTGGCACAGGTTGGTCAGCGTGCCGGCCTTTCCTGCATCGGCGGCGTTGATCTTGGTGCTCTGGCAAGGGTCGACCGACAGCGTGGCCAAGCCGGTAACGACCGGTGCGAACAGCTCGTTGACGTTGGGTGCGCGCGTGGCGCGCTGCTGCTCACCACGGAAGCGCAGGCCCTTCACAGGCGTCCAGTCCAGACCGGCCTTCCAGCTGTTGTACCTCTGGGTGGCGCTACCGGTGGCCGAGGCCTCGGTGTCGCGGAAACCGCCGCCAATGCCCAGCGACTGCACCATGGGCATGCCCTGCACCAGCGGCAGGTTGGCCTCGATGTAGGTTTCGTTGAACTTCAGTTCGCCGCTGCGGTCGGGAGTCGGCGCTCCGCTGCCAAGTATCTCGCCCTGCGTCTGAACGGATACGTCGGACTGGTTGCCGGCGAAAACCGTGCGCTTCTCGAAGCCGACGGCCAGACTCAGCGGGTTCTTGGCAAACGGGCTCTTAAGCACCTTGACGTCGCCGTTGGCCGAGATCGCCATCACGTTCTGCTCGACCTTCGCGGTCTGGAAGGTCGGGATGGCGATGAAGTTCAGCATGCCCTGCGAGATCGTGCCAGGCCCGCCGAACAGGTTGAGCGGGACGCAGCCAAGGGTGTTGACGGTACAGGTGGTGGCGTTCACCGCCCGCACCGCCTGCTGCGTCTTGCTGAGGCTGAAGCCGTTTCCGGTAGTGAGCGTCTGGTCCGAGCGCCCCTGCTGGTAGTAGGCGTCGTAGCTCCACGAGTCCAGCATCGGGACGTTGCCGCGCAGGCCAGCCGTGTACTGCATGACGACGTTGTCGTAGCGGTAGATGCGCGGGCCGGCTTCGACGAAGCGCCGCGCCACGTTGGCCCTGAACTCGGTCGTACCGCCGGGCACGCAGTTGGCCGCCGTGATGACATAGGCCGCGCACAGTTGTGCGCGCACCGCAGGCGTGATGAACGGGTTGCCGATGGGAATGTTCAGCGCCGCGCCAAAAGTGCCCGACGGCGCCAGGTTCAGCGTGACGTTGCTGCGCGTGTAGAAGATCTCGGCGTAGGCCTCGGCGTACTCGTTGATGGTGAAGCGGCCAAGTGCCGTGGCCTGCGTGCGCGTCAGCGGCGTCTCGAAGTAGTTCAACGGGTTGGTGTTGTAGCCGTCCGGCGGGCCAGAGGTGACGGCCGAGCGGAACAGCCCGGTGGTGGCATCAATCACACGCGAGCCGTTGATCGGTGC
The DNA here is from genome assembly GCA_031365825.1 of Rubrivivax sp. GTDB lineage: Bacteria > Pseudomonadota > Gammaproteobacteria > Burkholderiales > Burkholderiaceae_C > Rubrivivax. The sequence continues at coordinate 3,832 of JANLYV010000451.1, read as the reverse complement.
CGGCATGCCGGAGAACACCGCCGGAGCCGAGGTGCCCGAGAAGCCGCCTGGCAGGCCCGTGGCCTAGCTGATGACCGTGCCCGAATAGTCGCGGTCACCCAGCCGTACCGCCGCAGTGCGGGTCGTGCCGACATGCAGCGCGACGTTGCCGCGCCCGTCGGCCAGGTTGGCACCGATGGTCAGGTCGTTCTTGTAGCGCTGGGCATCACCGCTTTCGGAGATGCTGTACAGCGTGGTGGCTTCGACACCGGTGAAGTTGCGCTTGGTGACGAAGTTGACGACGCCGGTGATGGCGTCGGCGCCGTACACCGCCGAGGCGCCGCCGGTGACGATGTCGACGCGCTCAAGCAGCGACACCGGAACGTTGTTGGTGTCGACCACGCCATCCAGGCGTGTCGGCACGAAGCGCTTGCTGTTGATCAGCACCAGGGTGCGGTTGGCGCCCATGCCGCGCAGATCGATCTGTGCCGTGCCATTCGATCCGTTGTTGACGCCAGGCCCGAGTGCCGGGTATGCCGCAGCCAGGCCGCGCACCAGCTCTTCAACCGCGACCGGCTGCGTGGTGTCGATGTCGACCTTGCCTACGGAGGTGATAGGGCTGCTCGACGTATTGCCGATTGACTTGATGCGCGAACCGGTGATTTCGACGCGCTCTTCGCTCTGGGCATGCACGGGAAGGCCCGCCGACAGCAACACACCACCCAGCGCGAGCAGCGCACCGGTATTGACTTTCGTTCGCTTGAACATCTGAAGAACTCCTAGGTGATAGACGATTTACAACGTGGCTGGAACGCAAGACTCGTGCCGACCCGAAATACAACAAACGGGCCCAACGGTCGCTGCATGTTGTTTCATTCTCACGGCAAGGCGCTCGGCGTTTGCCTTCGGGTAATCCATGGCAATGGGCTTCGCACCAACAGCGGGCCGTGATCCAGATCGCAGCGCCGACGAATTTGCGTTGCGGCTCAATGACTTGCCAATGGGCAGGTGCGGACGCACGGGAGCAGTGCGAAACCCACCCAAGGGCTTGCACCTAGCGCATCCAAGGGGGCGACGTTGGTGTCGTGCAACAGCGCCGCGTGGCATTCACGCACACGCCCACCACCGATCAATCCAGCGGCAATACGTCGAACGCCACCGTCAAGCGCTGATGCGCGTCTGCAAAGGGCACAGTGCCGTGCCACATGTACGACGGGAACAGCACGAGGCGGCCGACCTGCGGCTGCACGGCACGTTGCGCCGAAAGCTCGCGGCCGCCGACGGCGATGTCCGGCGCACCAAAGTTGATCCAGCCGGCGTGCACGTGACCGGCACCCGTGGTCGCAGTGATCACCGGCGGCAAGTCCACGTAGTAGCTCGAGCTGATCCAGCCGTGTGAGTGCACATGGTTGGTGTGATAGCCGCCGCTGCGCAGCCGCGATGACCAGGAGTCACTGAAGCGCCAGCGAGCCGAGGTGCGGCCAAGCAGCGGGTGCCCATCATCGCGCGGCAAAGCATCGAGGTGCGCGATGTAGCGGTCGATGGCCTGCGCGACCTGGCGCCTGAGCAACAGCAACAGCGGCTGCTGCTGCTCGAAGATGTCGCCCAGCGTCTGGCTGCCGTGGCGCAGCGTTTGATCGATCGGCGCTTCGGCGTCGGTGTGCATCTGCTGCAAAACGTCCCCCAGCGCACGGTTGAAGCTCGCCATGTCGGCCCAACCATCGGGCGGCGCGAGGTCGTACACCTGCACATGCTGGCCGTAGTCGTTCAACCATGCCTCGCTACGGCTGATGCCGGCCTCGCCCGCACGCCAGGCCACGCCCAGCATGGCCCAGGCCTGCTGGTCCAAGGGGTCAAGCCGGACGGCGACCTGCGCCGCTTGGGCGGCGGGCTCGACCTGCCCGGCCTGCAACAGCGAACTGGCATGGCTGACGTGCACCGCGGCATGCGCCGGTACGAGCTCGACGGCACGACGGTGCGCCGACAGCGCATCCTCGAAACGCCCGAGCCGGCTCAGCGCCTGCCCCAGGCCGTCGAGGTAACCAGGCGCATCGGGTTGCGCCGCCGCAGCAAGCGTGAACGCCGCGGCGGCGTCGGCGTAGCGCCCGGCGCGCAACATCAGCCGGCCCTTGATGCCGTGCGCCACGGCTGACGACGGCGCTGCGGCCGCGGCGGCATCGAGCTCGGCTGTGAAGTCGGCATCACCCAGCCGCCAGCGCAGCCGCGCGATGTCGTACAGCGCCAGCGCGTGTTGGCTGTCGAGTGCGAGTGCGGCACGGTAAGCCGCGGCGGCGTCGTGCAGGCGGCCCAGGCTTTGCAGGCTGTTGCCGCGGTTGTAGTGCGCGTCCGCCGCATCGAGCCCGAGGTCGCGCGCCTGTTCATGCGCCGCCAGGGCCAGCACGGGCCGCGACAGGAGTTGCAGCATCACGCCGCGGTTGTGATGGAGCGCCGCGCGCTCTGGCGTCGCTTCCAGCGCCTGGTCCAGCGTGGCCAGCGCCAACTCGAGCTCGCCCGCGTCTCCTTGCAGCATGGCGCGCAATTGCAGCATCTGCGCCAGAAGCGTCGGCGAGCCGGGCTTGAGCCGCAGCGCCTGGGTCAGGCTGTGCGCTGCTTCTTCGGGCTGGCCCAATTGACGCAGCATCCGGGCGCGGTTGTAGTGCGCTTCGATGTACTTGGGTTTGAGCTCAACGGCACGCCGGTAGGCATCTTGCGCATCGGTCCAGCGCTGCAGGTCTTCATGTACTTCACCCAGCCGGCCCCACACGCCGGCCATGGAAGCGTTGACGCGCAGTGCCCGCGCCAGCAAGTCTTCGGCCAGTGCCAGTTCGCGCCGTGTGAAGGCCAGCTCGCCCAGTTGCACCAGTGCGTCGACACATTGGCCGTCGATGGCCAAGGCCGCGGTGAAGTGTTGCTGCGCCTCGGCCACTCGACCCTGCTTGCGCGCAAGCAAGCCGTCCTGCAGCAAGCGGGCTATCGACGAGTCCAAGCGCGCCGCACCGGGTCAAACCGACATCAGCCGCGGCACCGCGTCCAGCAGCGCGCGTGTGTACTCGCGCGCCGGGCGCGCCAGGACTTCGCTGCACGGCCCCTGCTCCTCGATGCGCCCGGCCCGCATCACCGCGATGTGGTCGGCGATGTACTCCACCACGCCGATGTTGTGCGTGATGAAGAGGTAGGACACGCCCAGCTCGCGTTGCAGCTCGCGCAGCAGGTTCAAGATCTGCGCCTGCACCGACACGTCCAGCGCCGAGGTCGGCTCGTCGCAGACGATGAGCCTGGGCTGCACAGCAAGCGCACGCGCGATGGCGATGCGCTGGCGTTGGCCACCCGAGAATTCGTGCGGGTAGCGACCCAGCGCTTCACGGCGCAGGCCGACCTGGTCGGTCAGCTTTTCGATGCGCGTGCGACGGGCGTTAGCGTCCATGTCGGGGCGCAGCGCCTGCAGGCCCTCTTCCAGCAGCTCGAACACGCGCATACGCGGGTTGAGCGAGGCGAAGGGGTCCTGGAAGATGATCTGCACCTCGCGCCGCGCCGCGAGCAGCGCTTCGCCCTGCATCGTGAACAGGTCACGGCCTTCGAGCAGCGCCTGGCCTTCGGTCGTGGCGATGCGGCGCAGCAGCTGAACGATGGCCTTGCCGGTGGTGGTCTTGCCGCAACCCGATTCGCCCACCAGCGCCAGCGTCTGGCCGCGCGCCACGCTGAACGAGACGCCGCCGACGGCGTCGAACCAGAGCTTGGTGCCGCTGATCAAGCCGCGCTTGAGGGGGAAGCGCACGCGCAGGTTTTGCACATCGAGCAGGAGAGCTGCCGCCTGTGCGCCCAAAGCGCCCACGTCCGTTCGCCCTGAGCTTGT
>JANLYV010000034.1:0-4522 GCA_031365825.1 Rubrivivax sp. | reverse complement strand
CGCGATGCCCCAGCCGCGCCAGCAGCGCGATGGCGACGCTGCCCACACCTCCGGTCGCGCCCGTCACCAGCACCTCGCCGTCGCCGGCCTTGAGACCGTGCCTCTCCAGCGCCAGCACGCACAGCATGGCGGTGTAGCCGGCGGTGCCTATGGCCATCGCCTGGCGCGCCGTGAAGGTGGCGGGCAGGTGCACCAGGCCATCGCCCTGCAGCCGCGCGCGGCCAGCGAGGCAGCCCCAGCGCGTCTCGCCCACACCCCAGCCGTTGTGCACGACGCGGTCGCCGGGTTTGAATCGCGGGTGCGTGCTCGCCACCACGCTGCCGGCGCCGTCGATGCCGGCCACCATCGGCCAGGCGCGCACCACGGGGCTGCGGTTGGTGATCGCCAGGCCGTCCTTGAAGTTCAGCGAGGAATACTCGACGGCGATGGTGACGTCACCGGCCGGCAGCGCCGCCTCGTCGAGCTCACGGATGCCGGCACTGAAACCGGCCTCGCCCTTTTCGAGCAGCAGCGCTTTGAACATGCGGACTTTCCTTCTTGTCTGCCGAGCCATTCGGCGCGGCCCGCAGTATCTCAGCGCGCGTCGTTGAGCTTCCAGTCGTAGTCGAGGTAGACCACCGGCACGTTGCCCGCGCGCACACGTTCACGCTCGGCCGGCGCATCGGCCAGGCGGTCGGCATAACGCGCAAAGAACACGTTGGCGCTGGTGATGCCTTTGAAGCCGCTGCGAAAGTCTTCGCCGAACCAGTCGAAGATCTTGCTCACTTCGAGCTTGCCGTCGGGTGCGTTCCAGCGGTTGCGATTGCGGTCGGACATGAAGCGCTGCGCCTGCTCTTCCAGCTGCGCTTCGAGCTTGTCGGGCACGAAGGCTTCTTCGCGCAGCGCCGGGCAGCCGATCGAGGCGCAGTTGACGGCGAAGTGCACACGCGGCTCGTCGTAGCGGCCACGTGCGCGCAGCATGTCGTGCTCGATGTTGTCGAGTGAAAGCTGGGTGCCCAGGAGCGGAGCGATCTTCGGTTTCCACGGGCTCGAAAAGACGCTGCCCAGGTCTTTGATCGAGCTCAGCTTGGGGTACTTGGTGAGGATCAGATCGACCGTGAAGGCGTTGTACGCGTTGATCAGGAAGGCCATCTGCTGCGCTTTGCCAAAGCCGTCGAAGGCGGCCTGGCTGACGCCGCTCAGGCTCGTGAGGTAGGCCTTCAGCGCGGCCTGGTCTTGCGCCATGGCGGCATAGCGCATCTGCGAGGCGCGGCCGCCCTGCTGCACCACCACATGCTTCTTCAAGAGCGTGGTCCACGCGGCGTGTTGGTGGTCGACGGCCTGGGCGCGTACATGTGGCGCCGCGGCCATGGCCGCCAGGCCGGTGAGGAGCAAACGTCGCTGGATCATGCCGGGTCCTTGTGTGCTTGATTGGGTCTGCGGGCTGCGCATTCTGGACTTCAGTCTGGACTTCAGTCGAGGGCGTGTGTGAATCCTTACGCCGCCGAAAGTTTCCTCCAGCCCACCTGGCGCAGCGCCGATCTTGGGCATCATCGCGCCTGTGCCGACGCCTGCCACCGCTGCCCCGCCCACCGCTTCCTGCCAATGGCAGCAGCAGGGCGAACAATGGACCTTGCGGCTGGCGGGCGCCTGGCGTGGTGCGGCGGTGCGCAGCATCGATGCCTTCCCCGGCACGCTTTCTCAGACACAAGCACAGGCCACAGTGGTGGTTGATGCCACCGAGCTGCACGACTGGGACAACCCGCTCGCCGCCGCGCTGTGGGAATGCCTGCTGCCGCTGGCGCGAGCCAACGCCCGCATCGACATGGCCAGCCTGCCCGAAGGCCTGCGCGATTCGCTCGACCTGGCGCTGCCGCACCCGAGCGCAGGGCAGCGCGACCCATCGTCGCGCATCGACGACGCGCCGCCGCGCGGGCTGGCCAGCTGGTGGCGCGACACCAAGCTGACGGTGCGTTTCTTCGGCGAAGTGCAGATCGCGCTGTGGCGGCTGGTGCGCGGCAAGAGCGACATGCGCGGCAGCGACTTGCTGCGCCAGATCGACCAGACCGGGCCGCTCTCGCTGCCCATCGTCACGCTCACCTGCGGCCTGGTCGGGCTGATGCTGGCCTACATGGGCGGCGCGCAACTCGACCGCATCGGCGCGCAGTCGTACATCGCCGATGTGGTGACCATCGGCATGGTGCGCGAGATGGCCGGGCTGATGACCGGCGTCATCCTCTCGGGCCGCCTGGGTGCGGCATTCGCGGCTCAACTGGCGAGCATGCAGGCCAACGAAGAGATCGACGCGTTGCGCGCGATGGGCATCGACCCCATCGGCTACCTGGTACTGCCGCGGCTGATCGCGCTGGTATTCGTGGCGCCGATGCTGGTGGCCTTTGCGGCGCTGGTGGGCGTGGTCGCGGGGCTGCCGGCGGTGGTGTTCGCCTACGGCCTGCCGCCGGTGGAGTACCTCTACAAATGCCTGGAAGTGTTGACCTGGACGCACCTGTGGATCGGCCTCTTCAAAGGCACGCTCTACGCCGCGCTGGTGGCGCTGGCCGGCTGCCGCGAAGGCCTCTACTCGGGCCGAAACGCGCAGGCCGTGGGCGAGGCCACCACCGCCGCGGTGGTGAAGGCGCTGCTGTGGATCGTGATGGCAGCGTCGGCCACCACGGCGGTATTCCAGAGCCTGGGGTATTGACCATGGCCGCCGCCGCCGCCGCCGCGCCCGACGCTGCGCCCGACTCCAACTCGCTCGTGCAGGCGCACCAGGTCTCGTTGCGTCACGGCTCGCAACTGGTGCAGCACGGGCTCGAATTCGACATCCGCCGTGGCGAAGTCTTCGTCATCGTCGGCGCCAGCGGCAGCGGCAAGAGCACCTTGCTGCGCCACCTGATCGGCCTGCAGCCGCCGGCCAGCGGCCGCGTCTGTTATGGCGAGCACGACCTGTACGACTGCAGCGAAGCCGTCGAAGCCGAGTTGCGCCGCCGCTTCGGCGTGATGTTCCAGGCCGGCGCCTTGTGGAGCTCGATGACCGTGGGCGAGAACCTGATGCTGCCGATGCGCTTGTTCAGCACGATGACGGCGCGTGAACGCGAACGCCAGGCGCGCTACAAGCTGGCGCTGGTCGGCCTGGACGGCGCCTTCGAGCTCGAGCCTTCGCAGCTCTCGGGCGGCATGCGCAAACGCGCGGCGATTGCGCGCGCGCTGGCGCTGGACCCCGAGCTTTTGTACCTCGACGAACCATCCTCCGGGCTGGACCCGCTGAACGCGGCGCGGCTGGACGAGCTGGTGCTGAACTTGCGTCATGATCTGGGCACCACCGTGGTCATGGTCACGCACGAGATCGACAGCGTGTTCGCGGTGGCCGACCGTGTGCTCTTTCTGGACCCCAAGGAGAAGACGATGACCGCGCTGGGCACACCGCAGGCCTTGCTGCAAGACGGGCCCCAGGGCGTGCGCGAATTCCTCTCGCGCGGGCGCAGCGTGCAAGGTATGCCGGCATGACAAGGCGGGCCGATCCGCTGCGCGTGGGCATCTTCACGGTGCTCGGCGTGTTACTGCTCGCGGCCGTGGTGGTCGCCGTCACCGGTGGCAAGGTCTTCGGCCGCAACGAACGCGCGGTGCTGCACTTCGCGGGCTCGGTCTGGGGCCTGCAGACCGGCGCGCCGGTGGTGTTGCGCGGCGTGCGCGTGGGCAGCGTGGTGGCGGTGGGCCTGGTGAAGGATGAAAAGACCGGCGCGCTCTCTGTGCCGGTGCAGGTCGACATCGACAGCCGCCGCATCCGCGATGCCCACGGTGGCGATGCCGATGGCACGAGCCTGGGTTCGCTGTTGCAAAGTGGCCTGCGCGCGAAGCTGGCGCAGCAGAGCCTGCTCACCGGGCGGCTCTACATCGATCTCGAACTCGACGGCCCCAAGCTCGCAGCGCTACCGAGCACGCGGCCGCTGGAAATTCCCACGGTGGGGGCCGGCTCGATGCAGGGCCTGCAGCAGCAGCTCGAAGGCTTGAACGTGCGCCAGCTGGTGCAGGACGTTTCGGCCACGGCCGCGGCGGCGCGCAAGTTCCTGACCGCGCCCGAGCTCGGCCGCACGGTCGAGCAGGTGGCGCTGTTGAGCGAGTCGCTGGCGCGCACCGGCGCGCTGATCGAAAAGCGCATCGGCCCGCTGGCCGACAACGCCCAAGGCGCCGTGACCGACACGCGCCGCGCCATCGCGCAACTGGGCACGGCGGCCGAACGTCTGGCCCAGGCCAGCGAACGGGTCGGCGGCGCGGCGGGCAACGCCGAAAAGCTGTTGGGTGCCGACTCGGCTCTGGTCACCTCGGTGCGCCAGGCGGTTGACGACATCGGCCGCAGCGCCGGTGCCTTGCGCCTGGCCACGGCCGATGATTCGGCGATGATGCAAAACCTCGACGGCACGCTGGCCGAACTGCGGCGCACCTCGCGCTCGGTGCGGCAGCTGGCCGAACTGCTGGAACGCCAGCCCGATGCGCTCTTGCGCGGCCGGGCAGAAGGGCCATGAAGTTGATGAGCATGGATCGC
>JANLYV010000389.1:0-10463 GCA_031365825.1 Rubrivivax sp. | reverse complement strand
GGCTGGTTGATGCGCAGCATCGCCGCGGCATAGGAACGGCGCACGACTGGGTCTTGCGGGTGTGCCTGCAGCAGTTGCTGCAGGCGCGTCTGGGCCTGCTGCACAAAGCCGGACTCCAGCTCGGCCTCGGCCAGCAGGCGCACGGCTGGCACGTAGGTCGGCGCCGCAGCCACCGCCTGCAGCGCTGCTTCGCGGGCTGGCGCAAACTGCTTCTGACGAAAGTGCAGCACGGCCTGCGTGTGGTTCACCAGCGGGTGTTTGGGTGCCATCTTGCGCAGCGCGTCAAGCTGAGCCTGGGCAGCGCTGAACTTGTCGTTGTCGATCTGCAGCCGCGCTGCTGCCAGGCGCGGCATGAGGCTGCCGGGTGCGAGCTTGATCGCCTGTTCCAGCGCCTGAATCGTCTGCTCGGGCTGGGCGCTGGCTTGTGCAATGTCCGCCCGGGTGAGCCACACGTCCAACGACTTCGGCTGCACGGCAAAGGCGCTGTCGGCCAGCGCCGCCGCAGCCGCCACGTCCTTGGCCAGCAAGGCCAGTTGCGCCTGGCCCAGCAATGCACGGACGTTGGCCGGCGCCGCCGCCCGCGCGGCGCTGAACGACGCCGCCGCCTCCTGCTGGCGCCCCAGCGACAGCTGGGCCTGGCCGCGCGCGGCGAGCAGCTCGGCCTTGATGTCGTTGCGGAGTTCGCCATCCGGCTTGATCTCCTCGACCAGGCGCTGGAACTGCCCACCGGTCAGCAGCGCCTCGGCCAGCGCCACGGTCACGGCCGCGTGGTCCATGCCCAGTTTTCCGGCCTTGCGAATCTCCTGCTCGGCGCTGGCGGTGTCGCCTTGCGCCGCGAAGATGCGCCCCAGCAACAACCGCGCGTCGGCATGGAGGCCGTTCTTCTGCAGCAGGTTGCGCGTCTCGATCATCGCGGTGCCGATGTGGCCTTGGTCCAGGTGCTGCAGCGCCTGCTCCATGCCGCCGGCTTCCTGCTTTGAGCAGGCCGCGAGCAGCAAGATCAGGCTGCAGAGCAGCGGTGCCGTGACGGTGGGTGCCTGATGGCTCATGGGAGTCATGCGATTCGTCCGGTTCATGGGTCTGTCCTCGCTAAGTGCCTTGCAACAAGGCCCGCGCCTGCGGGTCGAGTCGGATGTCCTGGCCCATGTCGAGCCGCCGTTTCACCAGCGCGCGTGCGCCGGGCTTGTCGCCGGTCTTGGCCATGGCGATGGCCAGGTGCAGGCCGATGTCGGGTGATTGCTCCAGGTCTGCAGCGGCCTGCCGGATCAGGCGCAGGCCACGTGGCAGCTGATCGCTCGCCACGCCCTGGATCAGCAGCCAACCCAAGGTGTCGGCGATCTGCGGGTGGTCAGGCCGCAGCCCGTAGGCCGCCTCTGCGGCAGGCAAGGCGCGTGGGTCGCCCAGCGCGCGCCAGGCGTTCGCCAGGTTGTTCAGCGCAAAGGCATTGCGCGGGTCGGCGGCCAGCACACGGGTGTAGTTCTCGATCGCCGCTGCTGCGGCACCTGTGGCGAGTTGTTGGTCGGCCAGGTACTGGCGCGTCGATGCATCGTCCGGATGCGAGGCCAGCCACTGTTGCAGGCGCTGCAGGCCACCCGCTTGACCACTGCCGCCGCCCGCTGCCTGCTGCGCGGCACCGTGCAGCTTGACCACCAGCGCACCGCGCGCCGCGATGGCAAAGGCCGCGTTGTAGGCGACACCCGCTTCGTCATAGCGCTTCTGGCGCGCCAGCAGGTCACCCATCAGTTCCTGCCCGGCGCCGGACCGCGGCAGGCGCGCTTGCAGGTCGCTGGCGATATGGGTGGCCTCGGCCCACTGCCCGCGTGCCGCCTGCAGCCGCGCCAGGTCGAGCATCGCGCCGGCATGGTCGGGCCGCATGCCGATGACAAGGCGGTACTCTTCTTCGGCGCGGGTCCAGATCTCACCGGCGGCGTAGGCACCGGCCAGGCGGTAACGGGCGCCTGCGGCACCACCGCTGACGCGCACCAGCTTCTCAAAGGTGGCCACGGCCTCACGCTTGCGGCCGGCAGCGCCTTGTGCGGCGCCCAGAATGTCCAGCGTCTCGGCGCTGTCGGGTGCGATGGCGTTGGCCTCCTTGGCCACTTCCAGCGTGTCCGCGCTGTCGGCGTCGGCAGGGCTGTTCGCACTGGCAGTTGCCAACATCTCGCGCGCCAGCAGCAAACGCACCGTCAGCGCTTGCGGGTTGGCCGCGCGGGCCTGCTGCAGCAGGCGCAGCAGCGCACCCGGCGTGCCGTCCAGCCGGGCCAGCGCGTCAATGGCATCGACGCTGCCAGGCTCCTGCGCCAGCACCGCCTGCAGGCGCTGAGCCGCGCTGTCGCGGCGGCCTGTTTGCAGGTCCACCAGCGCCAGGTTGATGGCTGCGGGCCGGTAGCCCGCGTTCAGGGTCAGGGCGCGCTCGAAGCTGGTGCGCGCTGCGGCCAGATCATCCAGGCCAACCTGCGCGGCACCGGCCAGGTTGAAGGCAATCGGATTGCGCGGCTGCTTGTTTTCCAGCTGGCGCGCGGCGCGCAAGGCGGCGTCGAATTCGCGCCGCCGCAGGTGCGACAGCGCCAGCACAAAGTCGGCCCGCGTGTCACTCAAGTCCATGTCCGCGGCACGTTCCAGTTCGGCAAAGCCGCGCGCCACCTCGCCGCGCTGCAACTGGTTCAGGCCCAGCCGCACACGCGCAGCCGTGGGGTCGGCCTGCAGCGCGGCCGCACGCTCCAGGTAAGCCTGGGCCCTGGCGAAATCCCCGGCCTGCATGTGCGCCTGGCCCGCGAGCGACAGCAAGTCGATGTCGGCCGCCATCTGCGACTGCACCGGCGCCAAGGCCTCCAGCGCGCGTGCGTGTTCGTTCATCTGCAACACGCTGGCGACGTACAGCTTGCGCGCAAAGAGGTCGTCGGGCGCGGCCTGCAGGACGTTCAGAAAACGCCGCTGCGCCTTCTGCACGGCGCCCTGTGCCAACTGCGTGCCGGCCAGCAGGAAGAGCGCCGACGCGTGGTCGGGCACCCGTTTCAAGGTGGCTTCGACAGAGGCCTGGGCCTGCGCGTCGTTGCGGTTCTGGAAGTGCAGCAAGGCCTGCGTGTAGTTGGCTGCGGCATGATGGGGCGCCATGCGCAGCACGCGGTCGAGCCGGACTTGCGCCGCATCGTTGCGCCCCAGGTCGATCAGGATGCGCGCGGCCGCCAGGCGCGGCAGCACACGGTGAGGCAGCAACTGTTCGGCCTGTGCGTAGGCCAGGAGCGCCGCGTCCGGCTGCCCAGACGCCTGCAGCAGTTCGCCCTTGAAGAGCCAGGCCTCCGCCAGGCGCGGCGTCTTCTGCAGCACGCGCTCGATGCGCGTTGCCGCTGCCGTGACTTGGCCCGCCGCGTAGTCCAGGCGCGCTTCAGCCAGCAAGGCCTCGGTGCAGTCGGGCACGGCCGCCAGGGCCAGGCCGAAGGAGGCGCGCGCTTGATTCACACGGTCCGCCACACCGCCCGCCTGGCCCAGCGCCAACTGCGCCAGACCACGGGCCACATGCAGGCCGGCCAGCACGTCGCCGGTGTGCCGTGGCGAGGGTGTCAGCTCGGCAAGCAGACGCGCCGCCTGCCCGTCCAGCAGCATCGCCTGGGCCAGCACGGCGTCCAGCCGTTCATGCCCCATGCCCAATGCCAGGGCCTTGCGCAATTCGTTCTGTGCGCGACTGCCATTGCCCTGGTCGACGAAGATGCGGGCGCGCAGCAGCAGCACTTCGGCGTCGAGCGCGTCCTTCTCCAGCGCGACGCTGGTCGCGACCAGCGCGCGGTTGAAGTCACCGTCGGTGTAGAGGCGCTGTGCGTCCTGCAGTGGCGTGGGGGCGTCGGTGCAGGCGCACAGCGCCAGCACCAGCGCCAGCATCAACGTGCACCGGCCAGCGGCGGGTCGCCACGCAGCGGGGCCGAGAGGGTCGGTCAGCATCGCGTGGGCCAGCGCTTTGGGTGGTGGCTGCAGGCCGATCGGGCGCTCAGACGGTCATAGGCGCACCGAGCCCAGGTTGTCGACGAGTGAGCCGGCTCACCCCTGCCATCCCCGCCAGCGCGGTCAGCACCAACAGCGCAGCGCCGGGTTCGGGCACATCCGCGGCAAAAGAGCTGAACACGAGATTGCTGCCGCTCAAGTCCGCGCCGTTGTTGAACGAGTGCATGCTGAAGCTCGGCGCCGACAGATTGAATTGGAACTGCGTCGCAGGATTGCCCGCACGGAAGCCCGAGAAGCTGGCCGACGTGAGCGCGCCTCCGGTGACCATGAACGAACCCCCGCCACCGAAGTTGTAGGGCACGGTGAAGCTGCCGGGAAAGCTGGCGCCGCTGAAGCTGTTGACGAAGACGCTCGTGGCAGCTTGGGTGCCGGCGATGTCGAGCAGACCGTCAATCTGCCCAAGGATGGTGCCGCCCCCCGCAGTGGTGAAGGTGAAGGTCAGGCTCGCCTGCGCCGCAGCGGCGGCGAGCGACAAGGCGGCGATCAGGCCGGTCTTCAGCAGGGTAGGTTTCACGCGGGTTTCTCCAGGTAGGTGGGCCACACCAGCGCTTGTGCCCAAGCCGATCTGGTGAAACAGGGTCGATGCACTCCCCTGCCTATGAAAACGTGAAGCCGAGGTGCGTCCTATCAGTCGCCTGAAGCTGCCCCCCCTGAACGCGGGGCCTGCTGAGCGCCGCGGCGCCGCGTGGCCACCGCGCCGGCGCCCAGGGCCAGCAGCACCAGGGCCATCGACTGCGGTTCAGGTACCGCCGTCGCATCGGCCGCGCGAACGGCCACCGCATAGAAGAGATTGGTCTCGCCGACAACGGCTTGCTGGCGCCCGTTGTGCATGGCCAAAGCGCTGACGCCAGCGACGGCCTCATCGCTGGACCAGTACCAGCTGTTCTGCACAGAGTTCCCCGTCAGCGTCGTCGTGCCAACGAAGTACGGGCTGGCAAAGGCGGTGTATTGGGCCAGGCTGGGCAGCACCCCATCGCTGCTGCCGGCGAAATTGAGGTTCTGCGCCCAGGCCACTTACGTGGCCCCGTCATGGGCGCCGTTGGCGTTCCAGTCTTGCAGCCAAATGAGATTGGTTCGATCGTCCAAGAACGTGCCGTCACCAAGATCCGTGAAAGTCGCCTGCGCCGAGCCGGCGCTGGCGACAAGGGCAAGCGCAGCAGCCCAGTGTGCAGTGGTCTTCACGGTGTGTCGTCTTTCAAGGTGGAGTGGCGGACCCGGCCCGCGGTCATGGGCCGTGGTGCCTCTACCCCGCTCAACGAGATTCGCCGCAGGAAACGATCAGCGCAGCGCTGAAAACCTGCGCTCAGGCTTCCAAGTCGCGCTGCAGCTGCCCCGCCAGCCAGGCCCGCGCAAAGCGCAGTTCGCGGTCGATGGTGGGCACCGACAGGCCCAGCACGGTGGCGATCTCGTCGCGCAGCAAGCCGCCGAAGTAAGTCAGCTGCAGCACCTCGGCGGCGCGCGGGTCGAGCACGGCCAACTGGTCGAGCAACTGGTTCAGCGTCAGCAGGTCGGCAATGTTGGACTCTTCGCCCACATCCGACAGCGTGATGCCCAGGCGCTGCCAGGCACCGCCGCGCTTGTCGGTCTGGCGCGCGCGGGCGTGGTCCACCAACACCGAGCGCATGGCGCGCGACACGGTGGCGAAGAAGTGCGCACGGTCCTGCCAGGCCGGCGGCGCGTCCATCAGCTTGATCAGCGTCTCGTGCAGCAGGTCGCCCGCCGCCAGCGATGGCGTCTCGGCCCCGCGCAGGCGCGAAGCCGCCATGCGGCGCAACTCGCCATGCACATGCCCGATGAGCTGGGCGAAGGCCTCGCGGTCACCCTGCTGCCACGCTTGCAACAACACGGTGAGCGGAGGGGATGTCGTGCCGGACATTCAGGAATGATCCCACGCGCCGGATCGGGCCCTGGGCCGCCTACTGTGCGGGGGTGCCGGGACCAGCCGCGAGCTCCTGCTCGAGCACGGCCCAGGCCGCCAGGATCGCGCGGTGGTCGGGGCTGTTGTTCAGGAAGCCCTCGCGCAGCGACTCGTCGGAGATCGTCGCCGCCGTGCTCAGCAATTCGCCGTGCGCGCGCCGCAGCCAGGCCTCGGCGCGCGGGTCACCGGCGCTGGACAGCACCAGGTGGCAGATCAGGTCGACGCGGCGCGGCATCTCGGCGTTGGTCACGAAGTCCGACGCGGCATGCCGCTCCAGCATGTGCTGCACGTGCCTCATCGCCGCCGGCAGATCGCCCCGCGCGAGCGCGACACGGGCCAGACCCGCCTCGCTGTCGGCCTGTGGCGACAGCTTGTGTTCCAGCGCCAGCGCCTTTTCGCGCTCGAACGACAACGCCGCGGCGTCCAGGTCGCCCGCCAGCCACTGGGCATCGCCCAGACGCGTCAGTGCCAGCGACTCCCAATTCGGCATGCCGACGGCCGACGCGGCCTCCCATGCCTGCTGTGCCAGCAACACCGCCTGCGGGCCGTTGCCCAACCAGCGTTCGAGCTTCGACAGGCTGCACAGGCTGCCGCACTCGATGAAACGGTTGCCCATCGCGCGCCCCATGCGCAGGGCTTGCTCGCAGTGGGGCCGGCTCTGTACCAGTTCGCCCAACATCAGCCAGGCGCCGCCGATGTTGGCCAGAGCCACGACCTCGCTGCGTCGGTCCCCCAGCTGCCGCCACAGCGGCAATTCCTGTTCGTGATGGCGCAGGCGGCCGACCGGGTTGTGCTGCACCTGCTCGATCATGCCGAGGGTGTTCAGGCAATTGGCTTCGATGCCGATCAGCCCGAGGGCGCGTGCCTGCACCAGGCATTGCTGCGCCAGCCGATGGCCTGCGTCCGAATCAACCAAGTACAGGTGGGCCAGGGCCAGCATGCGCATGGCGGCCAGGCGAAGCGCATCGTCGCCGGCCCGCGCGGCGCAGGTCATGCCTTCCCGGGCAGCGGCTTTCATTCCGGCGTAGTCAGCCGCGAGCAACAGGAATTGACAGCGCCGCGCCCAGGCCTGGGCGCGCCGGATGTCGTCGTTGCCTGCCTCGGCAAGGGCCGCCAGCGCGTCGAGATCGGCCTGATGCTGGGCGCGCTCGCCGCCGCTCTCGAACATCGACACACGCGCGCGGAGCAGGCGCCATCGCAGATCGCGGTGGTCGGGGCTGGAAGGCAGGGTGTCGAGCAGCGCGAGCCCGCGCTGCGCATGCAGCTGCAAGGCCTCGCGGCCGAAACGCTCCGCCGCATGCTCGGCCGCCCGGGTGTGCTGCGCGGCCGCCTGTTCATCGTCGCCCGCCTGCTCGAAGTGGTGGGCGCTGAGGCCCAGCACCTCGGTGGACTGCGGCCCGGTCAGCGTCACCAGCCAGCGCGCCAGCTTGCCGTGCAGGGTGCGGCGGGTGGGGCTGGGAAGGGTGTCGTAGGCCAGTTGCTGCAGCAGTTGATGCTTGAAGCTGAACTTCGCTGCACCGTCACCCACTGCTGCATCTGTCGCGACCGCAGCGCCCGCCCCACCGTGGGCCAGCGTCAGTTCACGCTGCATCAGCCCGCGCATGGCCCGGGCGGCGCCTGCGCCCAGGGCCAGCAGGGCGCCTTGCACAAACACCGGCCCGATGACGCTGGCCTGCTGCAACGCGCGCCGCTGGGCCGCGGGCAGCAGGTTCAGCCGTGCGCTGAGCACCCCGGCCAGCGTCTTGGGCAACCTGGCCGCGCGCAGCTTGGCCATGCTGACGTGCCAGTCGCCGATGCCAGCCTGGATGACACCCAGGTCGATCAGCAGCCTGACCCGCTCTTCGATGCAGAACGGGTTGCCATGCGAGGCATCGACGACACGGGCCAGCAGCGTGGGTGGAATCTGAGGCAGCCGCTTGAGCAGCCCGGCAGCGAGTTGCTGGCCGGCCGCCAGGCCCAGCGGGCCGATGTCGAGTCGAGTGTGGACACCCGCGCTCTGCGCCCACGCCGGCCGCCGCCCGGCCAGGGTCGGCCGTGCGGTGGACACGATGAGCAGCGCCACGTCGTGGTTGACCTTGAGCAGGTGGTCCAGGAAGTCCAGCGTGTCGCTGTCAGCCCGATGCAGGTCTTCGATCTGCAGCAGCACCGGGGCGCCGCCAGCGGCGCTGAGCCGCCGCAGCAACTGCGCGGCCGCGTTGAACGCCAGTTGCCGAATCTGCTGCGGCGCGCTGAGCAGGCTCTGCAGGTGCCGGCTGTCGGCCAGGTCGATGCCGATCAGGTGCCCGAGCATGTGGGCCTGGCTCTGGGCGAGATCAGCGCCATCGTCCTGCTCGAACCACGGCACGATGGCTTGTTCGAGCCGGGCCCGCGCGGCGTCAGACGTGCTGTCGACGTCGATCTGGCAGAACGAACGCAGCAGGCCGCCCAGCAGGCCGAAGGGCTGGCCCTCGGTCTGCGTGCTGGCCCTGCCACGCAGGACATGGAAGGCCACCGGCTGGGCCTGGGACCAGGCGGCAAATTCGCGCAGCAACCGGCTCTTGCCGATGCCGGGCTCGGCCAGCAGCGTCAGGGCTCTGGGTTGCAGGGTGTCGTGGCGGGTGTCGTGCCGGTTGTCAAACAGGTGCAGGAACGCGGCCTGCAGGGCGGCGAGTTCAGGCTCGCGCCCGACCAGGGGCGTGCACACATCGTCGTCGGCCTGCAGCCTGTGCAGGCTGGCTGGCCGCAACAGGCCCGTTTGCAGCGGCATTGGCAGCCCCGCTACAGCCAGCGGTGCAAGCGCTTCAACGTCGAAGCGCCCGCGCACCTGTGCGGCGGCATGCAGGCTCAAGCGCAGCCGCCCGGGTGGCGCAGCTTGGGCAAGGCACGTTGCCACGTGCGCCATGCTGACTGCAAGGTCGTCGCCGCCAGGCTGCACGGCCACCGGCCCGGTGCTCACGCCCATGCGCAGTCCGGCGCCCGCCGCTGCCAGGTCGAGCAGCGCCAGGCCGCAGCGCACGGCGCGCTCGGTGGGGTCGGCCTGTGCAGCTGCACCGCCGAAGATCGCTTGGATCTGCTGGGTTGAAGCCATGTCCACCTGGCCACCGTGGGCCTGCACGATCTGGGTCGCGGTGGTCATGCGGTCTGCGTTGAGGGCCTGCTCGCTCAACGACGATTCACTCGCCGACCACTGCACGCAGAGCGCGGCCACGTCATGCCCAGGCGCAGAGCCGGGCGTCACGATGGGTCGCGCCGAAAGTGAGTCCGCGCCCGTTTGCCCAACGTTCTTGCTCCGCGAAAGACACCATTGTCCACCGCCCCTGCGACCCGGCGATCCGCAAAAGCCTGGGATGTGCCGAGGATGTGCGCCCCCGAAGCCGGCTGCGCGCATGGCACGATCGCCCCCATGAGCCCTTGCCCATGAGCCCCGATCCCGCCGCCGACCCGTCACACCACGGCAGGATCAAGCAGCTGTTCAATGCAGTGTGCGATCTGCCGAACGCCAGCGCCCAACGCATCGCGCTGCGGGCCCTGGGCGCCGACGGTGACTCTCAGGCCGAGGTGCTGCGGTTGCTGGCACCCACGGGCGGCGTCACGCGCTTTTCAAGTGCAGTGGCGCAGACATCCGTGCAGTGGCTGGGCAGCCAGCTGCAAGCCGGTGATCGCCTGGGTGCCTGGACCTTGCTGCGCCCGCTGGGCGAAGGCGGCATGGGCCGCGTCTTCCTGGCCGAGCGCAGCGACGGCCACTACCAGCAGCAGGCGGCCATCAAGCTGCTGCTGGGCTGGTCGGGTGCTGACGCGCTGGCGCGGCTGACCGGTGAACGCCAGATCCTGGCGCGCCTGAACCACCCGCACATCGCCAAGCTGCTGGACGGCGGCGCCACGCCCGCCGGGCAGCCGTACCTGGTGATGGAGTACGCCGATGGCGACACCATCGATGCCTGGTGCCAGCAGCAGCAAGCGCCGCTGGCGCAACGCCTGGCCTTGTTCGGGTCGGTGTGCGACGCGGTGGCGCAGGCCCACCGGCACCTGGTGGTCCACTGCGACATCAAGCCGGCCAACGTGCTCGTGAATGCCGAGGGGCGCGCCATGCTGGTGGACTTTGGCATCGCCCGGCTTGAAGGCCAGGGCAATGATGCGGCCGTGGGCATGACTTCGGGCTACGCCAGCCCTGAACAAGCGGCCGGCCAGACCCCGGGGCCGCCCAGCGACATCTTCAGTCTGGGCCGGCTGCTGGAAGAACTGGTGCGGCCGCTGGCCGGCCGCCACCGGCGCGGGCCGGAGCTGGCTGCAATAGTTGCGCGGGCCACGGCGCACGACGCGGCGCAGCGCTACGACTCGGCCGGCGCCTTGCAGCGTGACCTGCAGCGGCTGCTGTCGCACCAGCCCGTCTCGGCGATGGCCGGCGGCGCCTACCGGCTGCGCAAGGGCCTGCGCCGCCACTGGCCCTGGGTGCTGGCCGGTGGGGTGATGCTTTTGCTGATGTCGGCGGTGACGGCCCGGCTGGTCTGGCAACTGGACCGTGCGCAAAGGGCCGAATGGCAGGCGCGCCAGGCCGAACGCGCGGCGTTGC
>JANLYV010000029.1:0-5916 GCA_031365825.1 Rubrivivax sp. | reverse complement strand
CACGAGGTCCTGGCCGAGCAGGCGCACCGCCTTCAGTGGGCGCGTGGCCATGGCGGCATCGAAGCGCGGATCGAACTCGTCGAGCAGCGCCACCGGCTGCCAGTACTGGCGCATCAAGGCGCCGCAGGGCGTGCCCGGGCCGATGCGCGTGATGAGCTGGTTCTGTTCGGCGTTCATGGCGCGGCCAGTCTAGGGTGCGCCATACGGGCCGCGCAATCAGGGGCCGCCCGGCGTGCACATGCGGCTTGAACCGGTGCCGCCGTCGCCGCGACAAAGAGATGTCGGCACGTCCCCCAACCCACCCCGCCGGCGCCAGGAGATCGGCATGAGTACACGCATTCATCCCCGCACGCGACGGCTTGGGCCGGCCTTGCTTTGCGCCGCCGCCATCGGCCTCGCAACCGCGGCACGTTCACAACAAAACCCGACCCCGCCTGTGTCGACGCCGCACTCGTCGAGCATCAAGGCCGCGACCATCGGCACCGCGCTGCTCATCGGCGGCGCGCTCGCCGCCTGGTGGGCCGACGCACGCGTCGACAAGGCCGTCAAGGAGATCGAAGACAAGTTCCGCGACACGCACACCGCCAGCAACGGCGACGTGACGACGACGCAGAGAGATGGCAACGGCAAGGTGCTTGAGCGCACCAAGGTCGACAAGCATGGCGCCGAGAAGAGCTACGACCAGTACCGCTGGGAAGGCGAGGTCTGCGTCTACGAGCAGCACATCGAGCACAAGCGCGATGGCGGGCAGGTGCACCACGTGATCCATCGTGACAAGGACGGCAAGGTCATCGACGACGAGACGAACGAGTTCGACAAGGACGGCCGCCACATCGCAGGCACGCACACGACGGTGGACGGCGATGGCAAGTCGACGACCAAGACTTACGACAAGGAGACGAACACCTGGAAGTGACGAGCTGGTGGTCGATTCAGCGTGGTTGTGCCGTTGCTCACATCGCTGCGCGATATGAGCCACGTCCAATCACTCTGGCGCCTTCGGCGCACCCGGCTAGCGCCGGGCCCTACGCGCGCTCGATGCGCGCGTAGGCAGAGTGGTTGTGAATGCTCTCGAAATTTTCGACATCCACGCTGTAGCGCCCGATGCGCGCGTCACCAATCAGGCGCAGCGCCACATCGCGCACCAGGTCTTCGACGAACTTCGGGTTTTCGTAGGCGCGCTCGGTGACCCACTTTTCGTCGGACCGCTTGAGCATCGGCCAGAGTTCGCTCGAGGCCTCGTCTTCGGCAAAGCGCACGAGTTCGTGCCACTCGATCGCCGCCAGCAGCTCGACGCGAATCGTCACCAGTGAACGCTGGTTGTGCGCACCGTAGTCGGAGATCTCTTTCGAGCAGGGGCACAGGCTCTTCACCGGCACGCCGACCTCGGCCCAGATCGACGTGCCGCCGCCACGTGTCTCGGCGATCCAGCGGCCCTGGTAGTCGAGCAGGCTGGATACGCCCGACACCGGCGCGCGCTTGCGGATGAAGAAGTTGAAGGCGGCCTCGACCCGGCCCTCCACGGCGCCGAGCTTGTCGAGCATCTGCGCCTGGCGGTCGCGCAAGGTGGCCAGCGTCAGCGGCTCGTTCAGCGCGTCGAGCCAGGCCACCAGTCGCGACATGTGCGTGCCCTTCTTTTCGGCCGGAAGCGCCACGTCCAGAGCCCACAACGCCGAGGTTGACTGCACCGCGCCGGCCACGCGCAGCTGCAGCGGGTAGCGCACGTCCTTCACGCCGACGCGCTGGATCACCAGGTGGCGTTCGTCACGCGAGCTTTGCGTGTCGGGGATGTGCAGGGCGTCGCTGAGCTGGTTCATGAGGTGTTTTGCGCTCAGCCGTTCACCGCCGCCAGCGTGGGCCGGTTGACGAAGCGTTGGCGGATCGATTGTTCGATGCCGATGGCGTCCAGCCCCACCAGCGCCAGCAGCTTGGCCGGGTCGCCATGCTCGACGAATTCGTCCGGCAGGCCGAGTTGCAGCAGCGGTATCAGCAGCCCGGCGGCGGCCAGGCATTCGCCCACCGCGCTGCCGGCACCGCCGCTGATGCAGCCTTCTTCGACGGTGACGATGGCGTCGTGGGAACGCGCGATGTCGTGCACCATGGCGGCGTCCAGGGGCTTGGCGAAGCGCATGTCGACCACCGTCGCGTCCAGCGCTTCGGCCGCGGCCAGCGCCGGGTGCAGCACGGTGCCGAAGGCCAGGATGGCCAGGCGGCGGCTGCCACGCGAGTCGGCAGGCGGTGATGCCGGCAGCGACGAGGTGCGCCGCATCACTGCCTTGCCCCACGGCCATTCACGCAGCTCGGTGTCGATGGCCGCCCCCACGCCGGCGCCACGCGGGTAGCGCACGGCCACTGGGTGATCCTGGCGGAAGGCCGTCGTCAGCGCCATGCGGCACTCGTTCTCGTCCGACGGCGTGAGCATGCTGCAGTGGGGCAGGCAGCGCACATAGGCGATGTCAAACGCGCCGCAATGGGTGGCACCGTCGCCGCCGACGATGCCGGCGCGGTCCAGTGCAAACACCACCGGCAGCTTCTGGATCGCCACGTCGTGGATGAGCTGGTCGTAGCCGCGCTGCAAGAAGGTGGAGTAGATCGCCAGTACCGGCTTCAGGCCTTCGCAGGCCAGGCCGGCGGCGAAGGTCACCGCGTGCTGTTCGGCGATGCCGACGTCGTGGTAACGCTCGGGGAAGCGCTTGTGGAACTCGACGAGACCTGAGCCTTCACGCATCGCCGGCGTGATGGCCACGAGGCGCTTGTCGGCCTCGGCCATGTCGCACAGCCATTGGCCGAAGACCTGCGTGAAGGTCGGCTTGCTCGGCGCGCTCTTGGGGAAGCCTTCGGCCGGGTTGAACTTGCCCGAGGCGGCGTGGTACTTCACCGGGTCGGCTTCGGCGAGCTTGTAGCCCATGCCTTTTTTGGTGACGACGTGCAGGAACTGCGCGCCGCGTCTGGCGCGCAGGTTCTCCAGCGTGGGAATGAGCGAATCGAGGTCGTGGCCGTCGATCGGGCCGACGTAGTTGAAGCCGAATTCTTCGAAGATGGTGCCAGGCACGACCATGCCTTTGGCGTGCTCTTCGAAGCGCCGCGCGAATTCGAACAGCGGCGTGTTCTTCTACACCGCCTTCGCGCCTTCTCGCGCCGTGGCGTAGAACTGGCCGCTCATCAGCCGCGCCAGGTATTTGTTGAGCGCGCCCACGGGTGGGCTGATCGACATGTCGTTGTCGTTCAGCACCACCAGCAAATCCGCATGGCCACCGGCATGCGCCACGCCGGCGTTGTTCATGGCCTCGAAGGCCATGCCCGCGGTCATGGCGCCGTCGCCGATGATGGCCACGGCCTTGCGCTCTTCGCCTTTGAGCTTGGCCGCCATGGCCATGCCCAATGCGGCCGAGATCGAGGTCGACGAGTGCGCCGTGCCGAAGGTGTCGTACTCACTTTCGTCACGGCGCGGAAAGCCGCTGATGCCGCCCAGCTGGCGCAGCGAGCCCATGCGTTCGCGCCGGCCGGTGAGCACCTTGTGCGGGTAGGTCTGGTGGCCCACGTCCCACACCAGGCGGTCGTGCGGGGTGTTGAAGACGTAGTGCAGCGCGATGGTCAGTTCCACCGTGCCGAGGTTGCTCGACAGGTGGCCACCGGTCTGGCTGACGCTGGTGAGCACGAAGTCGCGCAGCTCCTGCGCCAGCGTGCCCAGCTCGGCGCGCGAAAGGCGTCGCATGTCGGCCGGCACATGGATGCGTGACAGCAGCGGGTAGGTGTTCATTTCAGCTGTCTCGGTCGACGACCATCGCGGCCAGTTGTTGCAGTTTTTCGGGGGCGGGCAAACGGCCGCGCGTCAATGCCTCGAGCGAGCGCTCCTGCAGTGCCTGCGCGCGTTGGCGCGAACGGGCAAGCCCCAGCACCGAGACGTAGGTCGGCTTGTTGGCGTGCTGGTCCTTGCCCGCCGTCTTGCCCAGGACGTCGGACGCTTGCGTGACGTCGAGGATGTCGTCGACCACCTGGAACGCCAGGCCCATCATCGCGCCGTAATCGCGCAGCGCCTGCCACTGCGCATCGTTCGTGCCGCCGCAGGCACCGCCCATCAGCACGCTGGCTTGCAGCAGCGCGCCGGTCTTGCGTTCATGCATGGCCTGCAGCGCGGCTTCATCCAGCGCCTGGCCCACGCTGGCCAGGTCCACCGCCTGCCCACCGGCCATGCCGGCGTGGCCGGCGGCGCGCGCGAGCAGGCCGCACAGGCGTGCCTGCAAGGGCGCGTCCATGCCAGTCTCGGGGGTCAACACCTCGAAGGCCAGGGCCTGCATCGCGTCACCGGCGAGCATGGCCTGGGCCTGGCCGCACTGCACGTGCACCGTGGGCTTGCCGCGACGCATGACGTCGTTGTCCATGCACGGCATGTCGTCGTGCACCAGAGAATAGGCGTGGATCAGCTCCACCGCCACCGCGGCACGCAGGGCCGCGTTCCTGTCGCCGCCGACCGCTTCGCATGCCGCCATCACCAGCAAGGGGCGCAAGCGCTTGCCGCCGTCGAGCACGCCGTAGCGCATGGCCGTACCCAGGCCGGCGGGCGCATCGGCCGGCACCCAGGCCTGCAGAGCGGCTTCGACATCGCGCAGTTGCTGCAGCACCCAGAGCGCGAACGACGGCTGCGCGGCACTCACGGCGCCGCCCAGTCCTTGAGCTGGCCGTCTTCGAGCACCTTCACCTGGTCTTCCACCGCCTGCAGCCGCGTCTTGCAAAAGGCCAGCAATTCGGCGCCGCGGCGGTAGCCGTCGAGCAGCTGGTCCAGCGGCATCTGGCCGGCTTCCATCTGCAGCACCAGACGGTCGAGTTCGGCCAGCGCGGCTTCGTAGCTGGCAGGTTCTTTCGAGGCGGGCGGCGTGGGGCTGCGGGGCATGGTGTGGCCGGGGGTGGGAGGGGCGATTTTAGTCCGGGTGTTCATGCCCGGCCATGCCGCAAGGGCGAGCTTGGCCGGGCCTGCCGGACCCCCTGGGTAGAATCCCGCGCTCGCTCGCCGCTAGCCTTGCATCAGAAGGCGCGGCGCGTTTTCCAAACCCACCCGCAGGGCCACCGGGTGGGGAGGTTGACATTCCATCATTGGAGGATCCCCACGGATCATGTCGGACCTGAGCATCAGTCTCCAAGCTCTTGAGCGCAGCCGCTCTCAACTCTCGGTTTTCAGTTATCTCGACGACGAGGTCTTCCGCAAGGAACAGCTGCTGATCTTTCAGCAGATGCCTCGCTACGTCGGTCATGAATTGGCCGTGCCTGAAGTCGGCGACTTTCACGCCTTGCCGCAGGAAGGCCAGGGCCGCGCGCTGGTGCGCAGCCAAGGCGGTGTCGAGCTCATCTCGAATGTGTGCCGTCATCGCCAGGCAGTGATGTTGCAGGGCCGTGGCCACACGCGCCAACAGCAACAGAACATCGTCTGCCCGCTGCACCGCTGGACCTACAACCTGCACGGCCAGCTCATCGGCGCGCCGCACTTCGCGCAAGACCCGTGCTTGAACCTGCGCAACTACCCGCTGCAGCGCTGGAACGGGTTGCTGTTCGAGGGCGGCAGCCGCGACATCGCGAAAGAGCTCGCGCAACTCGGCCC
The DNA here is from genome assembly GCA_031365825.1 of Rubrivivax sp. GTDB lineage: Bacteria > Pseudomonadota > Gammaproteobacteria > Burkholderiales > Burkholderiaceae_C > Rubrivivax. The sequence goes on along the minus strand of JANLYV010000029.1, from coordinate 323 downwards.
GCGTGCCGAGCTCGACTTCAGCGGCCATGTGCTCGACCGCGTCTACCTGCACGAGTGCGACTACAACTGGAAGACCTTCATCGAGGTCTACCTTGAGGACTACCACGTCGGCCCGTCGCATCCGGGCCTGGGCCAGTTCGTCGCCTGTGACGACTTGCGCTGGTAGACGGGCGAGCCCGGACGTTCGAGCGCGTGCTTGATGCCGACCGTCTGCACCGAATACTGCGCGCCGAACTCCCAGCGCAAGTCGTCACAGGCGACGAACTGGCCCAGGCCCGGATGCGACGGACCGACGTGGTAGTCCTCAAGGTAGACCTCGATGA
>JANLYV010000325.1:0-13310 GCA_031365825.1 Rubrivivax sp. | reverse complement strand
GCCACCAGGGTCAGCGCGCCGCCGGCCTGCGCGGGGTCGAAGGGGTAGCTGATCTTGGGCAGCCGGTCGTTGCCGCGGAAGTCGATGGTGTAGCCGTTGACGTTGAGCGCATCGAGCGTGGTCGTGGTCTGGACGGGGTTGCGGAATCTCGAATCGGCGCGGCCGAGTTTGGCGTTGAGCTTGAGCGTTTCGCTCAGTTCCTGTTCGATCGACAAGGTGGGCTGCGTGAAGGTCGTGCTCAGCTTGTCGTAACGTGATTCGGCACGCACGTCCACGCCGTTGTAGGTGCCGAACAGCAGCGCGCCGTTGGCGTCGTAGGCGGTGCTGACGACGCTGGTCTGCGGCTTGCCACCGGAACCCGCGGTGCGGCTGAAGGAGATGGCTTCGAGGAAGTCTTCCTGGCGTGTGGCGTCGAGCTTGGCGTAGAGCAGGTCGAGGTTGAGCAGCGTGCCGGCACGCGGGCGGAACTGGATGCTGCTGGTGACGCCCAGGCGCTCCTGGTCGTGCGTCAGCCGGCCGTAGCGTGGCAGCCGCGGGTGAAAGTTGGTGGCGGCGTTGGCCAGGTTGTAGGCCTCGGTCGCGGCGGCGCTGGCGGGCAGGCGCGCCACGCCTTGTGCGGCCGGGCCGCAGGTGGTGGCGGTCGACGTGGTGGGGTTGTTGGCCACGCCTATGGGCGCGCACCAGCCGCCCGACGACGGCCCGTTGTCCCAGCGCACGGTGCTGAAGCCTTCTTCGAAGATCTTGCGTTTGGAATACGCGGCCGAGAACAGGATGCCCACCGTGCGATCGGCAAAGGTGTTGGAGATCAGGAACGCAGCGCGTGGGTCGGTGCTGCCCGACAAGTCGTTGTAGCGGCCCTTCAGCGACGCCGTGGCGGTGAAACTCTGGAAGTCGAACGGGCGTGAACCCTGCAGGTCGACCGTGGCGCCGAGCGAGCCTTCGTCCACATCCGCCGATGAGCTCTTGCGCACCGTGATCGAGTTGAAGAGTTCGGCGGCGAAGACGTTGAAGTCGAAGCCGCGCGAGCGGTTGTTGCCGCCCGAGCTGTCGGTGCCGCCAGTGGTGGTGAGCGCTTCCACGCCGTTGATGCGCACGCGCGTGAAGTCCAGGCCGAGGCCGCGCACGGTGATGTTGCGGCCTTCGCCGGCGTCACGGTCGATGACCACGCCGGGAATGCGCTGCAGCGATTCGGCCAGGTTGGTGTCGGGGAACTTGGCGATGTCTTCGGCCTTGATGACGTCGACGATGCCGTTGTCTTCGCGCTTCTTGTTCAGCGCACTTTCAAGCGACGCACGAAAGCCGGTGACGGTGACGGTTTCGGCCGGCGCGGCCGGCTGCGTTTGCGCCTGGGCATAGGCCGAGGTCATCAGCGTCAACACGGCCAGGGTGATGGCCGAAGGCGCCACGCGGGCGGCGAGCAAGGGCAGGGACGGGTGCATGGTGAGTGTCTCCAACGTTATTCACGGCGGCGGCGCCGCACGTTCTGGGCGCTCGGAGGGCGCCATTCGCTTCGCTTGGGGTGACGCGCCAAGGCTGCAGTGCCTCTGCGCATCGATGGCGTTCAGTCCGAGAGGTAGTCCTCCCGGCGCGGTGAAAACTGGTCGAGCAAGGTGCTGCCCTGTTCGAGTGCCACCACGCCGTGGCGGTGCAGGCGCGGCGCGATGAAAGCATCACCCGCGCGCAGCACACGCTTCACGCCGGCGACATCGGCTTCGAAGCTGCCGGCGATGACGAAGGCGATCTGGTCGTGCGCATCGTGCGCGTGTGGCGTGCCGATGGCGCCGCGGTCGAACTGCACCAGCACACACATCAGCTCGTTCGTGTGGCCGACGATCTTGCGGCGGATGCCGTCGCCGAGCTCCGTCCAGGGCGTGTCGGCGTCAATGAAATACGGTGCCATGCATGCTCCTGGTGATGACGCTGCCGAGGCTGCCCGGCTGCGGGAACTCCCTGGGCCGAAGGCCCTTGTCGGCCCAACATTTGTGTGTACTATAGCGACGTGAATTGTTTTTGAAACGCTGGTTCAAGCGAAAAGAACGCCAATTCCGGGAAAGTCCCCATACCCTCGTTTCTGTGGCACCACAGCTGCTGCCGCGTGCCGCGCCCCATCCCTCGCCAGGAGCTTTCATGGACATCCGCCAGCCCATCCACAGCGAACACGCACGCACGCTGGACACCAGCGGGCTGCGCCGCCATTTCCTCGTCGAAGACCTGTTCAAGCCCGACGAGGCAACGCTGACCTATAGCCAGATCGACCGCATCATCGTCGGCGGCATCCACCCGGTGCGCGAGACCGTGAGCTTCGCGCCCGAACTCGGCCGCCACACCGGCACCGACTACTTCTTGCAGCGGCGCGAACTGGGCCTGATCAACATCGGCGGTGACGTACTCGTCACCGCTGACGACAAACGTTATGAGGTCGGCGCGCGCGAAGCGCTGTACATCGGCCAGGGCGCGAAAGAGCTCGAATTCCGCAGCCTCGACGCGGCGCGCCCGGCCAAGCTGTACTTCAATTGCGCGCCGGCGCACACGCACTATCCGAACAAGAAGGTGACGCTGGCCGAGGCCTCGCCCGAAACACTGGGCGACGCGAAGACGAGCAACCGCCGCACCATCCACAAGTTCCTGGTGCCGGCGGTGTTGCCGACCTGCCAGCTCTTGATGGGCATGACGCAACTCGAACCCGGCAGCCTATGGAACACCATGCCCTGCCACACGCATGACCGGCGCATGGAGGTGTATTTCTATTTCGACATGGACCCCAACGCCGTCGTCTTCCACATGATGGGCGAGCCAGCCGAGACGCGCCACCTGGTGCTGCGCAACGAGCAGGCGGTGATCAACCCGAGTTGGTCCATGCATGCCGGCGTGGGCACGCAGGCCTACACCTTCATCTGGGGCATGGTGGGCGAGAACCAGGTCTTTGCCGACATGGACCATGTGCCCATGACCGCACTGCGCTGAAGGGCGGCGCAGCATGGTGCTCGAACAGTTTCAACTTCGCGGCAAGGTGGCCATCGTCACCGGCTGCGACACCGGCCTGGGGCAGGGCATGGCGCGCGCGCTGGCGCAGGCCGGGGCCGACATCGTCGGCGTCAACATGAGCCAGCCGCAGGAAACGCAGGCGCAGGTGCAATCGTTGAGTCGACGCTTCCTCGACCTGCGCGCCGACCTGTCCGACACCAGAGGACTTGCCGGACTGATGCGCGAAGCGGTGGCGATGGCCGGGCATGTCGACATCCTCGTCAACAACGCCGGCATCATCCGCCGCGACGATGCCATCAAGTTCAGCGAGAAGGACTGGGACGACGTGATGAACGTCAATTTGAAGACCGTGTTCTTCTTCAGCCAGGCGGTGGCGCGGCAGTACATCGCGCAAGGTGGCGGCGGCAAGATCATCAACGTGGCGTCGATGCTCTCGTTCCAGGGCGGTGTACGCGTGCCTTCGTACACGGCGTCCAAGAGCGGGGTGATGGGCATCACGCGGCTGATGGCCAACGAATGGGCGGCGCAGCGCATCAACGTCAACGCCATCGCGCCGGGCTACATGGCCACCAACAACACCGCTGCGCTGCGTGCCGATGCCGGGCGTAACGCCGCCATCCTCGAGCGCATTCCGGCGGCGCGCTGGGGCGTGCCCGACGACCTGGCCGGGCCGGTGGTTTTCCTCGCCTCGGCCGCTTCGGACTATCTGCATGGTCACACCATGGCCGTGGACGGCGGCTGGTTGGCGCGATGACGACGGCTGCCTTGGTGTTTGCGGAGGGAGGGCCATCGCGGTTGCTGGGCTCGGGTTTGCATTCAAAGCAAACCGCTTGGCGCGCCACGATCCGCACCGGCAAGGCCGCGCCCAGCCGCTCGCCGGGGTTCGGAATGCTTGCCCCGACCTTTGGTCGGGGTGCCCTGCGCTGCTCGGCCCTGGGCTCGCGCCGAACAACTCGCTGCGCGGCCTGCGGCCGCTACGCTCAAACACGTTCGGCGAGTTTGTTGACGAAGCGCGTGGGTACACGCGCCGACCCCAGGGCCTGTGCTGCTCAGCTGCGCATACTCACCCCGGCGCCCGGCCGGGCACGGCCTTGCTGCCACCCGCCGTGGCGCACCACTTGGTGGCGCGCCAACCCTGTTGAGCAAAGCCGAGGCCGCTCAGGCCGCTGCGGGCAGTCAGCGAGTGGCGCCGGAAGCGATCTGCCTGGCGTCGGCGCGTGTACCCACGCGCGTCGTCAACTAACTCGTCGAACGTGTTTGAGCAGAGTGGGCGCAGCGCACGCCGCGAGTTGTTCGACGCGACGCCAGGCCTGATCGCTGGAGGGCAGTCGGACCGCCAGGGCCGACCGACGCTCGCGCCCGCAACGGCTTGGGCGGCCTCGGCTTTGCCGCCGCGCGGGGTCTGAACGATGTACGAAAACAAACGCATCGGCTTCCTTTTCGCGCTGCCCTTTGTGCTGGGTGTGCTCGGCTTCAAGCTCTTCCCCTTCGTGATGAGCTTCGCGCTGAGCCTGACGCAGTACGACGTCTTCACGCCGCCCGTGTACGTGGGTGCGGCGAACTACGTCGAGCTGGCCACGGCCGACCCGCTCTTCACCAAGTCGCTCGGCGTGACGCTGTGGTTCGTGGCACTGGCGGTGCCGCTGCGCGTGGGCTTCGCGCTCTTCATCGCGCACGTGCTGAATTTCAAGTTGCGCGGTATCAACTTCTTCCGCTCGGCGTTCTATTTGCCGTCGATCCTGGGCGGCTCGATCGCCGTGGCGGTGCTGTGGCGTTTCATCTTTTCGCAGCGTGGCCTGGTGAACATCGTGCTGGCGCAGTTCGGCATCGAGCCGGTGATGTGGCTGGCCGACGAACACTACTCGATGTGGACCATCGTCACGCTCTTCACCTGGCAGTTCGGCTCGGCCATGGTCATCTTCCTCGCGGCGCTGCAGAACGTGCCGCAGTCGCTGTTCGAAGCCGCTGAGATCGACGGCGCGAGCAAATGGCAGCAGTTCACGCGCATCACGGTGCCGCTCATCACGCCGGTTATTTTCTTCAACCTCATCATGCAGCTGGTGCATGGCTTTCAGGAATTCAACGGCCCGTACATGGTGACCGAGGGCGGGCCGCTGAATTCGACCTACCTGCTCAGCCTGTACATCTACGACCAGACCTTCCGCTATTTCAACCTCGGCTACGGCGCGGCGCTGTCGTGGGTGCTCTTTGTGCTGGTGGCGGCCTTGAGCGGGCTGGCCTTCTGGAGCTCGAAGTACTGGGTCTTCTACGCCGGTGAGAAAGAAGGCCGCCGGTGAGCTTCAGCCTGAACAAAGAGCAGGCCAGCCTGACGCTGCGCTACCTGGCGCTCGGTGCCGTCGGCCTCGTGATGCTGTACCCGATGCTGTGGCTGGTGGGCGCTTCGTTCAAGAGCAACGCCGAGATCTTCGGCGACGTCGGCTTCTGGCCATCGCACTTCGATTTCGCGGCCTATGCCAAGGGCTGGAAGACCAGCACCGAATACACCTTCGCCACCTACTTCTTCAACAGCTTCTTGATCGTCGTGCCGCGCATCATCGTCACGGTGATCTCCTGCGTGCTCGTCGCCTACGCGTTCGCACGCTTCGAGTTCTGGGGCCGCAAGACGCTCTTCGCGGTGATGGTGGCGACGATGATGTTGCCGCTGATCATCCTGCGCATCCCGCAGTACCTGATGTTCCGCGAGTTCGGCTGGCTCGACAGCTACCTGCCGTTGATCGTGCCCAGCGCCTTCGCCACCGACACCTTCTTCGTCTTCATGCTGGTGCAGTTCCTGCGCGCCATTCCGCGCGACATGGAAGAGGCGGCGATGATCGACGGCTGCAACCCGCTGCAGCTGCTGTGGCACATCATCGTGCCGCTGTTGAAGCCGGCCATCGTCTCGGTGGTGGTGTTCCAGTTCATCTGGACCATGAACGACTTCATGGGGCCGCTGATCTACCTCTCGACGGTGGAAAAGTACCCCGTCTCGCTGGCGCTGAAGATGAGCATCGGTGCCACCGAGGAGGTGCAATGGGCCAGCGTCATCGCCATCTCGGTGGTGGCGCTGCTGCCTTCGGTGGCGATCTTCTTCGCGGCACAAAAACACTTCGTTGAAAGCGCCGCGTCCAGCGGCATCAAAGGTTGACGATGGCGCAGGTGAGCCTGAAGAAGATAGCGAAGACCTACGCCAACGGCTTCAAGGCCGTGCACGGCATCGACCTCGACGTGCGCGACGGCGAGTTCATGGTCTTCGTCGGCCCGTCGGGCTGCGCCAAGAGCACGCTGCTGCGTATGGTGGCGGGGCTGGAGAGCATCAGCGGCGGCGAGTTGCACATTGGCGGCAAACTGGTGAATGCGCTGCCGGCCAAACAACGCGGCATCGCCATGGTCTTCCAGAACTACGCGCTGTACCCGCATATGACGGTGCACGGCAACCTCGCCTTTGGGCTGAAGCTCTCGGGCATGAAAAAACCCGAGGTCGAGGCACGGGTGCTGGAGGCTGCGCGGCTGCTGGAACTTGACGCTCTGCTTGAGCGTTATCCCAAGCAGCTCTCGGGCGGCCAGGCGCAGCGCGTGGCGGTGGGCCGCGCCATCGTCAAGCGGCCCGAGGTCTTTCTCTTCGACGAGCCGCTGTCGAACCTGGACGCCAAGCTGCGTGCCTCGATGCGCGTGCGCCTGACGGAGCTGCACAAGACGCTGCGCGACAGCGGCCGGCCGGCGACCGTGATCTACGTGACGCACGACCAGGTCGAGGCCATGACCATGGGCGAGCGCATCTGCGTGCTGAAGGAAGGCACGGTGCAGCAGGTCGACACGCCGGGTGTGCTGTACGCGCAGCCGGCGAATGCGTTCGTGGCGGGCTTCATTGGCTCGCCCGAGATGAACCTGCGTGAGGTCGAACTCGCGGCTGATGGTGGGGTTCTGCGCTGGGGTGATGTCAGCGTCGCGTTGCCCGAGGCCAAGGCATCACGGCTGCGCGCGCAGGCCGGCGGCAAGGTGACCTTGGGCCTGCGCCCTGAGCACCTCACCACGCTACCCACACACGCCGGTGCTGCCGCGGTGCCCGGTACGCTGCGCTTCATGGAAAACATGGGCAGCGAAATCTTCGTGCATGCCGACATCGGCGGCCTGCCTTTCACCAGCCGCGTCGCCACTGACGCGCTGGGCGACCTGGCCGGCAAAGCGCGCGGCGCGACACACGTCTTTCACTTGCAGATGGGCGCCTGCCACATCTTCGACGCACAAAGCGGCGTCAACCTGCTGCGATGAAGTCCTTACGCCGCGCTTTCATCGCCGCTGCCTTGTGTGTGCTAACGGCCAGCACGCTGGCACAGACCACCACACTGCGCTTCGCCTGGTGGGGCGGTGGCGAACGCCACGAGCGCACGCTCAAGGCCATTGCCTTGTTCGAAGCGCGCAACCCCGGCGTGAAGATCAGGTGCGAGTACGGCGGCATTGCCGGTTACCTGGAAAAACTGACGACGCAGATGGTCGGTGGCACCGAGCCCGACGTGATGCAGATCAACTGGGCCTGGCTGGCGATGTTCAGCCGCACAGGCGAAGGCTTCGCCGACCTCAACGCCCACCGTAGCGCCATCGCGCTCGGGCAGTTCACGGCTGAAGACCTGCGCATGAACACCATCGCCGGCCGGCTCAACGGCCTGGCGCCTTCGTACACGGCGCGCGTCTTTCTGTGGAACCAGGCGGCGTTCGCGCGTGCCGGTTTGCCGCTGCCACGAACCTGGGAGGAACTCTTCGCCAGCGGCGAGGTGTTCCGCACCAGGCTCGGCAAAGAGGCCTACCCGATAGACGGCGAGCTCTACGACATGGTCCTTCTGGCCCAGGCCTACATCTTCCAGAAATACGGCACGCCTTACGTGCACAGCAGCGAACACCGCGTGGCGATGAGCCCGGAGGCATTGCTTGAATGGGTGCAGGTCTACAAACGCCTGGTCGACGGCCATGTCGCCACACCGCTGCCGTACCGCGCCAGCCTGGGCGGCGCCGAAAAGCCGACCGAGCAGCAGCAGGACTGGGTCGTCGGCAAGTGGGCCGGCAACTACACCTGGGACTCGTCGATACGCCTGCGCCAGAGCACGCTGGACAAAGAGCAGCAGCTCGAAGTCGGCGACTTCCTGATGCTGCCCGGCGCAAAGAACAGCGGCATGTTCGGCCGCCCGGCGATGCTCTTTGCCGTCAGCAAGCGCAGCAAACACCCGGAGCTCGCGGCGCGCTTGATCAGCTTCCTGCTCACCGACCCCGAAGCCGTGCGAGCGCTCGGCCTGACGCGCGGCATGCCCACGGCCAGAAACGCCTACGCCCTGCTGGCACAAGAGAACAAGGTACAGCCGCTGGAGCTGAAGGCCTACCAGCAGATCAAGGCGCAGAAGGATGCCGGCCGCGTCGAGCTGCCGGCGCCAGCCTTCGAAGACGCACGCTTTCGCAAGTTCATCCGCGAGGTCTTCGAGACCGTCGCCTACGGCAAGGCCAGCGAGCAGCAGGCGGCACAGCGCCTGCTTGTCGATGGCAACGCCATCCTCAAACGAATCAAGTAACGACCGACGCGACCATGGCCAAGCATCAAATCCGTCAGCTGCGTTTCGACGTTAGTACCGACCCCGACACCGGCGCGCGGATGACGCGCCTGACGCCGCCTGATATCACTTGCCACCGCAACTATTTCTATCAAAAGTGCTTCACCAACGATGGCGTGAAGCTGATCTTCGGCGCCGAGTTCGGGCCCGGCACCGACTGGCACTACCACCTGCTCGACTTGAAGACGGGGCAGGCGCTGCAACTCAGCGACCAGCCGGAAGAGAACACTTTCGGCGGCTTCCTCAGCCCCGACGACCGCCACCTCTATTTCGTGCGCGCCAAGCGCCAGCTCATCCGGCTCGAACTTGCCACGCTGCAGGAGGAGGTGGCCTACGCCGTGCCCGAAGGCTGGGTCGGCTACGGCACCTGGGTGGCCAACAGCGCGTGCACGAAGATGGTGGGCATCGAGGTGCGCGCCAGCGACTGGTTCCCGCTCACCGACTGGCAGAAGTTCCGCGACATGTTCTTCGCCAGGCCGCGCTGCCGCCTGATCCGCATCGACCTGGCAAACGGTGCGCGCGAGACCATCCACGAAGTCGACCTGTGGCTGGGGCACCCGCAGTACCGGCCGTTCGATGACCACACGGTGGCCTTCTGCCACGAAGGCAACCACGATCTCGTTGACGCACGCATGTGGTTCATAGCCGAAGATGGCACGAACCTGCGCTGCGGCAAGGTGCAGGCCCCGGGCGAGAGCTGCACGCACGAGTTCTGGGTGCCCGACGGTTCGGCCATGGTCTATGTCTCGTACAGGAAGGGTGAGCCGCAGCGCTGGATACGCGCGCTCGACCCGTTGACGCTGCAAGACCGCGCGCTGACGGTGATGCCGCCTTGTTCGCACTTGATGAGCAACTTCGACGGCTCGCTCATCGTCGGCGACGGCTGTTCGAGCCCGGCCGATGTCGACGACGCCAGCGGCTATGCCATCGAGCCCGACCCTTACCTGCATCTGTTCGACCTGAAAGCCGGAAGTGCGCGAGCGTCATCACGCAAGATCGCGCGCCATGACAGTTCCTGGCGCGTCTACAAGGGCGACCGCCAGGTGACGCACCCGCACCCTTCGTTCACGCCCGACGGCAGGCAGGTGCTCTTCAGTTGCGACAAGGCCGGCGAGCCCGGCTTGTTCCTGGCCGATCTGTGAGGCAGCTTCTCGTCGCCTGCATGCTGCTGGGCGCGGCGCTTGGCGCCGCGGCGCAGCCGCAGCTCGCCGACTACCTGGCGATGGGGCCGAGCCCGTGGTTACCGGCATCGATGCAGCACAGCCCGACGTGGCGCGCGGACTTGATCGTTGCGGCCGACGGCAGCGGCACGCATCGCACGGTGCAGGCAGCGATCGACGCCGTGCCGGCCCGCGCCGACAGCCCGCGGCGCGTCTACATCCACCTCAAGCCCGGCATCTACCGCGAAAGCGTTTGTGTGGCCGACAAGGCGCCGGTCACACTCTTTGGTTCCCACGCCAACGCTGCAGCGGTGGTGATCGTGATGGGCCACTACAACGCGTTGGCCAAGCGCGCCAGCATGGCCATCGCCCACTCCTGCCTGCCCGAGCTCGCGGCGGCCAGCTACGGCACACCCGGCAGTGCCAGCATGGTGATTGCCAGTGACGACGTGCAGCTGGCGCACCTGACGGTGGCCAACGACGCCATGGATGCCGTGCGCGACGGCGTGGGCTACCCGGCCGGCGCCGGCGAAAGCGGCGGCGCGCAGGCGGTGGCGCTGGTGACGCAGGGCGACCGCATCCAGCTGCATCAGATGCGGCTGCTCGGCCACCAGGACACGTTCATGGCGCGGCGCGCGGCCGGCGCGCCGGCACGGGTCTACGTGCACGCCAGCCTGATTGCCGGCGATGTCGACTTCATCTTCGGCAACGCCACGCTGGTGCTCGACGACTGCACCGTGCTCAGCCGCGCGGGCCGGCGCACGCCCGGCAACGGCGGCCATGTGCTGGCGCCGAGCACGCCGGCCAGCGCCGCGCTGGGCTTTCTGGTGACACGCAGCCGACTGCTGGCCGAGCCCGGCGTGCGCGACGGCAGCATCAGCCTGGGCCGCGCCTGGGACGAAGGCGTGGCGCGCGATGAGTGGTCGGCGGGCAAATCGCCTAATGGCCAAGTGGTGGTGCGTGACAGCGTGCTCGGCAGCCACATTTCGCAAGTCACGCCCTGGGCGGCGTCGACCTCGCGCCGGCCGTTCAGCGCCACGGGTGAACCGGCCAACCGCTTCGCCGAATTCGGCAACCTTGTGCTGGCCGGCGGCGATGGTGCGCGCGAGGTGCTGGCCGCCAACGACGGCTGGGCCGCAGCCGAAGGTGGCACCACCGGCGGCGCCGCGGCTCTGCTCGACGATGTCTTCGAGGTGCGCAGCCGTGCGCAGCTGGTGGCGGCGCTGAAGCCGTTCGCGCGGCCGCGCATCGTGCGGGTCTTCGGTCGCATCGACCTCAGCAGCGACGACAGCGGCCGCAGTCTTGGCGCCGAAGACTTCCGCGACGCGGCCTTCGACTTCGCCGCCTACGAGCGCGCCTTTGAGCCCGCGACCTGGGGCAAGAAGCCGCCCAGCGGCGCGCTGGAAGATGCACGCAGGCGCTCGGCGCAACGCCAGGCGGCGCAGGTGGTGATGCGCGTGCCCAGCCACAGCACGCTGCTCGGTGGGGATGCGCAGGCGGCGTTGATCAACGGCACGCTGATGGTGGAGCGTGTCGAAAACGTCATCGTGCGCGGCCTGCAATTCGAAAACGCCTTCGACCACTTTCCGGCCTGGGACCCGAACGATAACGCCCAAGGTGAGTGGAACTCGGAGTACGACAACCTCACGCTGCGTTACGCACGCCGTGTCTGGATCGACCACAACAGTTTCAGCGACGGCGCGCGGCCCGACCACACAGCGCGCACCGCGCTGGGACGGATCATCCAGCATCACGACGGGCTGCTCGACATCACGCAGCAGTCCGACCTGATCACCGTCTCGTGGAACCACTTTCACGACCACGACAAGACCAGCCTCGTCGGCAGCAGCGACGTGAACCGCGGCGACGACGGCCGATTGCGCGTCACCTTCCACCACAACCTGTGGCAGCAGACGATGGCGCGCACGCCGCGCGTGCGCTGGGGCCAGGTTCACCTGTACAACAACCTCTTCATCGGTGAGGACCGTGAGCCCTACCGCTTCGAGTATTCGATCGGCGTTGGCGTCGGCTCGCGAATCTTCAGCCAGCAAAACGCCTGGGAGACCGCGCCGTCCATTGCCAGTCGCGCATTGGCCAAGCTTTGGCGCGGCACGATGTTCTTCGACCGCGGCAGCCTGCACAACGGGCGTGCCGTGGACCTGCTGGCCGAGCTGCGCGCGGCCAGCCCGGGTACCGCGCTGAGCGCCGATGTCGGCTGGGCACCGACCCACCATCTCGCCATCGATGCGGCCAGCGACGTGGCCGCGCGCGTACGCGCAGGTGCCGGCGCCAACCACTTTGGCGGTGTTGCCCCATCCGAGCGAAAATAGACTTTGAAACGGTATCCCGAATGACTCGAAACGACATGGACGACGACACCGCGGACAGCAAACAACCCGAGTCGGTGGCGGCGGTGTTGAAGGTGTTCGCCATCGCTGCGGCGCTGGGCGAGCGCAACGAAACCGGCATCTCCGAGCTGTCGATGCGCCTGGCCATGCCCAAGGCGACGATCTACCGTTTCCTGCAGACGATGAAGAGCCTGGGCTATGTGCGGCAAGAGGTCGACAGCGAACGCTACGGCCTGACGATGAAGATGTTCGAACTCGGTACGAAAGCGCTGCAGTACCCCGACCTGGTGGAACTGGCCAAGCAGCCCATGCAGCAGTTGTCGGATGTCACCGGCGAGACCGTGCACCTGGGCTCGCTCATCGACAGCGAGATCATCTACGTGCACAAGGTCGACTCGCGCCACATGCTGGGCATGTACTCGCGCATCGGCCGGCGCGCGCCGCTGCACTGCACCGCCATCGGCAAGGTGCTGCTGGCCTGGGAGCCTTCGGCCTCGCGCCGCGACCACATCCTGAAGGGTTATGTCTTCAAGGCTTATCGCGACAAGACCATCACCACGCGCCGCGACTTCGAGGCCGAACTCGTGCGCACATTGGCTCAGGGTTTTGGCCAGGACCGTGAAGAGTTCGACGACCACATCCGTTGCGTTGCCATCCCCATCTTCGACCGGCTGAACCAGGTCGTGGCGGGCATCAGCGTCTCGTTCCCCACCTTCCGTTTCGACGCCGCACGCGAGCCGCAGGTGGTGCAGATGCTGCGCGATGCCAGCCGCGAGATCTCACGCCAGCTCGGCTGCACCACCTTTCCCCTGGACCCACCACCCGCGCCGAAGCGGCGCTGAGGAGCAACCCGTGAGAGAAAACCGACTGCGCACGCTGTGGCAGGAAAAGAAGGCTGCCGTCAACGGCTGGCTTGCCATCCCCAACAGCTTTTCGGCCGAGGTCATGGCCCACCAGGGGTGGGACACGCTGACCATCGACATGCAGCACGGCCTGATCGACGACGCCGCGCTGGTGACCATGCTGCAGGCCATCAGCACCACCGCCACGGTGCCCATCGTGCGCGTGCCATGGCTCGAACCCGGCGCCTTGATGAAAGCGCTGGATGCGGGTGCTTACGGCGTTATTTGCCCGATGATCAGCACGCGCGTAGAAGCGCAGAAGCTGGTGGCGTGGACGCATTACGCGCCGCAGGGCAGCCGCAGTTTCGGTCCGGTGCGCGC
>JANLYV010000286.1:0-23184 GCA_031365825.1 Rubrivivax sp. | reverse complement strand
GCAGGTGGCCAAGGGCGCAGACCTCGCCACGCTGGACCCGACGCGCGTGGAAGCGCAGCAGGCCGAGGGCCAGACCAAACGCTTGTCGCTGCGAGGCGCGGTGGTGCGGCTGCAGGCCGAGGCCACGGGCAAGCCGCTGCGCTTCCCGAGCGAGCTGAGCACGGCGCGTGCCGTGGTCGATGGCGAGACCGAGTCTTACCAGGCGCGGCAGACGGCGCTGAACGAAGCCGTGGTCATCAACCGCCGCAGCATCGCTCTGCTGCAGTCCGAGCTGGCCATGGCCGAAGGCATGTCGGCCAAGGGATTGATGAGCGAAGTCGAAGTCATGCGCGTGCGCCGCCAGGTGAACGAGCTGAGCCTGCAGACGCAAGAGCGCATCAACCGTTTCCGCCAGGAAGCCAGCGCCGAGCTTGTGCGCGTACGTACCGAGTTATCGATGCTCGAGGAACAGATGGTGGTGCGCGACGACGTGCTGCGCCGCACGGTGCTCAAGTCGCCCGTGGACGGCATCGTCAAGAGCATCAAGAACCACACCGTGGGCGGTGTCATCGCGCCGGGCGCGCCGCTGATGGAAATCGTGCCGCTGGGCAAGCAGGTGCGTGTGGAAGCACGCGTGCGGCCTTCGGACATCGGCTTCATCAAGGTCGGTCAGGAGGTCAAGGTCAAGCTCTCGGCCTACGAGTTCACGGTCTACGGCGGACTCAGCGGCACGGTGCATTCGATCAGCCCCGACGCCATCGTCGACGTCGAGCGTGGCGGCGAAGGCAGCCACTACCGCGCGCTGGTCACGGCTGATCTGTCGACGCTGCAAGCTGCGGGAAAGAAGCTCGACGTGCTGCCGGGCATGACGGGGGTGGCCGAGATCCGCACCGGGCAGCGTTCGGTGCTTGGGTTTTTGCTGCGGCCGATGATGAAGACGCAGGAGGCGTTTCGCGAGCGCTGAGCGGCGACTGCTCAAGTCGCGGCCGGAGTGGCGTCGTCGACGGCCATGCCGCGTTTCCTGAGCTTGTGCCAGAGGTGGGGCAGCAAGAGGTGCAGCGGCAGGCGGTTGCGGTGGTAGCGCGCCAGCACGACCAGCGCAGCCACGCGCTGCTGCAGCGATGGCATCGCGTCGGGCTCGGTTGGTGTCAATACGGCGCTCATCAGCGGCAACAACCAGGCGCGGCGCAGGCCGCCGGGGCCTTGGCGCGCAATCGCCTCTTGCGTCGCGGCGGGGATCGGCGTGCGCAACCAGCGCGTGGTGAAGTGGCCGGCCAGCGCCAACGGCTCGGTCAGGCCCAGGGCCAATGCGCGCCGCGGCAGCTCGGTCCAGAAGTCGGCATCGGCTGCGCCAAAGTGCCGCATCAGGCCGTCGAGATCGACGAGGTCGCGCACGCGGTCGATCGGCTCCGAGTCGAGAAAGAGGTGTGCGGCGCTGTGCAAGACCTGGTCCACGGGATGCAACACCTGCCAGGCCGGCCACGCGCAGCTTTGCAGCCTGGTCAGCAGTGCGTTGGCGTCGACATGGGTGCGCGCCACCGGGGGCAGGATGTTGTGATGCAGGTCGAGTTCGAGCGTATGCACGGCGTGCGTCATCGGCGGGACTTCGTGGCTCCACTCGCGGTAGTAGCGTTGGTCGTGCTCGTCCAGCTGCGTGCTGTGCCAGCCGAAGCCTTTGAGACGCCGCTCTGCATCGGCGATGGCCGCCTTTGGAACCAGAATGTCCAGGTCAGACGGAAGCCGGCCCGCGGCGATCGGCAAGGCTTGGCCGACGTAGGCTCCGCCCTTGAGCAACACCAGGGGATAAGCGCTGCCGGCCATGGCTGCGGCCACGCGCTCAGCGGCCCATACCATGGCGCCGGTACGCCAGCGCGAGAGCCGCAACTCCGACAACAAATGGCGACGCACCTGTGGCGGTACCTGGTCAATGATTTGTGCAGCCGTCAGGCTCTGTGCCAGCCGCGCCAGCAAGCGCAGGCGACGAGCGAGACGCACCACGCGCTGCCAGTCGGCCAGCGACCACTGCAGGGCCAGTTCCGGCTGGCGCAGTGCCGTCAACCAGGTGGCCCAGGCTGGCGCCGCGTTCGTGTCGCGGCTCACGGCAGCGTCGCTCCGTGTTGCGCCACGACGCCGGGCCAGGCCGCATCGATCGTTGCCAGCGCGTCGTCGAGGTCGCTGTAGACAAGCTGCCAGGCCGGGCACCGACGCACCAGGGAGACGACGGCCCGAAACCCGACTTCGCCCAACACCGTGTAGTTGAAGGCATTGAACGCCAAGGCGCGAAAGCAGGTGTGTTCGGGCAGCGGCTGCCAGTTGGTTTTGCTGCCGGCCTGCCATTGCGGCAGCACGACGGCACCGGGGCGGGCCGGCTCAAAGCGGCGTTGCACCGCGGATTTGGTCGGCGCCAGGTGCGCCACTCGGCCCTTTCGCGTTTTGGGGAATTCCGGTCCCATCACCGCCTCAGGCGCAAACGCGCGTATCACTTCGATGGACTCGTTCTTCAATCCGATCGGCTTGAGCATCGCGCGGAAGACGCCGGCCTCAGGATCGAAGGCACCGAACTCATCAGAGAGCAAGCGCCAGCCCCGTTGCGACAAGGCGGCTGTCAGCGTGCTCTTGCCGGAGCCAGGCATCGCCGGCAGGATCATGGCCAGCCCGTCGCGTTCGACGGCGCCCGCATGCAGCAGCAGCGCGTCATTCAGGCGGTGTGCGATCTGCCAGTTGCAGCCCCACTCGAAGAGCGGCAAAGGGCTGTCGAAAGGGAAGGGGTCAAACGGCTGCTGGCCGTCGCAATGCAGCACGACCTGGGGTCTCAGCCATCGCCGCAAGCCATTGGCGCGGCGAATCGCGACATGAACGTCGGCCCACTCGGCATCTTCCACATAAGGGAAGTGGCCGTAGACGGTACGGATCTGAGCGGCAAATGCGGCTGAGTCGCTCCTGACATGAACTGTGGCCGCGCCAAGGTCCAGCCACAGCCCGCGGCCAGACAGCGCTTGAGTGACCTTGCCGGCGTCAAGCTCGCCAATGGCAGTCATGGGCCCCACGCTGCCCAGCATCAGACAGCGTGCGCCGCAGCCTCGTGTAACTCTCGCACCAGACCCGCGTCGATGAGTTGCAGCCAGCACTGCTCCACAAGATCGGAAAGTGACTCTGCGGTGCCGCCGCTGTCGCTGGCCAGCATGTCGCAGACCAGGTGTGACGGGGCCGGCCCCATGGCGAGAATTTCCAGGATCGCCGCACTCTCGTCATTGAGCAACGAGGTTTCGCCGGTGGTGGCGCTGAAGGCCGCCCAGACGGGCCCGACGGCTTCGACCAGCGCGCCCTCGGTTCGCGCGTACCGGAGCATCAACCGATGCGGAAGGAGGTCCAGCAAGTTTGTGAGATTGCCGTGGTGTTGGCAGTGTCGTTGATGCCCACGACGCCGACGATGTCACCGCTGGAGTTCACTCGCAGCGCAACCCAATCGCTGCCGACCGGGCCGCTACTGGTGACGGCCTGCGTCGTGGCCGCGCAGGGAACGTTGCCGGCCTCGGTCGGCGTCGTACCGATGATGGTTCCAACTGCCGTGCTGGCATAGGCACTGGCAGGGTTGAAGTTGGCGCCACTGCAACTCGTGGTCACGCCGCTTGTGTCACGGTCGTACAACTGCCACTGCGAACCGGTGAGGTAGGTGGTTCTGCCGGCCGCCATGAGCGCGACGACGTCGGAGCCTTTGATCCAGCGCGAGACGCGGTTGGTCAGCACGGTCGAGCCGACCATGCCTGTGAAGGTCTGCAGCCGCACTCGAATGTAGGTCGTGCCCTGGTCGGGGGTGGGACCAGGCAGCTCCGGCCCCGTTGCACGTTTGGTGACGCAGTTGATGACCGAACGCGCCGCGACGCTGCCACTGAACAACGTCAGCGCCACCGGCGCAGAGAACGTACCCCGAAGCAGCCGACGCCGTGCACTAGCCGTGTTGGGGGTGTCGTGCTTGTCTTGTTTCACTGTGGACTCCTTGACCTTCGGCATCAAGATGCAAGTTTCGGGCCTGCACTCAAAGGCGCTGCAAGGTGACGTCGACCGAGGCCGAATGCTACGCCATGGACCCAGCCGCCATCCCATCTGAAACGCTCTGCTGGCGCCATCTGCGCCGATTTTGCGAGCAGATTGCCGAATGTCGGCCTCATTTCTTCATGTCCTGGCTAGGCTCCCCCTGTTCAAGGGGTGTGTTGCCGTTCGCCGGAGATCTGCCCGTGGGGCTCGCGACTGTCAACTATGCCGACACCGCGGGCGTAGCCACAGGACAGTTCTTTACCTCGACTTGGCGCAAACGCCGTCAGCGCAGCGGCGCCCGCGCCGTTGAAGCGCGACGAGCCACCGCCAAGGAGACGCACGATGCGCACCTCGATCCACCACCGCCTTCGCCTGGTGTCAGCACTGGCCATCTTCGCCGCGCTTGCCGGCTGCGTCGTCGCCCCCCTGGGTGGACCGTACCGCGCCACACCCTACCCCTACGAAGCCGGCCCGCCCGGACCGATGGTCGACGTGGCACCGCCGCCGCCGCAGTACGAGGTCATTCCGCTTGCGCCGGCCTTGGGCTATGTCTGGATTGGTGGCTTCTGGAACTGGCATCTCGGCCGCCATGTCTGGATCGGCGGCCGCTGGGCTTTGCCCCCGTCAGGGCACTACTGGGTGCCGCACCGCTGGGAACGCGGCGGGCAGGGCTGGCGCCAGCATCCCGGCCACTGGGGCCGGCGCGGCTGATCACGGCGGCAGCGCGGCGCCGGAACAGCGCCGCGTTCCGGCGTGATCTCCGCTGATCGCGCTGGCCAAGCGCCACCCAGACTTGCGCATGCGCCCATGGCCGCCATGGCCGGCGCACGTGGTCTGGAGCCGCCGTGTCGATGTCCCTCTTGCGCCCGCGCCCGCGCCCGCGCACTCAGCTTTGTCTGTCGCTTGGTCTGTGCCTGGGCCTGGCACTGTCGTCGCCCGTCTTCGCCGGCTGTGTCGACGAAGACGAGGTAACGCCGGCCGCTGACGTCACCACCAGCGCCCTGCCGCCGCCCGAGCCACGCCTGGTGCTGCAAGGACTCGTGCGCGACGCCCTCGCGCGCAGCCAGGCTGTCGGCGCCGCTCGACTGCTGGCCGAAGCCGCGTTGCTCGATGTCGACGAGGCCCGTGCGGCCAAGGCCGTGCATGCCGGCTTCAACGCCGACCTCGGCCCTTCAGCCACGCAGTCGGGCAGCACCACCTCAAGCTCGGCGCTGCACGCACGCGGCACGCTGTCGGTGACCAAGCTGCTCTACGACGGCGGCCGCACCGACCGGCTCACCGACTGGCGTACGCAGCTGGCCGAATCGGCGCGGCTGGGGCAGCTGTCGCAGCAGGAACAGATCGCGCTCAACACCGTGGCGCTGGCGCTGGAGCGCAGCCGCTACCGCCAGCATGTGCAGGTCTACGGCCAGTACGTGCGCAAGATGGCGTGCCTGGTCGAAGCGCTGGGCAGCATCGTGCGCGCCGACCGCGGCCGCGCGAGTGAGCTGGTGCAGGCCAGGAAGGCTATGCAGCAGGCCGAGATCGCGATGGCCCAGGCGCAGTCGCAAGCGCGCCAGGTCGACGTGCGATTGCGCCGCCTGGTCGGCGACGGCCTGCCCGGCACCCACGGCCTGGCCAGCGTATTGACGGCCGTACCCGAGCTGCCCTTGATCGAAGGCGAAGTCGCGCGCTCGAGCGACATCGCCATGCTGGCCGCACAAGCCGCCGCGATGGGCCAGTACGCCGCCGCGGTGGAAGCCGGCGGCAAGCCGCAGGTGAGCTGGGCTTTCGGCGGCAGCAAGTCCACGGGCACGGGCAGCAACAACGTCAGTGGCGTGGACCAGCGCAGCGGCAGCCTGTCGCTCGGTGTCAGCGTCAATATCCCGCTGATCAACCCGGGCGTGGCGCCGGCCTCGGAAGCAGCGCGCAAGCGCGCGCAGGCGGCGCTGCTGCAGCGCGAAGACGCGCTCGAGTCACGCCGCTTTCGTGTGCGTGAAGTGCACGAGCAGACGCTCTCGGCCTTCGACCGCGCCGCCCGCGTGGCCGCCGTGCTGCGCGACAGCGAGCAGGTGCGCGGCTTCACCTTGCAGCAGTGGCAGCAGCTGGGCAAACGCTCGCTCTTCGACGTGATGTCGGCCGAGGCCGACCACTACAACCTGCGCGTGGCCTGGATCAACGCGCTGCACGACGGCCAGCAGATGAATGCCAACCTGCTCTCGCTCGGGCGTGGTGTGTCGGAGTGGCTGCGCTGAAGGCGCCGCGTCAATAACGCCACAAGTACGCGGCGCCCCGGTAACTCAGAACGGCCGACCTGGCGCCGATGCTCACCAGCGTCAGGCCAGCGCCGGCGGCGTCACCTTCGCGCAGCACCTGGCCGTTGACGATGAGCATGCGGTCGGCGGCCACGTCGGAGTAAACCGAGCCGCCCAGCGACAGCGTCGGCCACCCTGGCCCACCGGGCCAAGGCAGCGGTGCGGCTGCTGGCGCAGACGCGGCCGGCATGGCCGCGACGCGAGGTGAAGGCATGGCTGCAGCGCGCGACGCGGTGATGGCCGGCACCAGCGCGGGCACGATCGTGGGCAGGATCGCAGGTGAAGGTGACGCTGCCGTTGATTGCACCACCGGCGCCACCGACAACGAAGGCGACAGCGCCGCCACCACCGGTATCGCCGCGGGAGCCGTTACCCACCACGCGCCGATTGCCGCACCCGCAACCAGCATCGCAGCCAACCCCAGCCACCACCAAAGCCATGGCCGCGCTTGCGCCGCGCCACGGGCGGCGCCACGTGGCAGCGGGGCATCGAGCCCCGGCACTCGCCCGAGGCCACGCTCGGCCTCGGCTTTTTTCAGCGCCTGCAGGATGAAGGACATGAACCAGGTTCGATCATTGGCATCGTTGAGGCCGCTACCAGTAAGCCCCTGGCCGGTAGTTGCCGACGTACCAGAGGTGGCCTTCGGGGTCGGTGACCATGTAGCCGCGCGCGCCGTATTCCTCGGTCTGTAGGGGCCTGACGAGCGTTGCGCCGGCGGCCATGGCTTGCGCGTGATGGGCGTCGGGGTCGGCCACGTACAGGCTCAGTGCTTGCGGCAAGCCGGCCGACTTGCGTGGGCTGACGCGGTTGAATTCGTCTTTGGGTGAACTGACCATCACGACGGCGTTGCCCAGCGACAGCTCGCTGTGTTCGACGCGAGCGCTGTCGCCGGGCACGACGAAGCGCTGCGTGAAGCCAAAGGCACGGCAGAGCCAGTCGATGGCCGCCGCGGCGTCGTCGTAAACCAGGCTCGGGTACACGTCGCTTTGCGTTGAATCGGTTGCTGACATGAAGGTCTCCTCGATGACAAGTGGTGCCGAGCTTACGGCTGACGCTCGCCTTGCAGGCGCGGCTCGGCCACCCCCAGCGCGCGGTTGAGTTGCATCAGCGTCATGGCGCCGGCCACGCCGTCGGCGCTGAGGCCCTGGGCGCGCTGAAAGCTCATGACGCGCTCGGGCAATGGCTTGGTTGCCGCGGACGGGTCGAGTTGAACCAACTGCTGTTCGAGCCACGACGCGGGTGCCGTGGCACTGCCACCGCGCCAGTAGCTCATGAAGTCACCGCGCCAGGCGCGGCCGAATGCCGCCAGCGTGACGGTCTGCTCCTGCGCGCCGGTGCTCAGCCTGGCGCTTTGTTCACCCAGGGCCAGCAAAAGGGCCGGTGTGGCGGCGCCACCTTCGGGCAGCAGCGTCACCACGCCCGGCCGCGCCAGCTGCCGCAATTGCGCCAGCGTCATTGCCTGGCCACGAAAACATTGCAGTGCCTGGCGCTGCGCCTGCTCGCACGGCTCGCCATCGCCGAGCGTCACGCTCCACAGCGTGGCCAGCTGGCGCTGCGCACCGGCGAGGCTGGCAAAGGCTGCACTCGTGTTCGGTGTTAGCACGGCGCTGGCCGCGGGGGCGGTGCTTGCCACCGTGGGCGCGGCGCTTGCCGCAGCCACCATCGCCAGCGCCGCGCTGGACGGCGACACGCTCGACGCTGCGGCCGCCACCGCCATCAGGTTGGGCGCAGGCGTCAGCACCGGCGCCGGCGCCGGCGCATTCGGCCGCGCCCACCACAACCCAGCCGCCACCAGCGCCAACGTCGGCACCACCGGCCGTGGCCACATGAACCACGCGCGCCAGCCCTCGGCACGCAAGTCAAAGGCCTCGCCGGCGGCCTGGTCGAGCATCGCCACGCTCACGCTTGACTGGCCGCCGGCGTAGGCGCCCAGCAGCGCGCGGTCGGCGAGCAGGTTGATGCGCCTTGGCACGCCGCCGGTCCAGTGGTGGATGCGGCGCAGCGCGCGCGTATCGAAAGGCATGGCGCCTTGCAGCCCGGCCACGGCCAGGCGATGGCTCATGTAGGGCTCGATGTCGCGTGGCTCCAGCGCGCCGAGGTGGTAACGCGCGACCACGCGCTGCGCCAATTGTTCAAGCTCGGGCCGAGCCAGCTTCGTGCGCAGTTCCGGTTGGCCGATGAGGATGATCTGCAGCAGCTTGCGCTCGTTCGTTTCCAGGTTGGTGAGCAGGCGCAGCTGTTCCAGCACGCTGCTGGCGAGCTTCTGTGCTTCATCGATGACCAGCACGCTTTGCCCGCCCGCCGCGTGCGTGGCCAGCAGAAACTGGTTGAGCGCATCGACCTGCGCCTTGGCCCCGGGTGCCGCGACCTCGATGCCGAATTCTTCGCACACCGTCTGTAGCAGCTCGCCGACGTTGAGCCGCGGATTGACGATGTAGGCCACCTTGCACTGCGCCGGCACCTGCTCGAGAAAGGCGCGGCAGACGGTGGTCTTGCCGGTGCCGATCTCGCCCGTCAACAAGACGAAGCCGCCACCACTTTGCAAACCGTAGAGCAGGTGCGCCAGCGCCTCGCGATGACGCTCGCTCATGAAGAGGCTTCGTGGGTCCGGCGCGATCGAAAACGGTTCGCGCAGCAAACCGAAGTGGCGTGCATACATGGGGCGCGAGCATAGCCCGCGCACCCAGGCTCAAGACACGCCTTCAGCCGTTGTACTGGCCCACGCAGATGGTGAGGAAAGGCGCGGCCTGTTGCGTCTGCGCGTGGCTCGGCACCACATGCTCGAGCGTGAAGTGCGGCGGCCACTGGTACAGCGTTTCCAGCATCGTGAAGCCGTTGGCCAGCATCGTCGCTTCGAACTGCTGGTAGCGGAATTCGAAGGGGTGGTAACGCGTTAGCAGCCCGTGTTTGTCGCCGCGGTAGATCGGCGTCGAGCAGACAAAGCGCCCGCCTTTGCGCAGCACACGCCTGGCTTCGGCGAAGTACTGCGGCACTTCACCCGGCTGGATGTGTTCGATGGTCTCGAAGGAGATGAAGGTGTCGATGCTGTGGTCGTCGACCGGCAGTTCGAGCACGCTGCCTTGCAAGTAGCGATGTTTGCTCGGCGCGCTGCCGCTCTTCATCATCGGCAGGTAGACCTCGTTCGCAAAGGCCGCCATGTTGTGGTCGATGTCCACACCGGTGTAGCTCTTGCAGTTGAGCAGCAAGGATGAGTAGCCACATCCCATGGCGGCGTCGAGCACGTCGGCGCCGTAACAAAGGCCCTTGGCAAAGGCGTAGCGGTAGAGGTGGTCGAGGTTCAGCGACTGCAGCGTGCCGTAAGGCCGCGGGATGAGGTGTTCGTTCTCGTCGACCAGCGACAGGTTGAACTTGGCAGCTTCGAGGGGTGCGTTCATGATGGACGTTAGCGATATGGTCAGAAGGCGTTAATTCAGAAAGCGCGCAGGTAGATCTCGGGCAGCTGCGGTACGTTCGGCCGGTCCAGCGGGCCGGGGATGGGCTCGGCCGAGTGGCCGTGAAAGAGTGCGGCATCCTTGCGCAGGAAGGTCAGTTCCAGCAAGCGCGGGAAGGGGATGCCGCTGATCATCACCATGCCGCCGGCGTTGTTGGCGTGCATGTGCACCACGTGGTGCGTCAGCGCGATCTTGCTGAATACGGCGTAGGCCTTGTCGAAGTAATCGCGGTTGACGAGATTCTGGAAATCATGGAACTCGCCCGTCAGCACCTCGAAGTGCGCCAGGTCGCTGCTGGCGGCGTCCACCAGGCAATCCCACTCGGCGCCTTCGGTGTCGAACTTCAGGATGGGGTGGCGCGCGTCATGCCAGTCCAGCATCTGCATCATGCTGTGCAGCGACAGGAACGGCCCCTCATCGCGCCGGCCCCAGCCGAAGCGGTGGAAGGCGATGCCGGGATGCTTGCTCGGGCTGGTCTCGATGGTGTGGTCGAACTGCAGCACCTTGGCGCCGCGCGCCGCCAGCTCGTTGTCGAAGCTGACTTCGTTGCCTATGCCTATCGACAGCACCGCGTTGCTGCGCTGGCTGCTCGACGGCATGACATAGCCGCCATCGCCGTTGGAGCCCAGCCGCACCTTCACGTCGCTGGCCATCTGCCACGGGCGGATGAGGTTGAGCAGCGCCGAGAGTTCGGCATGCATCACGGGGCGCTCGGACGCGGCTTGTGGGGTGTTCATGGGTGTCGCCTCGGGGCTGGGTAGGGGTTGCTGAAAGACGCCCGCTGCCTTGAGCAGCCGGGCCATCGAAAGGAATGTCGAGCCCGAAGTCGGCACGAGCTCGGTGCGTGAAAGGATCAACAAGTCGACCAGGCCTTCCACCACCGCAGCCGCCGAGCGCTCGATGTTGTAGGGGAAGCGGCGGCCGTCGTGGTCGGTGGTCCAGTGTTGCCAGGCATCGTCTTGGCTGAGTTTTTCGGGGAAGGCCGTCTTGGTGAACACGGCGCATTGCGGCAGGGCGCCGAAGCGCTGGTTCACATCGGCAGCATCGCTGCAGACGAAGTGGCGCTGCGTGCTCGCCGCCACCTGTGCGAACAGCGCGTGATCGTTGACCTTGTCGCCGAAGTCGGTCTTGCGGATGTGCACGCCGATGACGTGGCCGTCGATGGATTGATCCACACAGAAACTCCAGGCGCGGCGCTGGACGTCGATGTTCAGCTTGAGTTCGCGCAGGGCCGCGTGCACGTCGGCCTGCGGCACCCAGGCAGGAATGAGGTTGTGGAAGTAGACGATGCCCTCGCTGCGGTCGAGGTACTTGCGCCAGGCGTCATAGCTTGTCAGGCCATGGTGCAGCAGCAGCCGCTCGGGCGGGAAGTCGAGCTGGTTCTCCTGCATCAGCATCAAGGCGCTGCTGTGCTGGCGGTAGTGCGACAGCGGCAGCGCGTTCACCGCCATCGGCGGCTCGAACAGGGCCTCCAGCGGCGCGTTGCACCAGTTGTTCTGCGGCCATGAGATGCACCAGGCGTGGCCGAATTTCTTGCGCAGGATCAGCGCGAAGACCAGCGCGTTGAGCCGGTTCGCCAGGCCGCCGTCGCACATCACGACGTTCATGCACCGGTCTCCGCACTGCGCGTCATTTCAGCGTTAGCCAACGTGGCCGGCGACCATGAAAAGCCCACCACCGTGTTGGGCAGGGCCTCGCGCTGTTCGTCGTGGCGCGAGGCCTGCAGCGCCGTGCGGGCTAACACGCCCAGCGTCTTTTCGATCAGCTGTTCGCAACGCGCAGCCACTTGCAGCGGCACCGGGCTGGTGAGCGCGGCGACCCATTGCCCCCCGGCCGGGTTCAACAGACGGATGAGCTTTTGCGTCGCCACTTCGAGCTGTTCACCGGGCAGTCCGAGCACGATCACGCCGTCGTAGGGTGCTTGCTCGGTCGTGAAGATCTTGCCGTCGCACGTGAAGTCGCCGGCGGCAAGGTCGAGCACCGTGCCCACGCCCCTGGCCAGCAGCACCGACAGCGCGGTCGTCGCGGCTTCAAGTTCCACCGTGCTGAAGGCCCGCGGCGCGCTGCTGTCCAACACGCGCACGATGAGAAAGCGTTGGCCGGCGCGGATGCTGCTCCCAAGCATGTCTTCCAGCGCGCCGGCCATGGCGCGGCGCGGTGAGACCTGCTGGCCCAGACTGCTTTGCTGACGCCAGCAGGCAAATTCGAACAGCGGCAGCTCGCGCGTCCAGCGGCCGTCCTGCGCGTGGCCGTGGGCGAGGAAATGTGCTTTCGGATCGCGCACGGCGTCGGCGTCATGCCGGTGCGCCCAGGCATAACGGCGCGCATCGAAGCTGGCCTGCACGCGGTGCCGGCCCAGGCCACCATGCCAGTGCACGAAGCTGTTTTTTTCGGAGGTGCCGTCCCAGTAGTCGATCTCGACGCCGGCTTCCTGTCGCGCGAAATCGAAGCTCAGCTGGTCGCGTTTCGAAAACGCCAGGATGCTTTCCCACCACTGCGTGCCGAAGCGTTTGACGGCGGCGTGGTGGTGCGAACGCAGCATCACGGTGGCGGTGGTCAGCGGCGTGATGCTGCGCAGCGGCTTGCGCGCGGCGTAGAAGTCCATCTGGTGGCAGATGGTCGCGACATCGTCGTAGCCGAGCATGGCCACGGCGGCGGCCTCTTCGTCGGGGCTCGTGCGCGTGGCGTGGCGGAAAGCGCGGAAGAGGTAGTCACGCGTGTGCACCAGGTCACTGGCCTGCGGCAGGCGACGCATCGTCACCGTGTTGTCGATGTACAGGCTGTGTTCGATGTCGGGGAAGTACTCGTGCGGCAGCGCCTTGGCGCGGCGCGAGAGTTTCTCTGCCGGCAGGTGGCGGTCGGCGGTGAGCACGAAGCGCCACACGTCCGAGCGCAGCGCGGGGTTGTCGGTGATGCACACCCAGTCGATGTCGAGGTCGGTGCTGGCACCTGCTGGCAGCTCGGCCAGCGGATCGTTCAACGCTTCCTTTGCGCCGATGAGCACGGTGTAGACGACGAGCTTTTGCCGCAGGCCGTCGATCGAAGCTAACGTTGTTTGCGAACGGGGCCGCAAACCAGGGTAGACATCGGCCCACCACAGCAGCAGCACCGCCAGGCTCCACACCTTCATCACCGGCGTGGGTGTCCCGGCATAGAACTGGCGCAGCAGCGCTCGCGCGGCATCCAGGTCGAGCACCTCGGCCACCGGCTGGCCACGCAGTTGTTCGATCGCGCCTTCGAGCCGTGCCTGCAGCGGCTGCAGGAAAAACGTTGGCGGCACGGTGAAACCCATCTTGCGGCGTTCGATCACCGAGGCCGGCAGTTGCGTGGCCATCAGCCGGCGCAGCACATGTTTGCTCGACGCCGCGTGCGGCAGCTTCATCGCTGCCGGCAGCGTGGATGCGAAGCGGTAGAGATCGAGATCGAGGAAAGGGAAGCGGCCTTCGAGCGAGTGCGCCATCAGCACCTTGTCGGCCTTCATCATCAGGTTCTCGGGCATCCAGGTGGCAAGCTCGAAAGCCTGCATGCCGGCCAGCGCCGTGGCGTTGTGGTCGTAGCGCGGGCGGTGGCGCAGATGGTGCAAAGGCAGCGCCTTGTCGCGCAGCAAGGTGTTGGCGTCGAGGTAATTCGCGCTCTGCACGAAGAAGTGGCCGAAGACTTCGTCGCGCGAGAGCTGCGGCTGCAACGCCAGCTGATGGTGCTGGTAGCCGGCGAACATCTCGTCGCCGCCTTCGCCTGAGAGCACCACGGTCACATCCTCGTGGATGGTGCGGCACAGGCGCGAGAGTGCGAAGCACGCGGGGTCCGCAATGGGCTCGTCGAGTTGCGCGATGACGGCGTCCATGCCTTCGCGCAGCTCGTCTTGTGTCAGCGTGAGTTCGACGTAATCGAGCTCGAACTGCCTCGCCACGGCGCGTGAGAAAGCGAACTCGTTGACCTCGGGGAAGCCTATCGAATAGGCCTTCAGCCTCGCGCCGCTCTTGTGCACGTAGGCGGCGATGGCGCTTGAATCCAGGCCGCCCGAGAGCAGCACGCCGATCGGCACTTCGCCCATCAATTGCGACTTCACTGCCCGGCCGAGCAGGCCGTCGAGTTGTTCGATGTATTCGGCTTCGCTGTGCGTGGCAGGGCCGTCGGCCATGGCCGGCTCGGCGTAGCGACCGACCACGCGCTGGCCGCCGGCGAAGCGCAGCCAGTGGCCGGCGGGCAGCTTTTCGATGCACTTGAACTGCGTGTACGGCGCGAGGTTGTAGCGGTAGCTGAGGTAGTCCTGAAAACCGATAGCGTTCAGGCTGTGGTCCAGCCCTTCCAGGCCCAGCAGCGTGCGCAATTCGGACGCAAAAGCGATGCAGTATTCGTCTTCGTAGACGTACAGCGGCTTGGCGCCGAAGCGGTCGCGCACGAGTGTGAAGCTGCCGTCGGCGACATCAAACAAACAGGCCGCGAACATGCCGTTCCAGGCCTCGAACGCGACATGGCCCTGCGCCAGCCAGCTGGCGAGCAGCACTTCGGTGTCGCTGTGCGTGGTGAAGGCGTAACCGGCTTCGAGCGGCGCGCGCAATGCCGCGTGGTTGTAGACCTCGCCGTTGTAGACGATGCCCTTGTCACGCCGCGGCGTGTAGATCGGTTGCTGGCCGCCGCTGCGGTCGACGATGGCCAGGCGCAGGTTGACGTAGACGGCGCGCGCGCTGCGGTGCACGCCGAAGTGGTCAGGCCCGCGGTGCTGCAAGCTCTTGCCAAAGTGCGCGCTGGCGCGGTCGAGCACGCCGGCATCGACCTCGTGCTTGTATTGGATGCCTGCAATGCCGCACATGCGTGGTGCTGCCCGGTATGGATGGGGACCGGACGATTCTGTCGACGGTGCGCACCGGCATGAGGCGGAAAAGGCAGGCTTTGGCGCGCCAGACCTGCGCCAGAACCTGCGCCAAAGCACGCCCATCCTGGGCGGAACCCGGACGCGCTGCTGCGCGTCCGCCGCGGCAATGGCTACGCCCTAAGGTCTGCGCAGTTCTTTCTTCTTCTTCTCGTCGTCAACATTCGCTTCGGCATCGGATTTCGGGCTCGAAGCGCGCGGCCGTGGTGGCAGCGCCGAAGCGGATGACGGCGCGGCAGCAGGTGGCGGCGCCGCAGCAGGTGGCAACCTGGACACTGCGGCCGCCCTTGCAGCTTCGGCCTTGGCCAACTCGGCGTTCGCGGCTGCCGCCTTGGCGGCGGCGTCGGCTTTGGCTGCGTCAGCCTTCGCTGCGTCAACTTTGGCAGCTTCGGCTTTGGCGCTGGCCAACTTCGCGGCATCGGCACGGGTGGCCTCGGCCTTCGCGGCTTCGATACGCGCCGATTCAGCCTGGGCAGCAGTGGCCCTGGCCGCGTCTGCGCGCGCCGCTTCTGACTTCATGGTCTCGGCCCTTGCGCCGTCGCCGCGGGCGCGTTCGACTCGGGCTTCCTCGGCCTTGGCCGCACCGGCTCTGGCGTTCGCCGCCCTGGCCGCTTCGGCGCTGTCCGCAGCGGCTTTGGCGGCGGCAGCCCGCATCGCCTCTGCTTTGGCGGCTTCTTGGTTGGCAGCGTCGGCTCTGACCGTGGCGAGCCTGGAGGCGTCCGCGCGCTGGGCTTCGGCTTTGGCTGCCTCGTCCTTGGCGCTCGCTGCCCTGGCTACCTCGGCTTTGGCCAGGGCCGCCTGGGTCTCAGCGGCCTTGGCCGCATCGACGTTGGCCGGTGCCGCCTTGTCGCCGTCACCCCTGCGCATTTCACCGCGCAAGCCATCGGTCCGGCCGGCAACGGCTTTGCGTTCTTCCGGTGATTTGACTGCCGGTGCCATCGGCGGCGGCATGGCCGTGGGCGCCGGCGCCGTGGGCGTGGCCACCACGTTGATCTTGGGAGCGGCCACAGCCGGCGCCGCGGGCTTGAGCTGCGCGCGCTGCGTGTCGTCGATCGGCGTGCCGGGCTTGGCCACCAGCTGCGGCTGCTGCGCGGCGAATGGCACCGGGGGCGGCGGCGGCGGGGTACGGGCCACCACGGTCGGTTCTGCCGCCGGTGGTTGGGTCACCGCTTCGCGCGCGCCGCCTTGCACGCTTTGCTGCACCGGCGCCACGCTCACCACCCGCACCACGGGTGCGCTGAGCACGGCCTCGCGCGGCAACTGCATCGCGGCGCGGGCCACCGGCTGTGATTGCACGAAGGCCTGCGTTGGCACCGCCACCACCGCGCCCGTCACCTGCTGGTTGGCGTAAACAACATTCGTGATGTTGGTGACGTTGGTCGTGGTCGTGTTTTGGTTGACGATCACCGTGTTGTAGACATTGTTGATGGTCGTCGGCGCGATCACCGCGTTGCTGCGATTGACGTTGTCGAAATAGGCACGGCTGACCGCGTACGACGGCTGGTAGACCTCGCGCGGCGCCAGCGGGAACCAACCCACGGCCGTAGCCGCGGGGCTGCCCACGGAAGCTGAGACCTGGAAGTTCCTGCCCCCGACAAACGCCACCAACGCCGGCGCAT
Organism: Rubrivivax sp.; assembly: GCA_031365825.1. Lineage (GTDB taxonomy): Bacteria > Pseudomonadota > Gammaproteobacteria > Burkholderiales > Burkholderiaceae_C > Rubrivivax. The sequence continues at coordinate 6,932 of JANLYV010000286.1, read as the reverse complement.
ACACCGCCCGTTCGCGCCGCGGGCCGGGCACCCAGGCCCAGATGCCGTTGATGTTCGCCCAGCGCCCGTAGTGCGACACCGCGTAGCCCCAGGGCGCATCGTCGACCCAGGTCCAACCCCAGGGGTCGACCCACGACCAATGGCCATCGCGGTAGGGCGTCCAGCCCGCCGCCACGCGGCGCGGTGTCCAGACATAACCGTAGCTCGCGTCGACGCGCCAGCTGCCGTTGGCGTCGAGGTCTTCGTAGCCGACGACTTCGCTGGAGACATAGCGCGCCGAGGTCGAGTTGTCGCCGCGGCGGTCGCGCTCGCGCGACCAGCGGTCCAGATCGTCGTCGCGTCGCGCCGTCACCGTCTCGTAGTCGGACAGGTCGGTGCCATAGAAGCGGTAGGCACGGCGAGAGTTGACGGTGTACGAGGCGCCATGGCCGTACACCTGGCCTTCGCCACTGTCGACCCGGACGACCGTGGCATCGTCGCTCGGATCGACCTCGATGCGGTAGTCGCCGGTGCGGCGCAGCGTCAGCGCCAGGTTGGGTGTGGCAACTTCGACGCTCTGGCGCGGGCCCAGGCTGCGCACGCGAATCTTCAAGCTGCCTTGCGTGAGCTGCACCTGCGCGATGCGGTCGTCGAGGTTGAGCAAGACCATGCTGGTCGACGCGCCCATGCGCAGGGCGGCGCCACCGACCTGCAATTCGGCGCGTGAGTTGCCGCCGGTCCAGACACGGTCGCCTGTGGTCAAGGGTCGGTTGACGTTGGCCTGCACCCAGGCGCGCTGGCCGGCCGGCGAAAAACTCACGGTGCCGTCGAGGTAGCCCAGACGCGCGGCGCGCGATGGCGGTTCGGCAGCGGCAAGGCCGCTGACGCCGAGCCACAGCGCACCGGCAAGTGCCCACAAGGGGCGGCGAATGGCTGAGTTGTTCATAAGAATTACTTTCGAAAAAGTGCGATGTCAGCGCTGATGGCAGTGCGCACTCGGCCCAGGCGTAGGCAGCGCACGGTGCGATGCCTTCAGTGTCGGCAGCGCCGCGGTGTTGCCGTGTAGGACGGCGCTGGCAAGCGCCGCAGGATGACAGCGCGCCAGCCGGGTCAGGGCAGCAGCCCACGCAGCAGTGCGAGTTCGCGCCCGAGGCCGGAGTCTGGCGTGGCGTCGATGCGCGCGGCAATCTGCTCGACTTCGGCCAGGGCCAGCCGCGCCTGACCGATGTCGCCGGCGGCCACGTTGGCGCGGCCGCGCGCACACAGCAAGTTGGCCAGCTCGACCGGATCTTCGATCGCGCGCAGCACGGCTTCGCCCTGGGCAAAGGCGGCGATCGCCTCGGGCAGCATGCCCTGGCAGGCATAGGCTTCGGCCAGGCAGGCCAAGGTGACGCCTTCGTAGCGCCGGTTGAAGGTGGCGCGGTGGATCACCAGGGCCTGCTCGGCGTGTTGCTGCGCCATGGCCCAGCGCGCCTGTCGCAGCTCGACCGAAGCGATGCCGCTGAGCGCCACGCCTTCCTGCACCGGGTTGCCAATCTCGCGGCTGATGTGCAGTGACTGCATCTTGTAGTCGTGCGCCTCGTCGAGCCGGCCGAGTTGACTCGACACGCCACCCAGGTTGGCCAAGGCCACGGCCTCGACGATGCGGCTACCGACTTCACGGTGGATGCGCAGCGCCGCTTCGTAGTGGGCTCGCGCCTGCTCGACATGGCCCTGGTCCAGCAGCACGTTGCCGAGGTTGCCGAGCACGATGCCTTCGGAGCGACGGTCCCCCACCTCGCGGTGAATCGTCAACGCCGCCTGGTAGCAGGTCCGCGCATCGTCCATGCGGCCGACATGCCGATTCAGAATCGCCAGGCCGGCCAGCACATGCCCAGTGCCGGCGCGGTGCCCCATCTGCTCGTACAGCGCCAGCGCGCGTTCATGGCATTGGCGCGATTCAGCAGGCAAGCCGCGCTGATCGAACACGTTGCCCAGGTTGTGCAGCACCACACCTTGCCCGCTCGGGTCGTGCTCTTCGATGAAGATCGCCAGCGCGCTTTGCATGCAATGCTGGGCCTCGTGCATGCGGCCTTGCTCGCGATGCAACTGGCCCAGAAAACCCAGCACCTGGCCTTGCAGTTTTCGGTCGGCCATGTCACCAGGCTGAAGCAACAACTCGTCCAGCAAGGGGTGCGCAGCCTCCAGCGCGCCGCTCTTCATCAAGCCGTCGGCGCGGCTGATGGCGCACTGCATGCGCAGCGCCGGCTCGATGCCGTTCAGGGCCAGGACGCGCGCGCTCAGCGTGACGCCCAGGCTGACCGGGCCTTGCCGCGACAGCACCTCCCAGGCGGCGCGGTAGTTGGCCGCAGCGACATCACCCGAACCCTTGGCGATGGCACGGGTGCAGGCGGCGACGATGTTGTCGAGCTCGATCGCCAAGGCGCGCCGCTTCTTCACGCCACCGTGGTGCGACAGCGCCTGGATCGCTGCGTCACTGCCGAAGCCGGCGAAGTAGGCACCGTGCCGCGCCCGGGCCTGGCTCGCCGCGTCGTCGTGACTGTCGTTCAGCTTGCTCTCGGCGTATTCGTGGATGCTGAGGTACATGCCGAAATAGGGTTCGTCGATGTCCAGACGACGGTGCTCGCTGGGCAGCCAGGCGCGCAGCAGGCTCTTGTCCACCAGCGCATGAACGGCATCCATCGCCGAGGGTGCCTCGGGCCAGGCGGTGAGCTCGAGCACGGCCTCGGCCGCCTCCATCGTGAAGCCGCCTTCGAAGACCGAACACTGCGCCAATGCGGCTTGCTCCCAGGCGCTCAGCAGGTCCCACGACCAGTCGATCGCGGCCTTGAGGGTGGCTTGCCTTGCGGCCGCACCCTTGGCGCCGGCCAACAACTGGAAGCGCTGCGCCATGCGCGCCACGATCTGCGCCGGCGAGAGCACGCGCACCCGCGCCGCAGCGAGTTCGATCGCCAGCGGCAGCCCGTCGAGCAAGCGCACGACCTCCGCCACCGCGGCCTGGTTGGACGAGTTCAGCGTGAAGTCGGGGCGCTGCGCCCTGGCGCGCGCGGCGAAGAGTTCGATCGCGTCGCCGTCCAGAGCGAGCGGCTCGATCGGCAGCACCTCTTCCCCGGGCAAGTGCAACAGCTCGCGGCTGGTGACGACGAAAGACGCCTCACCGGCACGATCCAGCCAACGGCCCGCAGTGGCCGCTGCGTGGGTCACCACCTGTTCGAAGTTATCCAGCAGCACCAGGCAGCGCCCGCGCCCGGCGATGGCGTGGCCGAGCTGCACGCCGGGGTCGTCCTTGCCCAGCGGAACCGCCAGCGCCGAGGCCACGGCGAAATAGATGGCGTCCAGGCTGCGCGCTTCGCTCAAGTCGCAGAAGTAGACGCCGCCGGGCCAGTCGCCGAGCCAGGCGCGGCCATAGCGGCGCACCAGGCGCGTCTTGCCGGTGCCACCAGGCCCGAGCACCGTCAGCAACCGCGAGCCGTGGTCGAGTTGGTGCGCCAGCGTGCGCAGCTCGCTGCTCCTGCCGATGAAGGCATCCCGCTCCGGCGCGAGGTTGTGGCGCACCTCGCGCATGGGGCGCCAGAGCTCGCCATCGCGCACCACGCGGTAGACCTTGTCGGTGTCGGCTGGCGGCTTGAAGGCCCCGCCGCTGAGGCCCAGCTCGAAGATTTCTGCCGGCTCGTCGATGCCCTTGAGCCGGTAGTGGCCGTGGTTCTCGATGTCCGAACCTGCGGGCCGCGCCGCGGCCAGCGCGTCGCGCGCGGTGGCACTGAGCAGTGTCTGGCCACCCGCGGCCAGCGCCATCACACGCGCCGCGAAAGGCTTGGCCAGACCCTCGACCTCGACGCGTTTGGCACCACGCGCCACATCCTCAGCGGCGTTCTCGCGAAAGCTCACCTCGCCCGTGTGCAGGCCCACACGCGCACTGAGTTGAAGCGCCGCCATCTCGCGCTGGTAGGCCAGCGCAAAGTGCGCGGCGTCGAGTGCGGCGTCGAAGAGTAGGAAGAAGCCGTCGCTGCGGTCGATCTCCTGGCCGTGATGTGTGGCCAGCAGTTGCCGCGCGCGGCGGTCATGTTCAGCCCACAGCGCGGCAGCGGCGCTGTCGCCCAGGCGCTGCACCAGCTGTGTGCTGTCGACCAGGTCGGTGAAGAGTAGGGTTCGCATGACTCATGCGCGCCGCACAGGCGCGCACGAGTCATGCTAGCAGCGGGCTACAACAGCAAGTGATTGCGCTGCAACTCCTCGTCCAGCAGGCTGCGCTGCGCGATCGGTACGGCCGCGTGGGCTGTTGGCACTGCGGCACTCGGTGGCGCGCTGCCCGCCAGCAGTTCGGCTGCCGGTGGCGCCAGCACATCGCCCAAGCTGATGGGCGTCGAGCCCGGCGCCGCTTCCTTGGCGAAGTACACGTCGGCCACCTCGTGCTTGCTGCCGTCGCCGGCGGTCCAGCTCGACACCATCGCCAGCGCGTTGCCGTTGTCCGACTTGTCCGACAAGGCGTAGTTGAGGTCGATCTCCATCACGTTGAAGTCGGCCAGGCCTTTGAGCTCACCCAGGTCGGTCTTGCCGTCGTGGTTGGCGTCGACCCACAGTTTCAGCTCGCTGAACCTGGCGTCGGCCGCACTCAGTTTGCCGTCGTGGTTGCTGTCCAGGTCGGCCATGGCGTTGTAGCCTGTGCCTGCACGTTGGCCGTTAGCCGTCTGCGTGCCGATGCCGAACAGCTCGCGGCCGTCGTTGATGACGCCGTCGCCGTTGATGTCGCGCACCAGCAGCCCGTCACCGGCGCCGACCCAGCCGACCTTGGCTGTACTTCCCGTGGCACTCACGTCGAAGTTGACGCCATCTGCCGCACTGCGGGTGACGATGCCGTTGCCGTCGAGGTCGAGCACGATCGGCGTCACGCTCATCAGCGCGTTCACCTGGTCCGAGGTCATGACGTTGATGTCGGCCGTCTGGAAGGCCGCGTACTGCGCCGTGGTCATGGCCGCGATGTCGGCCGTCTCCAGGCCAGCGATCTGGGCGGTGGTGAAGGCGACGATCTGGTCGGTGGTCAGGGCACGCGCCTGCGCCGTGGTGAAGGCGGCGATCTGGTCGGTGGAAAGCGTGGCGAAGTCGGCCACCGCCACCGAGGCCAGCTGCGCCGTCGTCAGCGCCGGGATCTGCGCCGTGGTCAACGCATTCCACTGCGCGCTGTCCAGCGCATCGAGAGCGTTGGTGCTGATGCCGCGCAACGCGCCGGCGCTGATGGCCGCCAGGTCGGCCGTCGTGATGTTGTCGAGTTGTGCCGAGCTGAAGGCCGCCGTCTGCACCGAGGTGAAGGCGGCGAACTGGCTCGTCGTGAAGGCGTTGAAGTCGGCCGAGTTCAGGCTGGCGATCTGCGTCGTCGACAGCGCCAGCATCTGCGCGTTGGTCAGCGTGCCGATCTGCGCCGAGTCGAGTGCCGCGAGCGCGTCGGTGCTGAGCGCGCGGATGGCGGCCGTGCTCAGCGCCGTCAAATCATCGGTGGTGATGTTGTCGGCCTGCGCCGTGGTGATGGCGCCGGCCTGCGCGGCCGTCAGCGCGGCGAACTGCGCCGTCGTCAGCGCGTTGAACTGCGCCGAGTCCAGCACCGCCAGCGCTGCCGTCGAGAAACTGCGGAAGACCGTGGCGTTGATGGCCGCGAGGTCGGCCGTGGTCATGGCGTCGGCCTGGTCTGAGGTGATGACGGCGACTTGCGTCGATGTCAGCGCCGCGAACTGGTCGGTGCTCAGCGCGTTCAAATCGTCGGTCGACAGCGCGCGGAACTGCGCCTGCGTCAAGGCCACAAGTTGCGCCGTGGTGAAGGCGGCCATCTGCGCTGAGTCCAGCGCCTGGATGGCGTCGCTGGTGAGGCCGCGCACCGCGCCGGTGGCCAGGGCCGCCAGGTCGTCGGTGGTCATGGTGTCGGTCTGCGCCGAGGTGATGGCCGCCGTCTGCACGCTCGTCAGCACCGCGAACTGCGCGGTGGTGAAGGCGTTGAAGTCGGCCGAGTTCAGCGTGGCGATCTGGCTCGTCGACAAGGCCGCCACCTGGGTGTTGGTGAGGTTGCCGATCTGCGCCGAGTCGAGTGCGGCCAGTGCGTCGCTGGTCAGCGCGCGGATGGCCGCAGTGCTGAGCGATCCGAGGTCATCGGTGCTGATGTTGTCGGTCTGGGCCGAGGTGATGGCACCGGCCTGCGTCGCCGTCAGCGCCGCGAACTGCGCCGTGGTCAGCGCGTTGAATTGCGCCGAGTCGAGCACCGCCAAGGCCGCCGTGCCCAGGCCACGGATGGCCGCGGCGCTGATCGCGGCGAGGTCGGCCGTGGTCATTGTGTCGGCCTGGTCACTGGTGATGGCGGCGACCTGCGCGCTGCTCAACACCGCGAACTGGTCGGTGCTCAGCGCGTTCAGGTCGGCCGAGTCGAGGCCTGCGATCTGGCGAGTGCTCAGGGCCAGCACTTGCGCAGTGGTGAGCGCACCGATCTGCGCCGAGTCCAACGCCGTCAGCGCGTCGCTGCTGAGGCTGCGTACCGCGCCGGTGGCCAGGGCCGCCAGGTCGTCGGTGGTCATGGTGTCGGCCTGCGCCGAGGTGATGGCCGCGGCCTGCACACTCGTCAACACCGCGAACTGCGCGGTGGTGAGCGCATTGAAGTCGGCCGAGTTCAGGCTCGCAATCTGGCTCGTCGACAAAGCCGCCACCTGGCCGTTGGTCAGGTTGCCGATCTGCGTCGAGTCGAGTGCGGCGAGCGCATCGCTGGTGAGCGCGCGGATGGCCGCCGTGCTCAAGGCCGCGAGGTCATCGGTGGTGATGTTGTCGGCCTGGGCCGAGGTGATGGCGCCGGCCTGGGCCGAGGTCAGCACCGCGAACTGCGCGGTCGTCAGCGCGTTGAACTGCGCCGAGTCCAGCACCGCGAGTGCCGCCGTGCCCAGCGCCCGGATAGCCGTCGCGCCGATGGCCGCGATGTCGCC
>JANLYV010000285.1:0-5536 GCA_031365825.1 Rubrivivax sp. | reverse complement strand
TGGTCGGGGCAGTAGGGCGTGCCGGCACGGGCGTAGAGCAGGCGCAGGTAGTCGTGGATTTCGGTGACGGTGCCGACGGTCGAGCGCGGGTTGTGCGAGGTCGCTTTCTGCTCGATGCTGATCGCAGGCGACAGGCCTTCGATCACGTCGACATCGGGCTTGTCCATCAACTGCAAAAACTGGCGTGCGTAGGCCGACAGGCTTTCCACGTATCGCCGCTGGCCTTCGGCGTACAGCGTGTCGAACGCGAGCGAACTCTTGCCCGAACCCGAGAGACCGGTGATCACCACGAGCTGGTTGCGCGGGATGTCGAGGTCGATGTTCTTCAGGTTGTGGGTGCGCGCACCGCGCACACGGATTTGCGTGGCCTCTTTGGGCGCGGCGCTTCGTGGCGCCGGTGAGGCAGAGGCTTCAGGCAGGTCGGGCATCGTGTGGGCGCGGCAAAACCAAGCATGATAACGATGCAGGCCCACGCGGGCGGTTGGGCCTCTTCGGGCACTCGTTCAGGGCGTGGCTTCGTCGAGCGCTTTTCGCAGCGTTTCAGCGGTGCTTTCGGGCAGCGCAACCATCGACGCCGGCGCTGCCGACGCGCCGATGGTCTCGGCCCAGACGGCGCTGCCAGTGAAACCGAGGGTGATCCGGAGCGCGCCGTCGCGGAACAGGCGCACGCTGCTGGTGGGCTCGCGTGCGGTGATGCCATTGCCCGCTTGCCAGCGCGACGCGGTCTGGCGGTCGAGCTCGGCGAGCCAGCGTTGCACGGCCGCATTCATCGGTTGCGGCGAGCCTTGGCCACGCTGCCAACGCCAGCGTTCCGGTTGCTGCTTGATCTGGGTCAGCAGTGGGGCCAGCGGTGCCTCGTCGGCATCGGCGGAACGCGCCTTGGCGAGCGCGGGGCTGGCGCTGCCCTGCACTGCGCGCAAGTCGCTGCGCAGTGGCGTGGCCTTGTCGGCCGCGGCCTTGGCCACCGACTCGGCCAGCGCTTTCGCTGCCGGTGCCGCCAGCTCGAGCCGTTGCGCGGGTGCCGCCGGAGCCGCGCTGGCGTTGGCCGCCGCTTGCGGTGCCGGCGAGAGCGGGGCCGGCGGCGCGACCGGGAATGCCACCGGCGGTGGAGCTGTTGCGGCCACCGCCGGTGCGGCATCCGCGCCGCGCAGGCGGGTCAGTTCGTCGATGGGCCGCGACGCGCGGGCGCTCTTCTCGGCATCTTTCATGTCGCCAAGCCGGCCCTGGGTGGCGGGTGCGCGGCTTGCATCGACCGGCTTCGGCGCTGCCGGTGCGGCCGGTGTGGCCTGCACTTCAGGGCCTGCCGGCACGGTGGCCACCACCGCGGGCGGCGCGGCCTCGGCCTGCGTCGGCGGTGTCGACGAAACCACTTCGGGCGCACGCGGCAGGCTTTCGTCGAGCGGCCGGTCCCACCACATGATGCCGACCAGCGTGGCCACCATCACGCTGGCGAAACCGGCGGCGATCGGTGGGCGGGCAAGCCAGCCCCAGATGGAGCCGAGCCATTGCATCGGGCCGACGTTGACGGGCCGTGGCGGTTGAGAAGCAAGCGCGGCCTGCACCGCTGCAGCCCGCGCCTCGCGCAAGATCGTGTCGCTGAGCGCCCGCGGCGCGTCGGCGCTCGCGTCGGGCGCGTGGCGCAGCGCCTGCGCGAGCCAGGCGTCACGCTCGTCGTCGTGTGGGTTCATGGCGCGTCACCGCCTGCGTTGGCGAGCACCGGCGCGAGGTAGGCGCCCATGCAGGTGCGCAGCTTTTTCATCGCGTAGCGCAGCCGCGTCTTCGCGGTTTCGAAGCCGACTTCGAGGGCCGTGGCCACCTCGTCGAGCGCCAGGCCGTCGTCGTGGTGCAGCAGGAAGGCGCTGCGCTGCGGCAAAGGCAGTTGTTCGAGGCACATCAGCAAACGCTCGCCGGCACGGCGCCAGAACGCCAGCTCTTCGCTGTGCGGTGCGGCGCTCGCTGGCGCCGGCCAGTGCTGCCAGGCCTGCGCGTCGGGCTCCCACGGCTCCTGCCCGTTGCCTTCGAAAGCGTCGATCGAGACCTCGCGGCCGCTGCGCCGCAGCAGGTCGATCACGCGGTGGTGCGCCAGCGTGAACAGCCAGGTTCTGAAGCTCGCGCCTTGCGGCGCCCAGGTGGCGCGGGCTTTCACGACACGCAGCCAGGTGTCCTGAAAGACCTCGTCGGTTTGCGCGGCGAGGGCCGTGCCGAGCAGGCGCCGCACGAAGCGGTACAAGCCGGCGCGGTGGCGCGCGTAGAGCTGCTCGAACGCGGCGGCGTCGCCCTGGGCATAGGCGGCCATCAGCGTGTCGTCATCGGGTTCGGGGGTGCTCTGCATCGGGGAAGAAGTCTGCCTGATTCGAAGCTGATACGGCCGGCGGGTGCAGACGGGGTGAAATGTTTTCACCGAGAAGAAGAGCCGGGTTGCGCTCACCCCGCGCCGGTGTTGGCGCCGTATTACGAGTACCCATTCCACAACGACCAACCGAGGACATCCGAATGAAACTCAAACGCTTCGCCAGCGCCCCGACGCTGCTGCTCGTCGTGGCACTTGCTGCCTGCGCCGCGTCGTTCGACGAGCAGACCGCATTCGCCGCACCGGCCCCCGACCCGTGGCCGCCGGCATGGCAGGAAACACCGGCAACGCCGCCCGGCGCGTTCACGCCACCGCACTTCGAGCCACCTTCGGCCAGCCATTGCCGGCGCCCACCGACCACGCGCGAAGTGCCGGGCCGCGGCATCGAAGAGAACGACGCGGCGTGGCGCCTGCGCAAGGACTCCGGCGACAAGCTGCGCGCCGCGCCTGCCATCAACGCGCTCACCATGGACGGGCCGGCGCCCAAAGCGGCGTCGCCTGCCGCAGCGCGGGCAGAGTCCGAGCGACGCGCCGTGCTTTCCACCGGCGGGGTGGCGCCCGCACCGCAAGCGGTGCAGCCGGTCGATGCGGTCGTGACCGCCGGGGTCGTCGACGACAACGCCGACTTCGGCGCCTACCTCGCCTACCGCCAGCGCAACACCCACCAGCCGGTGCGCGAGCGCGACATCAGCGAGCGTTACCTGCTCGAAGTGCTGGACGCGGCCGGCCGGCCGGTGCACGACGCCGAAGTGGCGGTGCAGCGTGCCGGCGTGGCCGAGCCGGTGATGTGGGCCCGCACCGACACGGCCGGCCGGGTCTGGCTGCACCCGCGTGCTTTCATCGCCCCGACGTTCGCGGCCGAACCGGTGCTCGGTGTCGCGGTGCGCAAGGGCGGTTCGCAGGCGCGCGCGACCTTGCTTCGTGGCCAGTCGAACGCGCTGCAGCTGCGGCTCGGCGCGGCCGGCGCCGCGCAACGCCCGCGGCTCGACCTCGTGTTCATGGTCGACGCCACCGGCTCGATGGGCGACGAGATCGACAAGCTGAAGAGCTCGATGCGTGCGATGGCGGCGCAGATCGCGCAGCTGCCCGGCCAGCCCGACATCTGTTACGGCCTGGTGGCTTACCGCGACCGCGGCGATGCGTTCATCACCCGCACCCACGACTTCACCAACGACCTGGGCGCGTTCCAGAACCTGCTCGCCAAGGTGCAGGCGCAGGGCGGCGGCGACACGCCCGAGGCATTGAACGAAGCGCTGCACGAGGTTGTGCACGGCCTGGCCTGGCGCACCGAGGCAGCGCGCCTGGTCGTGCTGGTGGCCGATGCGCCGCCACACCTCGACTACGGCGGCCCGCAGTACGACACCGACATGCAGGCCGCGCTCGCCAAGGGCATCAAGCTGTTCGCGGTCGGCGCGAGCGGCCTCGACCCGGTGGGCGAGTACATCTTCCGCCAGCTCGCGCAGTACACCGCCGGGCGCTTCGTGTTTCTGACCTACAAAAACGCCGCCGACCCGGCCAGCGGCCCCGGCACCCAGACCGTGCACGACGTGAAGAACTATTCGGTGCAGACGCTCGACCGGCTGGTGCTGCGGCTGGTCGGCGAAGAGATGGCGCGGCTGGGGCGCTCTTGAGCGAGGCGGTGGCTCGACAACGCGCTGGGCAACTTGTACTATTACAAAGCACAAGTTTTAAATTGTACAAATGACACTCGCCCGCGCTGCCTCGTCACTTCTGCACGAAATGGCGCGTGGCTTCCCCGTGATCGCCATCACCGGCCCGCGCCAGTCGGGCAAGTCCACGCTGGCGCGCGAGAGCTTTCCCCGGCACCCTTACGTCACGCTCGAAGACCCCGACACCCGAAGTGTCGCGCTGGCTGATCCGCGCCGTTTTCTGGCGCGCTTCCCCGAAGGCGCCGTGCTTGACGAAGTGCAGCGGGCGCCCGAACTGCTGTCGTACCTGCAGGGCCGGGTCGACGCCGCGCAGCGCCCGGGCGAGTTCATCGTCACCGGCTCGCAGCAGTTCGGGCTGATGGACGGCATCACGCAGTCGCTCGCCGGCCGCGCCGGCATGCTGCAGCTGCTGCCGCTCTCGCACACCGAACTGCGCCAGAGCGCGTCGGCCGGTGCTTCACTCGAAGAAGCGTTGTGGCGTGGTGGCTACCCGGCCCTGCATGCGCAGTTTCGCGGGCTGCCGCCGCAAACCTGGTTCGCGAGCTACGTGGCCACCTACCTGGAACGCGACGTGCGGCAGGTACTCAACATCAACAACCTGGCCTTGTTCCAGCGCTTCGTGCTGATGTGCGCCGCGCGCTCGGGCCAACTGCTCAACCTGAACAGCCTGGCCGCCGACTGCGGCATCTCGCAGCCGACCGCGCGCCAGTGGCTGACGGTGCTGCAGGCGAGCTACGTCGTCACGCTGCTGCCGCCCTACCACCGCAACTTCGGCAAGCGGCTCGTCAAGACGCCCAAGCTCTACTTCCTCGACACCGGCCTGCTGTGCCATCTGCTGCGCGTCGCCGACGCGCTGGCGCTGCAGACCCATGCGCTGCGCGGTGCGATCTTCGAGACCTGGGTCGTCACCGAAGTCATCAAGCACCGCTACAACCAAGGCCTGGCGGCCGACCTGTACTTCTGGCGCGACAACCACGGCGTCGAGATCGATCTCGTGTTCGAAGACGCCGGGCGCATGCAGGCGGTCGAAATCAAGTCGGGCACGACCTTCGCGATGGACTGGCTGGCCGCCGCGCGGCGCTGGAAGGCGATGGCCGCTGATGACGCGGCGCAGCCCATCGTGCTGTACGGCGGGGCCGAGAGTTTCGAGCTGGCGGATGCGCGGGTCGTGAGCTGGCGCGAGATCGGTGCGGGTGCAGCGGGCCCACCTCAAGCGCCCAGCACCCGCAAGATTTCGCGCCCATAGGCCTCGAGCTTCTTCGCGCCCACACCGCTAATCTGTCCGAGGGCGTCGAGCGAGTCGGGCGCGGCCTGCGCCATCTCGGCCAGCGTGGCGTCGTGGAACACGATGTACGCCGGCAGGTTGTGCTCGCGTGCGACTTCGGCGCGCCAGGCCTTCAGCGCCTCGAATCGCGCGAGGCCTTCGTCATCGAGCGGCAGCGGCGGCGGCTTGTCCTTGCCACGCCCGGGCCGGGCGACCTTGCCGCCTCGTTCGCCCTTGCCGCGCTTGGGCGCG
>JANLYV010000265.1:0-14263 GCA_031365825.1 Rubrivivax sp. | reverse complement strand
CGGTCGGGGTTGCCTTCGAGGAAGCTGACCACGACCTCGTCACCGATGCGTGGCGTGGTGATCATGCCGTAGCCCTTGCTCGCCCAAGGCGTGGCGACACGGATGTAGCAGGTGCTGCGCTCGTTCTTCGGGCCGACGCGGTCCCAGCGGAACCAGACCTTGACGCGGCCAAGCCGGTCGACGTGGATCTCGTCGCCCGCGGGGCCGACCACCACCGCCGTCTGCGGGCCGCGCACGATCGGCTTGGGCGTGAGGGCCTCGCTGGCGAAGGGCGCCGCCTGCGGTACCAGCTTCATCGTCGCGCGGAAACCGAAGCCGCGTTCCGCCTGAGTGGCTTCCTCGTCGCCGAAGTCGACTGCGAACTTGACACCGGTGATGAGGTAGCCGCCGGCGTACTTGGGGTGATCGGTGAAGTCGAAGGTCATGCCGGCGCCGACCGAGCGGCACGGTGTGGCCGACGTGGTGACCACATGCCCGGTCTCGAATCGCCGTACCTCGAGCTTGGCGTTGGTCGCACCTTGCGTCGCGTTGTTCCTGTCGCCCGGGTAGGCATAGGTGCCGGGCCAGTCGTAGACCTCGAGGTCGCCTGGCTTGGGATAGTCCACGACGCGCTGGTCGGTCTTCTCGAGCTTGCCGGTGGGCGATTCGTAGTCGTAGTCGTCGTGCGTGAACTTCAGCGAGCGCAACTGCTGCGTCTGGCGCCATTGCGAGATGACGTCTTCGCGCACCTGCTCGACCTGTTGTTGCGACCAGGCCAGCTTGCCCTCGGGCAAGGCGGCATGACCGCCGGCACTGTTGGCCAGCACCAGTGTGTGCCGGCCCTCGACATGGCTGAAGTAGTACCAGATCCCCTCTTCCTCCATCAATCGGCTGACGAAGTTGAAGTCGCTCTCGCGGTACTGCACGCAATACGCTCGCGTGCGCGGCGTGCCGCTGAGCCTGGACGCATCGAGCTGCGCGCTGCTGTAATCGCCGAACACCGCCTGGATGATCTGCAGCGCGTTTTTGTCCTGGAAGATGCGGCAGTCGGCACCCAGCGTCAGATGCCACAGCCACGGCCGCAGCATGACGTGGTAGGTGTCGTAGCGGCCGACCGCACCACCGAGCTCGACCGACGTGATCCAGCCGTTGATGTAGCGGAACTGCGCGTCCGATCGAAGCAACTTGACGGTGGCCAGCGTGCCCAGAAGTTTTGCCGGCTCGATCGGCTCGAGCCGCTGCGTACGCATCAGCTCCACGCGGTACTCGGGCAACCGGCCAAGCTCCTCGCGCCCGTTCATGCGCCGAAAGCGCAAGGCGTCGTCGCCGAGCGTGCAGATGAACCAGCCTTCTGACGATGTGGCCATGACAGTCTCCCCTGGCGTCCTGACTTTGCCGCTCAGTCGAAGCGGTAGGCGAAGTCGCCGTCCGCCATGGTCAGCTCGATGCCGCGCAACTCGTCGCCGCGGCTCGTGCGCGTGAGGTACTCGACCGAGATCCTGGGCAACACGGTGTTGGTGAGAATCGAGTCGATGATGCGGCCACCGGCATCGGCGTTGTTGCAGCGTTTCACGATCAGCGCAACGGCCTCCTCGCTGTAGTTGAACGGAATCCGGTGGTTGGTTTCGACGCGCTTCTTGATGCGTCCCAATTGCAGCCGCACGATGCGGCCGAGCATGTCGTCGGAAAGCGGGTAGTAGGGAATCGTCACCAGCCGGCCCAGCAGTGCCGCCGGGAAGACCTTCAACAGCGGCGTCTGCAGGGCGTCGGCCAGCGCCTCGGGTGCGGGCAGCAATTCGGGGTCCTTGCACATGTTCATGATCAGCTCGGAGCCGACGTTGGACGTGAGCAGGATGATGGTGTTCTTGAAGTCGATCTGCCGGCCTTCGCCGTCTTCCATGTGGCCCTTGTCGAAGACCTGGAAGAAGAGTTCGTGCACATCGCTGTGCGCCTTCTCCACTTCGTCCAGCAAGACCACGCTGTAAGGCCGCCGGCGCACGGCTTCGGTGAGCACGCCGCCTTCGCCGTAGCCTACGTAACCGGGTGGCGCGCCCTTCAGCGTGGAGACGGTGTGCGCCTCCTGGAACTCGCTCATGTTGATGGTGATGACGTTGTGCTCACCACCGTACAGCGCTTCTGCCAGCGCCAGTGCCGTCTCGGTCTTGCCCACGCCCGAAGTACCGCACAGCATGAAGACGCCGATGGGTTTGTTCGGGTTGTCGAGCCGCGCGCGCGAGGTCTGGATGCGCCGCGCGATCATGTCCAGCGCATGCTGCTGGCCGATGACCCGCTGCCCCAAGGTTTCACCCAGGCGCAGCACGGACTCGAGCTCGTTCTTCACCATCCGGCCGACGGGAATGCCGGTCCAGTCGGCCACCACGCTGGCCACCGCCTGCGCATCCACCGACGGCATGATCAGCGGCGACTCGCCCTGCAGCTCGGCGAGCTTGTGCTGTTCGAGCGCCAGGGCGGCAAGCAGCGCTTCGCGTTCCGGATGCGGCTCGGCCCGTACACCATCCACGGCGAGGCTGCCTTGGCGCAGCTTGGCGCGCAGGGCGAGCACCGCGTCGACGATGGACCTTTCACTCTGCCAGCGCGCCTGCAAGGTCGCAAGGCGTGCGCGCTCGACGCCGAGCTTGTCGGCCACGTTGCTGCCGCGCGTGCCGACCGCCACGCCCACCGCGGCTTCGCGCTCGACGATGCCGGCCTCGACCTCCAGTGACTCGATGCGGCGCTGGCAGTCTTCCACCTCGGCCGGTGTGGCGTGCTGGCTCACGGCCACGCGCGCGCAGGCGGTGTCGAGCAAGCTCACGGCCTTGTCGGGCAGCTGGCGCGCCGGGATGTAGCGGTGCGACAACCGCACGGCCGACTCGATGGCTTCGTCGAGCAACTGCACCCGATGGTGTGCCTCGAGCACGCTGGCCACGCCGCGCAGCATCAGGATCGCCTTGGGCTCGTCGGGTTCGGCCACCTGCACCACCTGAAAGCGCCGCGTCAGGGCCGCGTCCTTCTCGATGTACTTCTTGTACTCGGCCCAGGTGGTGGCGCCGATGGTGCGCAGCGTGCCGCGCGCCAGCGCGGGCTTGAGCAGGTTGGCCGCGTCGCCCGTGCCGGCCGCGCCGCCGGCGCCCACCAGCGTATGCATCTCGTCGATGAACAGGATGATCGGCTTGGGCGCCGCCTGCACCTCGTCCATGACCTGGCGCAAGCGCTGCTCGAATTCGCCCTTCATGCTCGCGCCGGCCTGCAGCAAGCCGAGATCCAGCGACAGCAACGAGACCTCGGCCAACTGCGGTGGCACGTCGCCGCGCGCAAGCCGCTGCGCGAAGCCTTCCACCACCGCGGTCTTGCCGACGCCAGCTTCGCCGGTGAGGATGGGATTGTTCTGGCGCCGGCGCATGAGGATGTCGATGATCTGGCGGATCTCTTCGTCACGCCCGCTCACCGGGTCGGTCTTGCCTTCGCGGGCACGGGCAGTGAGGTCGACGCAGTACTTCTTCAGCGCTTCCTGCTTGCCCATCGCGGCCGGGGCCATGGCGGCGTTCTCGGCACCGGGATCGCCACCGGCGCCGGCGCCAAGCCTCGAGCCGTCGGTGGCGCCGAGCGCCGCTTCCTTCGTGCCGCCGCAGATCGACTGGAAGCGGTCGACGAGGTCGTCTTCCTTGATGCGCTCGAATTGGTGCGAGATCGACACCAGTGCGCTGTGCAGGTGCTTGGTCTTCAGCATGCCGATCACGAGGTAGCCGGTGCGCAGCTGCGCCTGACCGAACAGCAGCGTGCCGTAGAGCCAGCCGTTCTTGATGCTGTCCTCGATGTGATCGGCGAAGTCGCTGATCGCCGTGGAGCCGCGCGGCAGCCGATCCAGCGCGGTGGTGATGTCGCGCGCCAGCGTCGAAGCCTCCAGCTGGTAGTGGCGGATGATCGCTTCAATGTCGGTGCCCTGCGTCTGCACGAGCTGCGCCACCCAGTGCACCAGCTCGACGTATGGGTTGCCGCGCATCTTGCAGAAGACGGTGGCGCTCTCGATCGACTGGTAGGCGATCGGATTGAGTTTGCCGAACAGGGCCTCGCGACTGATGCCACTCATGCTGTCGTACCTCGGGTTGCCGCGGCGGCGTGCGCACGCTCGACATCGATGCGCAGATCGTCGGCGTCGCGCGCACGTCGGTAGTGGCCCAGCCAGCTGGCGTGGCCGAGTGCGCAGCCGAGTGTGCCCAACACCGTGCGAGGCACCTCGCCACGCGCGAGGATCAGCTTCAGGTCCCAGGCGAACTCGATGCCCACCCAATGCCGCACCAGCGCCTGCAGCCGCGCCAGCGCCTTGCCCCCGGGCAGGAAGCGCCGGTACTGGTCGAGCGTCAACGGGCCCATCGTGATGCGGAACTTGTGCTGCACGTCCCAGACGCTGCTGCCGAGCACCGTGCTGCGGCCGAGCACCGCGCCGTCGCGTCGGCCGAGCCGGCTGCGCTCGCTGCGCTGCAGCGGCATCCAGTGGCCGCACCACTGCTCGATGGCGACAGTGACGTCGAACTCGATGCGCAACCACGACAGCAAGCCATCGGCGTCGCGCACTTGTCGCGACAGGCGCCCTGCGAAATACACCTTGCTGGCGTCCGACAGTGCGTCGCGCTCCTGCAGGCTGGGCAGCCCGATGCCCACCAGCGAGCCGATGCGGTTGAAGTACGTCCTGTTGCTGGCGCGGTCCAGGCTGACGGCGGGCTGCGCATCGGCCCAGGCACGGTAAAAGAGCAGTGCGAAGCGATGCGTCAGCATGTCGAGGAAACGCTGCAGCGTCGGGTCGGCATGGTGCAGCGCGCGGTCGCGCGTGTACTCGGTCAGGTGCAGCGGCAACGCGCCGTTCGGCCCGAGCAGGCCGAAGATGCGTTGCATCAGCCGCGGCGGCGAACCCGCCGGGCGCAGCAGACTGTGCAGTGAGGCTGGCGCGAAGTCGAGCTCGGCTGGCTGCCCAATCCGCAGCGGCTCGTCCTGCGGACGCAGCGCCTCGCCCAACGGTGGCAGATGCGGGTGGGCGCTGGCGAAGCGCCGCATCGCCTGATAGAAGTCAAAACGAAACGGCTGCGCCGCGACTTGCTCGAGCCATGCCTCGTGCCTCTGTGTGTGATCAAAGGGCCTGCTGTCGTCTGCCATGGCTTACCCTAGCGGCCGTGCGCCGAGCTCGGGCCGCCAGTGCATCAATTCGCCTCGTGTCAACGAGTGCAGCGTGGTCTCGACAAAGCTGTTGAGGGACGCGTGGCGCGTGAAAAAGCGGTGCAGCACACCAGCGAACATCACCGCGCTGCCGCCTTCGTGGCCAAGTTCGTCCATCGTCAGCTCGATCTGCAGGCCGCGCGAAAAGGCCACCGGCCCGCTCACCGGATGCCGGCGCACGACCGCCCGCGCGCCGAGCTTCTGAATCGATTCAATCATGCGCCGTTGTGGCGGCTCGCCGCCCATGGGCAAGCGCGAGAGCAGATCGTGCAGCGCCGCCGCACCTTCGTCTGCGCCCGTGTCGAGCAAGGACAGATAGTTCAGCGACAGCAGGTTCAGCAGCCGCCACGCCACCCCGCCTTCGCGCAGCGCGCTGTAAGGGCGCGACGGGCCGGCGATGGCACGGACGCTGTCCACCGGGATGCCGGCCTCAAGCGTGAACGGCGACACCGATCCGCCGGCCGACAGGAACACGGGCAGGTCGCGGTTGGTGCAGCGCAGCTGCACGCTGAGCTGGCGCAGCGCATGCGGCACCGGCGCGTCGTCGGGGTCGACCAGCGACAGAAAGACTTCCGAGCCGATGTAACCCGAGCGTGGCCCGTCGCGACGCGACTTCTCGGACAGCAGCCGCGGCTCGCGCCAGATGCTGTAGTAGGCGCTCTGTTGCGGTGAAGGGTGATGATTCGGGGCGAACAGCGGCAGGAAGCGGCGCTCCTGGCCTTGCTCGTCGAAACCGCTGGCCCCCTGCACGTCGTAGACCTCGTAGTCCAGTGGCACCGTGCGCTCGGGGACGACATGGAACTCATGATGGCCGTCGTCGACCGCGATGCGGTCGGCGCGCTTGCTGAACAAGTTGATCGCAGGCACGCAGTGCAGACTGAAGTTGGCCGCTTCGACCAAGCCATCGAGATCGACACCCGGCCGCGAAAACAGGAACTGCAGTTCCAGCTCACCGCCGGGCAGGCCGGGAAGTACCGATGCGAGGCCGCCGAGATCGAAAAACCTGAACCGCGGCGGGAACGCGAAGTACTCCTGCAACAAGCGCAGGCCCGACATCATGCGCAGCTGCACCGGCAACATGGCGTCGGCGTCGTCGTAGCCGACCGCACGCAGCTGCTCGGCGGCGATCAGTCGTCGCGTCTCAGGCCGGCCCTGGGCGCCGGCGAGCACGCCGACAAGCGACGTGGTGAGCAGTTCATGCAGGCGCAGTGCCACGTCGTTCTGCCCCCCTACGAAAAAACGCAGGTCCGCCGCTTCGAGCTTGGCCAGCGCCATGCCTTCTGGCATCTTCAGGCGCACACGCACGCCGCAGCGCGGGCGCTCGGCCAATGCAAGGCTCGAAAGCCTGAGGTCGGCGAGGTTCAAGAAGTACTCGGCCGATTCCGTGGTCAGCGGTGTCAGCTGCAACTCTTGCGCCGTGCGGAACTCGCAGCGCGTGCGCGTGTGCGCCGGCGGTGTGGCCAGAAGCGCCGTGTCGCGTGCCACACGCGGTGCGCGCAGCAGGTTCGGGTCGGCACGCACCGGCTCGACCTGCGCCACCAACATCGCGGGCAGCGGTGCGAGCAGGTTGGGGTACAGCAGCTCGAGCAGGCGATGCGAGAGGCGCGGGAACTCGGCGTCCTGCTTGAGCTGCACGCGCGCGGCCAGGAACGCGCAGCCTTCCAGCAGCCGCTCGATGTAGGGGTCGGCGACCTCGAGCGATTCCATGCCGAGCCGCGAAGCGATCTTCGGGAACTCGCGCGCGAATTCGCCACCCATTTCGCGCAGGTAGCGCAGTTCCTGGTTGTAGTAGCGCAGCAGGCGCGGGTCCATCGTCGGCCTCGACCCTCAGCGCGTGTCACGCAATTGCGTGTCGCCGGTTTCCAGTTCGACGTCGGCGGCCAGCAGCAACTCCAGCGGCATCGGTTGCGCCCACAGCTTGCCGCGGATCGTGAGCTGCAGGCAGTTGTGGTGGCGCCCGACGTCGAATTGCACGGACACGGTCAGCGCATGCGCGTCGATGCGCGGCTCGAACGCGACAATGGCCTGCTTCACCGCAGCCTCCATCGCCGGCCCATTGAGCGTGGACTTGGTGACACCGGCGAATGCCGGCATGCCGAAATTGAGCACGGAGCGCCGCGCATGCTCGTAGGGCCGCCACAGTTCGAGCTCGTCCTTGCGCGTCGAGGCCGGCTCAGGTTCGGGACGCGTGCAGTTGAACAGCCACGACAAGTCGCGCAGCACCGCCGCACGCAGCTGCTGGCGCGTCAGTACCCGCTCCTCGGCCGGCTCGCGGCTGTCGCCGGGATGGTGGTCGGTCAACCGGTCGAGGAGCGAGGGCTGCAGACGGTCGCGTGACGCGATCTCAACCATCGGCGCGCACCAGCTCGATCACACGCACTGACAGAAAGTCATGTTCACCACGGTCGGTCACCAGCACGCGCTGTCCAAGGCCGAGCCAGCGCTCAGGCCCGTTTTCGCGCCCGTCGTTGCGCCAGACGGTTTTGCGCGCCATCAGTATCGATTCGTCGTCACTGCTCTCTGAACCTGGGTACCGCGTGGGCAGCATCGCGATGGCCTCGCCGCCGTTGGCGAACCGTAGTTGGGCGGGCAACCAGACGATGTCACGCAGGTCGGTGGGCGCCTCGATGGTGATGCGTGCCAGCCGATCGAACGCAATCCAGTAGTAGCGGCCGTTGACCATCGCTTCGAGCGCAGGCCCAAGCCGGGAGTCGGCGTCGGCGATCCAATCGAATGGCGCGTCGTCGATGGTGCCGCTTGTGGCAGGTGCGGTCTCGAAGGCCGAGGCGGCAAGGCTGTGCGCAAGTTGGGTTTCGCTGGCGCCGGCGCGCAGCAAAGACTCGATCAGGCCCGCCAGCCAGGCTTCGGGTTCGCCGAAAATCATCGGGCTTCGACGGCCTTCGAAGACCGCCGCGCGGAGCTTCTCGCACCGCAATGCGTGGCCGACCATCTCGCGCATGGGCGCGGTGGTGGGGTCCATGTCGGCGACGACATTGAGCTGCGTATGCGCGCGCTCCCATTGGCCGAGCACACACAGCAATTGCGCCATAAAGATGCGCAGCTGCGGCTGGGCCGGCGCGGCCTTCACCGCGGCGGTGAGTGATGCCAACGCCGCTTTCGGGTGACCGGCGCGCACCGCTGCTTCTGCGTCGGCCAGTGATTCGGCGGAGTCAGAAGCCATGGCCGCAATCGGTGCAGAAGCGCGCCGAGCGGGTGCACAGCGTGCCGCACCCTGGGCAGGTTTTGTGCGTCGAGGCCATGTCGAATCCACACTCGGGGCAAAAACGCCCACTGCCGATGGCAGCACTGCAATTCGGGCAAGTCAGGCCTGCTGCGCTGGTGGCCGCGGCTGTTGCGCCGCTGTCCACACTCGTCGCACGAGCGCCCTTGCCGCTGCACGCTTCGCACAACTTGGCGCGGGCATCCCAGCAGTCTTCGCACACGGTCTTGCGGCACGCCGGGCATTCGGCATAACGCTCGGAGGCCGACTCGAGAGCGTTCTGCAATGCGGCCTCGCGGGCCTTCTTGGCGCCGGCATCGGCCACTGCGTTCGAGGCCCGGAACATCGAGCCCCGGTCACCCAGGAAGTAGGCAAACCTGTAGATCAAACCCGCGAACTGCCCTCGGCGATAGGGTTCAAACGGGCTTTTCCATGTTCGAGAACAATTTCCGCAATGAAACTCGAACTGGAAGCCCGCTTCCATGCTCGAGCCGCTCTTGCCAACGTCGCGGTAATTGGTCAGGCTCATCGTTGTGGTTTTGTCGCGGCACCCCGGCGTCACTTCTTGCCAGTTCGCTTTTCGAGGTCTTTCAACAATTCATCGAGCTCAGCTTTCTTCTTCGCCTTCACTTCTGAATCGCTGAGAGGGGACTTGTCACTCTTGCCGTCTGTGGAGTCAGGCGGCCGATCAAACGCCTCGTGAACGCCGCCGCGGTTGCCACCGGGCAACTTGTGCTCGAACTCAATCCTGCTGTAGTTCAGGTCCCATCCCTCTTCGAGCGTCAGGCCCGCACTCTCGGCATTCGCACGCCATGAAAACTCCACGAGGAAGGCATCGGTCAAGTGCACATAGAGTTCGAACGGCCGCTCCACTGCCTCGAATTCCTCGACGATGGCAAAAGTCGCCTCCGGGAAGATTTCGCCCTGTGACATCGCCTGCAGCAGTCGGATACTCGAACTGTCAGTGGTCTTGGTGAAGCTGAATTTCGAGGGCTTGGGTTTTCTGTCGCTCGGCCCGTCGTCGTCGACTTTGGCTTTGGCATCCTTCACGCCGCCGCCTTTCGGCCCCTTCTTGGGCACCGTTGGGTCTGCGACATCCCAATTCCATCCGGTGATTTCGATTTCGTTCAGATGCTTGAGATCAAAGCACTCGCCCTTGACCAGCCTTTTGTGCTTGTCCATGAGTTTTAGAAACTGGGCTGCCTTGTTGGCCATGGGTCAAGTGCCCTGTTCCTCACGCTGCAGCGTGAACACGCTTGGCGGCAGCCGATAGTCGTCGGAGAGCTTGCCTTCGTCGCTTCGCGTTTCGGCGTAGTAGACGATCTCGCATTCTTGGAACGACAGGGTGATGTCCTCCTTGATGGAAGCGCCAGCATTGCCCTCGCTCGTACGCAAGTGGATGTCGGCGACGTAGCCGTTTTTCAGCGTGATGACCAGCGTCTCATTCGGAAATTTCCGCCTGTCGTCCTCGATGTATTGCTGGTCGATGGCGATCCTTGCCTCGACGAATCGCTTGTGCTGGTTCAATGCATTGGCCAGTTTCAGCGATGAACTGTCGAAGGCCTTTGAAAATGTGACCCGGTCGAGATCGAGGTTGGCGACGACGCCTTTTTGCACTTCCTTCAGGCTCTGCTCTTTGGCATTTGCGGTGAACTGGAAGCTGTCGATATCGATGCGGCCTTCATAGCCGCCCGCCTTGGCCTCACCCGCAATCGAGCCGCCCTCCAGGGTGATGTCCAAATAGATCTGGCTTGTCGTTTGCATGATCGACGATAGACGCGTCGGGAAGCCCGGCGGTGGCAGAGATGGGGTTCAGGCTGGACGTTTGACCGAGGCCAAACGTCCAGCCTGCGCGACACTAGGTCGGCACTAGGTCGGCACTAGGTCGGCATGCCGCCGAAACTCAAAGGCCCGACGCCTTCGGTCTTCATCTTGCCTATGTCCCAGTTGAAGTCCTTCTGCTTGTCGAGCCCACCGCCCACCAACTTCTGCGGCTTGTAGCCGACGGAGATCGTCTTGAAGACCATGTCGACGTCTTGCGTCACCGATCCGTCTTCTGCGCCCTTGCTCGAAACCTTGGTGATGAAGGCCTCTTCCAGCGTGATGCCGAAGTAGGGCTCGCCCTTGCCCGACGCTTCGCCGGTTTGTTTGAGCATCACGATGTGCACTTTTCCAAAGTGCTTGCCCTGGACGATCTTCAGCATGATCACCGGCGACGCGGTGTCGTAGTAATGCGAGAACGACAGCGTTCCCGGTTGGGGCTTGCCGACTGAAGCGCCCGCACCCTTCAGAAAGCTGGTGTCAGCTTCTATGTCCCAGTTCCAGTCGCTGATTTCGATCCAGCCTTTGTCGCCGTTGTGCGTTTCGTGCGTCGACTCGCCTTTGTCGACAGCGTCGAACCAAATAAATGCATTGCCTGGCATGTTGAATCACTCCTCTGGGAAATCGCGCCAAACCGAAGGGGGGCTGGCAACGAGACGGTGGACAAGCGACAGAGACTGCATGCTCGACCTGAGCAGTCCTCAGCCCTTCTCGGACGGCAGCTTCGACACGAGTCGAAGTGAAACGGTTAGCCCCTCGAGCTGGTAGTGGGGCTTTAGAAAGAACTTCGACGAGTAATAGCCAGGCGCTCCCTCCACTTCCTCGACAACGACTTCGGCGGCGGCCAACGGCCGCTTCGCCTTCACAGTCTCGGTCGAATTCAACGGGTCGCCATCCACATAGTTAAGGATCCACTTGTTCAGCCAGCGCTCCATGGCCTCACGCGATTTGAACGAGCCAATCTTGTCGCGTACCATGCATTTGAGGTAGTGAGCGAACCGATTGCAGGCAAACAGGTAAGGCAGCCGGGCGGCAAGCGCCGCATTCGCGGTGGCATCCGGATCGTCGTACTCGAACGGCTTTTGCAGCGACTGCGAACCGATGAACGCGGCGAAGTCGGAGTTTTTTCGGTGGATCATGGCCAGGAAGCCGTTCTTGGACAACTCGGCCTCGCGACGGTCGGAGATCGCGATTTCGGTCGGGCACTTCATGTCGACGCCGCCGTCGTCGGTCGGGAAGGTGTGGGTAGGCAGGTTTTCGACCGAACCGCCCGACTCGACGCCGCGAATGCGCGAGCACCAGCCATAGAGCTTGAACGAGCGGTTGATGTTGGTGGCCATGGCGTAGGCTGCGTTGCACCAGGCGTACTTGTCGTGGTCGGCGCCGACCGTGTCTTCCTCGAAGCTGAAGGCTTCCACGGGATTGGTCTTCGCGCCATAGGGCAGGCGACCCAGGAAGCGTGGCATGCACATCGCAAGGTACTTCGCGTCATCGCTTTCGCGCAGCGAGCGCCAGCCCGCGTAGTCTGGCGTGGTGAAGATCTTCGTCAGGTCGCGAGGATTTGCCAATTCACTCCACGAATCCATCTGCATCACTGTGGGCGAGACGCCCGCAATGAACGGTGCGTGCCCGGCCGCCGCAATCTTGGACATCTCGCCCAGCAACTCGACGTCAGGTGGCGAATGGTCGAAGTGGTAGTCGCCGACGATGGCACCAAAAGGTTCGCCGCCGAACTGACCATACTCTTCGTCGTAGAGCTTCTTAAAGAGGGGCGATTGGTCCCAGGCGGTGCCTTTGTAGCGCTTCAGCGTCTTGCCGAGGTCGAGCTTGGAAATCGACATCACGCGAATCTTCAGGAACTCGTCGGTTTCGGTGTTGGTGACCATGTAATGCAGGCCGCGCCACGCCGATTCGAGCTTCTGGAAGTCGGCTTGGTGCAGGATGATGTTGACCTGCTCGGTCATCTTGCGGTCGATGGCGGCGACCATCGCCTCGATGCTCGAAACCGTGTCGGTGCTGATCAACTTGGCGTTGACCAGCGCCTGTTGCGCCAACGCGTGCACCGCTGTTTCGACGGCGGTCAAGGCCTCGTCTGACTTCGGCTTGAATTCCTTCTTCAACAAGGCGGCGAAGTCGTTGCCTTCCAGCGTGACGCCGGCGAAAGCGGGACTTGCGGATTGTTGTTCAGCCATGTTCGTGCTCTCCGGCAGTGGGGTTCTCAGGCTTGATCAGCGGGCTTGGCAGATGCACCCAGGCTTTGCAGCAGCGCGGGGTCGTTCAACACTTTGGCGATCAACTCTTCGGCGCCGCCTTTGCCGTCCATATAGGTCACCAGGTTGGCCAACTGGTTGCGCGCCTGAAGCAGCTGCTTGAGACCCTCGACCTTGGCGGCCACCGCCGCCGGCGAAAAGTCATCCATGGTCTCGAAGGTCAGGTCGACCGCCAGATTGCCCTCGCCCGTCAGCGTATTGGGCACCATGAAGGCCACTCGGGGTTTCATGGCCTTCATGCGGCTGTCGAAGTTATCGATGTCGAATTCGAGGAACTTGCGGTCTGCCACTGGCGGCAAGGGCTCCTCGGGTTTGCCGGCCAGGTCGGCAAGCACGCCCATGACGAAAGGAAGCTGTATCTTCTTTTCGGCGCCGTAGAGCTCGACGTCGTACTCAATCTGCACCCTGGGGGCGCGATTGCGGGCAATGAATTTCTGGCTGCTTCCCATGGTGCTCTCCGCTATCGGAACAAGGTCGAGGCCGCCCGCAGGTGCCGGCGGTGGCTGCTGGAGTGTTCGGGCCAACGTCGGGGCATCATGCCTTTGGCGTCAGTTTCTGCAAAGTGCTCAATTCTGATCGTTGATCGTAGTGGGGTCGACCCCCATGATTCGTGCCACATCCTTCACTGCATCGGGTGCGAGTTCGCGCACCAACTGCAGGAAGTTCTTGTCAATCACTCGCGCGGCCCGCCGCAACAGCAGTTGCGCAGGGTTGGTGGGCTCATGGCGCTCGAGGTAAACGCAGACCATCTCGATGGCGCGCACGGCCTCTTGACGCGTGTCGATGCTGAGCACTCCGCCGCCCGCGCGCGAGGGCGCCACGCTGTTGGCGGCTGTGGCATCGACCACGTCCGCACCGCCGTCGACACGCGCGGGCATGACCGACATCAGGTTCGCCAACATGCCGCGCAGCGAGGTCAGATCCACGCCCATGTCCAGGCTGAAGTGCTGGGCCATCAGTGCCTGAGTCAGCTTGAGCACGTGCAGCGACGCTTTGACCTGAGTGCGCAAGGCCTCAGCCACATCGGCGTTGCTTGCCAACATGGCAACAACCTGCCCTTTGGTGCGCGGCGTTTCCTCGGTCCGCGCCGGCAATCGCTCCAGAGCCACTTCGACATCGCGTAGGCGCAAGCCGTCCAGGCGCGCGTCGCTTGACAGTTGCGAGTTGCGGACGTCGCCAAGCAAGCTATCGAGCTTGTCCAGGCTGCCCATCACCGACAGGCGCGCAAGATGCTCGCGATCGTCGGCGTCGGACATCGGGTGCAGCTGATCCCAATAGCGTTCAAGCAGGCCGTGCAGCAACGCAAGCACTTCAGGCAGTGCGGTAAAACCGTCGAGGTTGAGCTTGGCGCGGCCCCACGCCAGTGCCACGCGCAGATCACGGGTGCGGGCGAACAGCGACTCGGCGAGGTCGCGCGCGCGACCCCAATCCGGTGGTTCAGCCGGCGCGAACTGCGATTCAGGCTTGCCGGCGACGGCCTGTGCGAGTTCGAGCGAGTCGGCGTCGTAGGCGAGGTCGGGGCCACACGCTTGTTCGTCGCTCAACGGCGATAACCAAGCCTCGACTTGGGGTGGCAGGACAAAACCTTCTGGGCTGGTTTCCGGCATGTGTCATCTCGCAGCCGTTTCAATGTACCACCGGCCCCGGGCGCCACTGTCGTGTGAAAGTGCACGGGCGCGGCGTGCCTATTCCATAGGCGCGGTGCGCCCCCCGGGGCGCGGTGACCAACAACCATGGCGGCATAGCACGTCATAAACAACCCCCC
>JANLYV010000259.1:0-3515 GCA_031365825.1 Rubrivivax sp. | reverse complement strand
CGTTCATGAGCTATGGTCTGGCCAAAAAGATGTCAAAAAACGGCAACAACTTTGGTAAGGGTGAAATGGAAGGCGTGATCGCACCCGAGACCGCTGCGCATGCCGCCGGCACAAGCGCGCTCTTGCCCATGCTGGCCTTGGGCATTCCAGGCTCCCCCACGGCAGCGGTGTTGCTCGGCGGCCTGTTGATCTGGGGTCTGCAACCCGGGCCGCTCCTTTTTGTAGAGCAGAAAGATTTCGTCTGGGGCTTGATTGCCAGCATGTATTTGGGCAACCTTGTCGGCCTGATCGTGGTGCTGACCACGGTGCCGCTATTCGCGTCGATTTTGCGCATTCCCTTCTCGATCATCGCGCCAGTGATCGTGGTGATCTGCGCGATCGGTGCTTACACCGTACACAACGCCATGTTGGACATCTGGTTCATGATGCTGTTTGGTGTGGTCGGCTATGTCTTCAAAAAGCTTGATTACCCGCTGGCGCCACTGGTTTTGGCGTTGGTGCTCGGCGACAAAGCCGAAGATTCATTCCGCCAGTCGATGTTGCTGTCACAAGGCGAGCTGTCGATCTTGTGGTCGAACCCGCTGGTCGGCTCGATTGCAAGCTTGGCGTTGGTTCTGCTTTTTTGGCCGTTGTTGTCACGCCTGTGGGCCAAAGTTCGCCCGCCCAAGCCCAAACTCATTGCGGTTGATCAGCCAGTTGATTGAAGGCTGAATAACTCACCCATTTTTAAACTCTCCCCAGGATTCATCATGAGCAAAGCGTTAGACGGGGTTCGCATCCTCGATTTCACCCACGTCCAGTCTGGCCCCACCTGCACGCAGTTGCTGGCGTGGATGGGCGCAGATGTCATCAAGGTTGAGCGCGCAGGCGAGGGCGATGCCACGCGTGCTCAGTTGCGCGACTTGCCCGGCGTGGACAGTCTGTACTTCACGATGCTGAACCACAACAAGCGCTCGATCACGCTCGACACCAAGAAGGCCAAAGGCCGCGAGGTGCTCGACGCGTTGATCAAGACCTGCGACGTGCTGGTGGAGAACTTCGCACCGGGCGCGCTGGACCGCATGGGCATCACCTGGGAGCACATCCAGGCGCTGAACCCGCGCATGATTTTGGCGTCGATCAAGGGCTTCGGCCCGGGCCAGTACGAAGACTGCAAGGTCTACGAAAACGTGGCGCAATGTGCCGGCGGCGCGGCCTCGACCACAGGCTTCGACGACGGCCCGCCGCTGGTGACGGGCGCGCAGATCGGTGACTCCGGGACAGGCTTACATCTGGCGTTAGGCATCGTCGCCGCGCTGCACCAGCGCCACACCACCGGCCGCGGGCAGAAGGTGCTGGCACCGATGCAGGACGCCGTGTTGAACCTGTGCCGCGTCAAGCTGCGCGACCAGCAAAGGCTGGATCGCACCCACACCATGCACGAGTACCCGCAGTACCCCGACGGCAAGTTCGGCGACGCCGTGCCGCGTGCCGGCAACGCCTCGGGTGGCGGCCAGCCGGGCTCTATCCTCAAATGCAAGGGCTGGGAGACCGACCCCAACGCCTACATCTACTTCATCACGCAGGCGGCCGTGTGGCCGGCGGTGTGCGAGGTCATTGGCGAACCCGACTGGGTCGACGACGAGGCCTACGCCACGCCGCAGGCACGGCTGCTGCACCTGAAGCCGATCTTCGCGCGCATCGAAGCCTGGACCAAGACCAAGACCAAGTTCGAGGCGATGGAGATCCTGAATGGCCACCACATCCCCTGTGGGCCGATCCTGTCGATGAAAGAGATTGCCGCTGACCCGTCGCTGCGCGAAAGCGGCACGCTGGTCGAGGTCGACCACCCCACGCGCGGCACCTACCTGAGCGTGGGCAACCCGATCAAGCTGAGCGACAGCGCCACCGAAGTGACACGCTCGCCGCTGCTGGGCGAGCACACCGACGAGGTGCTGCAACAGCTGGGCTACAGCCGCGAAGACATCGCGGCGCTGCGCAGCGAACACGTCATCTGAAGCCGGCGCTGCCGCAACCACGGACCCATCGCCCCATGAGCCGAGTCATTCCTATTGCAGCTGCGCCCGCTGCAGCCGCCTCAGACAACGGTTCATCGCGCGAGCGCAAGCGCCAGATGCCCAAAGGCCGCGGCGTCGAGCCCGAGGCGCTGGTGCAAGTGCAGGCCTTGCTCGGCACGGCCTCGCGCCAGCGCGACCTGCTGATCGAACACCTGCACGCCATTCAAGACCGCTTCGGCCACCTGTCGGCCGCACACCTGGCGGCGCTGGCGCAAGAGATGGCGCTGGCCCAGGCCGAGGTTTATGAAGTCGCTTCGTTCTATCACCACTTCGACATCGTCAAGGAAGGCCAGGCCGCGCCACCGGCGTTGACGGTGCGTGTGTGCGACGGGCTGTCCTGCGAGCTCGCCGGTGCGCAGAAGCTGCTGGCACGCCTGCCGGCCTTGCTCGGCAGCGACGTTCGCGTCATTGCCGCACCTTGTGTCGGCCGTTGTGAACAGGCGCCGGTGGCGGTGGTCGGGCAGAACCCGATACCTAACGCACAACTTGAGGGCATCGTGACAGCTGTGGCGGCGTCTGCAGTGCGCCACCCCGCGGCCATGAATGCCGGCGTTACTGATTACGCAGCGTACCGTCAAGCCGGGGGTTATCAACTGCTTGAGCAATGCCTCGCCGGCACGCGTGATGTCGAAAGCGTGATCAAGCCGCTGGAAGAAGCTGACCTGCGCGGCCTGGGTGGCGCGGGCTTCCCGGCCGGCCGCAAGTGGCGCATCGTGCGCGCCGAAGCCGCGCCGCGTTTGATGGCAGTGAACATCGACGAAGGCGAGCCCGGCACCTTCAAGGACCGTGTGCTGCTGGAGCAGGACCCGCATCGTTTTCTCGAAGGTATGTTGATTGCCGCCTGGGCCGTGGGCATCGCGCAGATCTACATCTACCTGCGCGACGAATACCACGGCTGCCGCGAGATGCTCACGGCCGAGATCGCCAAGCTGCAGCAGGCGCTGCCGCACGCCGCGCTGCCGGCCATCCACCTGCGACGCGGCGCCGGCGCCTACATCTGCGGCGAAGAGTCGGCGATGATCGAATCGATCGAAGGCAAACGTGGCCTGCCGCGCCTGCGCCCGCCCTACGTCGCGCAGGTGGGGCTCTTCGGCCGGCCGACGCTGGAACACAACTTCGAGACGCTGTACTGGGTGCGCGAGCTGGTCGAAAAAGGCGGCGCGTGGTTCGCAGCTCTCGGCCGCCACGGCCGCAAAGGGCTGCGTTCATTCTCGGTCTCGGGCCGCGTCGCGCAGCCGGGCGTGAAGCTGGCGCCGGCGGGCATCACCATCCAGGAATTGATAGCCGAATACTGCGGCGGCATGCTGGACGGGCACCGCTTCTACGCCTACCTGCCGGGTGGTGCGTCGGGCGGCATCCTGCCGGCGGCTATGAATGACATCCCGCTGGACTTCGACACCTTGCAGCCCTATGGCTGCTTCATCGGTTCGGCCGCGGTGATCGTGCTCTCACATCACG
>JANLYV010000241.1:0-1998 GCA_031365825.1 Rubrivivax sp. | reverse complement strand
ATCAGCGGAACGGCCCAGTTCGCGCAGCGGCGCGAAGCCGGCCGCAAAGTCCATCGCCGGCCACCACTGGCCGTCGCACCGCGGGAACTCGCGACAGGCCAGCACGGCGTAGTTCGTGCTGACCCAGCCGCCTAACGCGATCTGCAAAGCCAACACGGCGAGTGCGACCACCACCGCGCGGCGCGTGCCCTGCGTCAAGACCATCGGCCGCTGCCGGAAGGCTTCGTGTTGCAGCGCCAGCAAGGCCAGCAGCACCATGCCGCCGAGCAGGTGCAGCGTGACGATGGCCGGGTAGAGCTTGAGCGTCACCGTGTACTTGCCGAAGAGCCCCTGCACCACGACCCACGCCAACGTGAGCAGCGGCAGGCCCGGTGAAAACGGCAGGCGGCGGCGTTCGATCCAGCTCACCAGCGCGATGACGGCGATGAGCACACCGACCGTCATCGCCAGGTAGCGATGGATCATCTCGATCCAGGCCTTGGGCAGGCTCACCGGGCCGGTCGGGGCGACCTGTTCGGCGGCGCGGATGTCGGCCATGGCGCCCAGCGGGCTGGCCTGGCCGTAGCAGCCGGGCCAGTCGGGGCAGCCCAGACCGCTGTCCGACAGGCGCGTGAAAGCACCGAAGATCACGAGGTCGAATGTCAGGAAGAGCGTGATCGCCGTCAGTGCGGCGAGGCGCGAGTGCGAGTGCGAGTGAGTGCGCGTGCCGCCCCGGCGCAGCCACACGCAGGACAGCGGCAGCAGTGCGATCACCAGCACCAGCAGCACCATACGTGCCATGGGTACGGCAGCGGCCCAAGCGTCGGCGCTCATCGCATCAGGGCCGGCCGGCACGGTCCCACGAGGCAGCCGCACGCAGCAGCCGGTCGAGGTCGCGTTTCACACGCGCCGGCTCGGCCACCGCTGGCATGCGCATCATCCAGTTGCCCATCGGGTCCACCAGGTAGAGGTGGTCCTGCAAGGCATGGCCGGCCTCGGGTGCTAACCATTGAGCTACTGCCACCGGGTCGGCGCGCAACAAGGTCACCGCCGGCGCGGCTGTTACCGCATCGCGCAGCGCTGGTGCGAGGCTGCCACCGTCGGTGATGAGCCAGACCTTGTCGATGCGATCACGTTCGCGGCCCAGCATCTCGCGCAGCTGGCGCTGCATGAACAGCAGCTTTTCGCACGCCGCACTGCAGCCCGAAGGCGCAACCACGAGCAGCAGCCACTGGCCCTTGAGCGCGCTGGCCGCCACGGCGCTGCCGTCGGGGGCCGTCAACGCCAGCGCCGGCAAGGCGCGCACCGGCGTGATCAGCGTGCCGTAGTTGGTGCGCGCCTGCGGCTTGATGACGAAGTACGTGAGGTAGGACGCGACCACGGGCGCCGCGCAGATGGCAAGCACCAGCAGCATCTTCAGGCGGCCGGCCCGGGTGCGCCGCGTCGGGTGGTCACTCTCGGGCGCAGCGACGCTGTGCACGGTGAAACTCAGGGGTTCAGGTTTGGGCGCAGGCACGGCGGGGGCGGATGAGTTGAAACCAGACGAAGAGGCCGACGATCAGGCCGGCAAGTGCGAACCACTGGAAGGCGTAGCCGTAGTGCTTGTGCACATCGGCCGCGGGCTGTGGCCAGTCGCGATCAAGGCCATCGGCAGAGGCCGCCGGTTCGCCCGACGCGAGCTGCAGCAGCGACAGCGGCCGCAGCGGCTGGCCGACTTCGGCGGCGTAGGCAGCGAGGTCGAGATTCTGCCGGATCGGCCCCGAAGCAGCAGCGTCGAACTCGTACAACCGCGGCGGTGCCGGGGCGATGCGCCCGCTCACGCGCACCTCGCCTCGCGGAAGCGGCGGCGCCACGACACGTGTGCGCTTGATGAACTCGCGCGGCAGCCAGCCGCGCTGCACCACCACGGCGCTGCCATCGTCCAGCAGCAAGGGTGTCAGCACCAGAAAGCCTGGCCGGCCCAGGCGCTGACGGTTGTCGAGGAAGACCGTCGCCGCTGCCATCCAGCGTCCACTGAGC
>JANLYV010000233.1:0-11386 GCA_031365825.1 Rubrivivax sp. | reverse complement strand
TCTTCTGGATCGACCGCAAGAACGGCATCGGCGGTTTCTGGGGTTCACAGATCCTGCCGTTTCAGGACGTGGCGTCCTACCCGGGCTTTGTCAACTTCGAGACGGCGGTGTACCGAAGCCTGCAGCGCTGACGCGATCAGGCTGTGCGGCCGCCAAGCCGCGCCGGTGGAAGAAGGCTTCGCCGTCTGCGCGGCGCACGGGTGTGGCGCGCTCCAGCAGCCGGCGCAGGGCCGGCTCTTCCAGGCCGCCAAAGACCGGCATGCGCTGCAGGAGATCGATCCGCGCCAGTTCCATGGCCCTTCGCCCGTTCAGTCAGGCCCCGTTGGGCTCAATCCGGCTTGATGCCGGCGCGCTTGACGATGTCGGCCCAGATCTTCTGCTGCTTGGCAATGAAGGCTGCAAATTCCTCTGGCGGGCCACCGCCGCCGATGGCGCTGTCGCTGGCAAAACGTTCGGTGACGGCGTTGCTCTTCAGCGCTTTCAGCGACTCTTCCTGCAGCCGCTTGACCACCTCGCGCGGTGTGCCGGCGGGCGCCAGGATGCCGTACCACTGTGAAGTCTCGAAGTCCTTGAAGCCCATCTCGGCCACGGTGGGCACATCGGGCAGGGCAGGCAGGCGCTGTGGCGTGCCGACGGCAATGGCGCGCAGCTTGCCGCTCTTGATGTGCGCCAGCAGCGCCGGCAGCCCGGCGCTGCTGGCCTGCGTGCGGCCGGCCAGCAAATCCGTCAGCTGCGGGCCGGTGCCGCGGTAAGGGATGTGGGTGATGAACATGCCGGTGACGAGCTTCAGGTATTCCATCGCCAGGTGGCCCGCGCTGGCGTTGCCGGCGCTGCCGTAGTTGAGCTTGCCGGGGTTCTTCTTGGCGTAGGCCACGAACTCCTTGAAGTCTTTGGCCGGCACGTCGGGGTGCACGACAAAGAGGTTGGGCACCTTGGCCAGCAGCGTGACCGGCATGAAGTCCTTGTTCACGTCGAAGGGCTGGTTCGGGAAGATGTACGGGTTCACTGCCAGCGAGCCGACATGGCCGAGGATGATGGTGTGGCCGTCGGGCGCAGCCTTGGACACGTCGACCATCGCCGGGATGCCGGCGCCACCACCTTTGTTGTCGACGTAGACGGTCTGGCCGAGCTGTTTGGTCAGTTCGTTGGCCACCGTGCGTGCCACGATCTCGCTCGTGCCGCCGGGCGCAAAGGGCACGACGAAGCGGATCGACTGGCGTGGCCACGCGGCCTGCGCCTGGGCCAAGACGGGCAGCAGCAGGCCGCTGCTGCGCAAGACGGTACGTCGGGTGAGATTCATGGATGTGCTTTCGTCTTGGATGTTAGCCGGCGGTGGCTGCAGGGGTGATGTTCGCCTGCCACGGGTCGTAAGGGTAGAGCCACTCGTTGCGCGAGCGCGCGATGTCACGTGTCGCAAAGGCCTCGCGCATGGCCTGCGCGTCGACGAGATGGTAGAGCTCGCCCATCTCGGCGCTTTCGCGCACCACACGGGCGGTGCGCGGTGCGCGGTGGCTTTCGTAGGCTCGCAATTGTTCGGGCAGTGGGCTCGGCAGCTCGAGCGCGCGCGCCAGCACGGCAGCGTCTTCGATGGCCATGGCGGCGCCTTGCGCCATGTACGGCAGCGTGGCGTGCACGGCGTCGCCCAGCAGCGTGATGCGCCGGCTGCTCCAGCGCGTACTTGGTGGGCGATGGTTCAGCGCCCAGCGGAAACATTGCTCGCGGTCGACACGCTCGACCACGGCGCGCACCATCGGATGCCAGCCGGCGTAGTCGGCATCGAGTTCAAACCAGGGCCGGCGCGCGGTCCACGACTCCTCGTCGTCAATGGGCCGTGCTCGCTCGACGCAGCCAACGAAATTCAGCATCGCGCCACCACGCACGTAGTAGGTGACGGCGTGGTTGCGCGGCCCGCACCACAGCGTGGAGACGAGGTCGGTGCGCAAGTCCTCGGGGATGTTGGCCGTGGGCACCAGACAGCGCCACGCCACCTGGCCGGTGAAGACACTCTCGCCTGCGCCGAAGAGGTGTTGGCGCACCACCGACTTGATGCCGTCGGCACCGAGCAGCAAATCGGCCCGTGTGCTTTGCCCGTTGGCAAAGGCGACGCGAACCCGGTCGACCTCTTCGTCGACATGCGTGACCCGTGCCGACAGCGTCAACGCCCCGGCGTCACGTGCAAGTACCGCATCGACCAGAGCCGCGTGCAGATCGGCGCGGTGCAGCTGGAAGTAGGGCGCCCCGTGGCGCTGCTCGTGCGCGTCGCCCAGGGGCAGGCGATGCAGCATCTCGCCCGTGTCGAAGCGGCGGAACTCGAAGGCCTTGGGCCGCACGGCCAGTGGCGCCAACCGCGCGCGCAGGCCCAGCGCGTCCAGCACCTTCATCGCGTTGGCGCTCATCTGAATCCCTGCGCCCAGCTCGGCCAGTTGTGGCGCCTGTTCGTAGATGCGCACGCGGTGGCCACGTTGCAGCAGCACCACTGCGGCGGTGAGTCCGCCCAGGCCGGCGCCGACGATGGCGATGTCCACGGAACCCTACCAGGCTGCGCCGCCGTGCCGCTCAAACGCCATACGGCACCCAGACGTTCTTCACCTGCACCGCCTGTTCGAGGTGCGCGCGGGCGTCGGCATGGCCGGCAAAACCTGTCCACGTCCGTTTGAGGTTAGACACCGACAACGCCTCCACGCGCTGCGCCTGCGCCGGCGTCGCGTCGGGCCACCACATCGCGTCGACATCGGCGTGCGCGGCGAGCACATCGGCCAGCGCATCACGGTCGCCGGTGACCAGGTTGATCACGCCCGCCGGTACGTCGGAGGTGTCCAGCAACGGGTAGAGCTCGGCCGCGACAAGCGGCTGCAGAGGCGACGGCACGGCGACCACGCGGTTGCCCATGGCGATGGCCGGCGCGATGAGCGACACCAGGCCCAGCAGCGGCGCGGCCTCGGGCGCCACCAGCGCCATGGTGCCAATGGCTTCGTGCAAGGCCAGCGTCACGCCATGCATCGGTGGCTGGTGCACGGCGCCGTCGTACTTGTCGGCCCAGGCGGCGAACGTGAAGAGGCATTCGACACTGGCCTGCACTTCGGCCGCCGCTGCCGCGGTACCGGACACAGGGGCCAAGCAGTCGATGAGGCGCTGGCGCTGTGCCTGCATGTTCTCGGCCAGGTAGTACAGCACCTGCGCGCGTCCGTGGGCGCTCTGGCGCTCCCAGGCGCTGGCCGCACGCGCGGCTTCGACGGCGTTGCGGATGTCCTTGCGGTTGCCTTCGGGCACCAGGCCCAGCAGCGCCTTGCCGGCCCAGACCTCGCGGCTGTAGCCCCCGTCGGGGCGCACTTGTTTGCCGCCGATGTAGAGCTTGGCGCTGCGGTCAATGGCGCCGGGGTCGCTGACCACCACGCTCTTTGCCGCCACCGCCTTGCGTGCCGCGGCGGCTTTGCGCGGCGCGGGCGTCTCGCGCAGCTTCATGTATTCGCGCAGCCCCTCGCGCCCACCTTCGCGGCCATAGCCCGACTCGCGGTAACCACCGAAGCCGCAGGCCGCGTCGAACTGATTCGCGGTGTTGATCCACACCACACCGGCCTTGAGCCGCGGCGCGACTTCGAGCGCCAGCGTGATCGACTCGCTCCAGATGCAGGCGGCCAGGCCGAAGCGCGTGTTGTTGGCCAGCTCCACCGCTTCATTGGGCGTGCGAAAGGTCTGCACCGTGAGCACCGGGCCGAAGACTTCCTGCTGCACGATCTCGCTCGCCGACTCGACCTGGCTCACCAGCGTGGGCGGGAAGTAACAGTGCTCGCCAGCCGGCAGCGGGCTGGCACAGGCCTGAAACACGTCAGCCCCATCGGCACGCGCACGCTCGACGAAGCCGTTGACGCGCTGCCACTGCGTGCGGTCGACCAATGCGCCCATGTCGGTCGATTTGTCCAGCGGGTCGCCGACGCGAATCTTCGCCATGCGTGCTTTCAGCTTGGACGTTAGCTGCTGCGCAGTGCCTTCGTGCGCCAGCAATCGCGAGCCAGCGCAGCAGACTTCGCCCTGGTTGAACCAGATGCTGTCGACCAGTCCCTCGACGGCAGCGTCGAGGTCGGCGTCGGCAAAGACGATGGTGGGCGACTTGCCACCAAGCTCCAGGCTCAGCTTCTTGCCGCTGCCCGCCGTAGCCTTGCGAATCGCGCGGCCGACTTCGGTCGAACCGGTGAAGGCGATCTTGGCGATGCCCGGGTGCGTAGTGATGGCCTGTCCCACCGCGCCGTCGCCGGTGAGGATGTTGACCACGCCCGCAGGCAGGCCGACCTCCTGGCAGATCTCGGCGAAGAGCAGCGCGGTGAGCGAAGTCTGCTCGGCCGGCTTGAACACCACCGTGTTGCCGCAAGCCAGCGCCGGCGCGATTTTCCACGCCAGCATCAACAGCGGGAAGTTCCACGGCACGATCTGCCCGACCACGCCCAGCGCTTGATGCTGCGGCATCTCGCTGTCGAGCAGCTGTGCCCAGCCGGCGTGGTGGTAGAAGTGGCGCACCGCCAGCGGCACGTCGGCATCGCGCGTTTCGCGGATCGCCTTGCCGTTGTCAAGCACCTCGAGCACGGCCAGGAGGCGCGCATGTTTTTGCAGCGCGCGCGCCAGCGCGTAGAGGTGGCGCGCGCGGCCGTGGCCGCCGAGTGCCGACCACGCGGGAAGCGCCTTGGCCGCTGCCGACACCGCAGCGTCGACCAGCTTGGGCGTGGCCTGGGCGATCGCCGCCAGCGGTTTGCCGGTGGCAGGGTTGACGCTGTCGAAGTGTTCGGAACCCGCGCGCCAGCTGCCGCCGATGAAGTGGCCGAAGCGGCGCTGGTGCCGCTCAAGCCAGGTGTTAGCCACCTCCGCGCTCTCCGGGGAAGGGCCGTAATCCATGGTGGCGAGGATGTCAGTCACATTGGGCATGCGGGCTCGGATGATCAGGGCAGGGCGTGGCGCCAACTGGCGCTGTAGAAACCTTCGACATGGTGTTCGAGCTGGCGTTCGATGTCGGTCAAGAGACTCGACGCGCCGAAGCGAAAGAGGTCGGGCAACAACCAGCGGTCGCCCAGC
The DNA here is from genome assembly GCA_031365825.1 of Rubrivivax sp. Classification (GTDB taxonomy): domain Bacteria; phylum Pseudomonadota; class Gammaproteobacteria; order Burkholderiales; family Burkholderiaceae_C; genus Rubrivivax. Next base: position 6,325 of record JANLYV010000233.1, on the reverse strand, counting down.
TCTTCTTTCATCAGCGCCAGGTATTGCGTGGCGAGCTTGGCCGACGAGATGCCGCCGGCGGGCTTGTAGCCGACGTGAAAGCCGGTCTCGCCGAAGAACTCACGAATGGCGCGCACCATCACCAGCGAGACATCGAGCGTGGCGTTGACGCCTTCCTTGCCGGTGCTGGTCTTGATGAAGTCGGCGCCGGCCATCATCGCCACCCACGACGCTCGGGCGACGTTTTCCAGCGTCTGCAGCTCGCCCGTGGCGAGGATGGCTTTGAGGTGCGCGTCGCCGCAGGCCTGCCGGAACGCACGCAGTTCGTCGTACAGCGAGCGCCAGTCGTGCGTCAAGGCATGGCGGCGGCTGATGACGATGTCGACCTCGCGTGCGCCGGCCGCGACCGACAGTTCGATCTCGCGCAGCTTGGTTTCGCTCGGCGTCTGCCCGGCCGGGAAACCGGTGGACACCACCGCCACCGGGATGCCGCTGCCGGCAAGCGCAGCCACTGCCTCGCCCACCATCTCGTGGTACACGCAGACGGCGCCAACCTTGAGCTCATCAAGCCCCAGCGAAGTCAATAACGCTGAACCCAACGGGCGCCGCGCCTTGGCACACAGGCGGCGCACGCGGCCGGGCGTGTCGTCACCGGCGAGCGTGGTCAGGTCCATGCACTGGATGGCGCGCACCAACCACGCCGCCTGGTAGTTCTTCTTCAGCGAGCGGCCGCCACCCAGCTGCGCCACGCGGCGCATCACCGCCGGCTGGTTGACCCGCGCCGCGCGCACACGCGCCAAGTCCAGCGGCATGCCGGGGTTGCGCGGCAGGGCAGGGCTTGAATCGATGGTGTGGCTCATGCAGCGGGGCGTCGCGGGATTGGCGCGCAGGATAACGTGCACGCGCGGTGGAAATACCGGGCCTATGCCCGCCACTGCTCGGCTTCGCGCCGAGAGTTGCAAGGGATACTCTTGGGCGTAGCCGACCGCTGGTGTCGGCAAGCTTTGCCGGTGGCAGGGGGTGGATCCAAGAATTCGACCGGCACAACGAGGCTGGCTCTGGAGGCATCCGTGCAGATACTGCAAATCACCGCGGCACAGGTGGCGGGCCTGATGTTGGGCTTGCTTGGTGCGGCCATTGGCGCCCGGTGGCTCTTTCACGCAGAAGTCATCTCTCAGGTGCTGCCAGGTTCGGAGCAACTCGGCGCCATCAACCCACTGCTCTTTGCGGCCGCCGGCACCTGCTTGTTTGTGGCCGCGTTGCCGGCTCGCCGCGTGGGGCTCGACCGAATCACGGTGGTGTGCGTCAGTGCTCTGGTCCTGCTGCCCCTGGGGTTCTTGTTCGAAGCCGTCTCGGGCGTCTCGCTTGGCATCGACATCGGCCCCAAGGGTTCGGTGCCTACGTCAGCCAACCCCTATCCGGGGCGAATCTCACCGAACGCCAGCTTGGGTTTCCTGCTGGCCGGCGTCGCCTTTTGGCTCTGGCGCCGCCCGTTGGTGGGGTGGCGGCGAGCCAGCTACCTGGTGCTGGTGACAGTCGTGGCCGCCATTGGCCTTAGCGGCCTGGCCGGCTATTTTCTTGGGCTGGCGGAGTTTTACAGGGTCGCGGGCTTCAACCGCATCCTGCCTCCGACCGCCTTCGGCCTGTCGCTCCTGGCGGCTGGGCTTTGGCTGCTACACGAGCAGTCCCAGCGCTTCAACCCCGAGCAGGCGCATCAGTTCGAACGCCGCATCGGACGCCGCTCGTTGGCGGTGATCACGCTCGTGGCTCTGAGCTGCGGCGTCGCGGGGTTCGCGGTCATGCGCGACACGTTCGAGAAGTCCGTTTCGCAGAACATGTTCCTGACGGCGACGACGACGGCAACCTCGCTCGCCCACGCCATCGACGTGAGTCTGTGGTTCCCTCGAACGGTGGCCACCCGGCCGACGGTGACCCAGACCCTGGACAAGCTCAGCAAGAACGTGGACGACGCTGCGGCGCGCGACTTTCTGCAGAAGGTCGCAGACAGCTTTCTAACAGCCGAGCTGACTGGGGTCGAGTTCCACAACGCCGAGGGTGCGCTGGTCGGCGGCGCGGGCTCGATGGTTGGCGGCAAGGCCCAGGTGGTGCACCCGATGCACAACGCCGGCCAGACCGCGTACCTGGCGTGGGACGGCGGGTACCTGCTCGTGGCCGAGAACGATGTCCTGAGTGGCGGACAAAGGGTCGGCCGGTCGGTCACCGAGCAACGCCTTCCGCTCTTCGACCGCCTCCTCGGCGAAGTCAGGGCGTCGAACGACACCGCCGACGCCGCGATCTGCAGCCGCAACCGGGACAAGGCCGTCTGCGCCCCGACGCGCTTCAGACGCGCGCACTTCGAACTGCCCATGTTCGACGCCGAGGGCCAGCCGGCCCTGCCCATCATCCGTGCCGTGCTCGGTGAGCGCGGTGTGCTGTTCGCCAAAGACCCGCGCGGCATCGACGTTGTCTCGGCGTTTGCGCCCATCAAGGACTTCGGCCTGGGGCTGGCCGTCAAGACCGACGTCGAGACGCTCTACGCGCCGCTGCGCGCGCGCGTGAATGTTTTGGCCTTGGCCGTCATCGGCATCATCGCGCTGGCCATCTACGCACAGCGCAGCCAGGTGAGACCGGTGTTGTTGCGGCTGGTCGAGAGCGAGCAAAGGATCAAGGCCATCCTCGAAGAGCAGTCGGAACTGGTGTCTCTGGCCAAGCCCGACGGGGAACTCACCTACGTGAACCCGGCCTACGCGCGGCACTTCGGGCTGCTACCGGCCCAGATGGTCGGTGCCAACCTGTTTGATCACGTCGACCCGGTGGACCGGGAGCAGGTTCGGCGGAGGATTGACGCCGTCATGGGCGGCGGACCGCCGGCGAAGAGCGAGAACCGAATGCTGGCGAAGGACGGCAGGGTCCGATGGGTGTCCTGGACCAACAGTCTGCAGCGCGACGGCGCAGGCGCAGCCACGCTGCACTCGGTGGGGCGCGACATCACCGAACGCAGGAAGGCCGAGCAGGCGTTGCTCAGGAATCAGGCGATTCTCGAGCGCACAGGGCGCGTCGCGCGGGTCGGCGGGTGGGAACTTGACCTGGCGACCGGCACGCTCGAATGGAGCACAGAGACACGCCGCATCCATGAGGTTGGGCCGGAGTTCGTGCCCACGCTTGAAAGCGCGACGGCGTTCTACTCGCCGCAGAGTCGGGCCGAGATTGCGACCGCGGTCGACAAGGGGACTCGGGACGGCAGCCCTTGGAACCTGGAGTTGCCCCTGGTGACGGCCAGTGGCCGCCGGATCTGGGTGCGCGCCCAGGGTCAGGCCGAGCTCGAGGAGGGCAAGCCCGTTCGGCTGATCGGTGCGTTCCAGGACATCACCGAGCGCAAGGAACTCGAGCAACGCCTGGCCGAAAGTGAGAGCTTCGTGCGCAAGGTCACCGACAGCCTGCCGGTACGCATTGCCTACCTCGACGCCGAGACGCGGTACCGCTTTGTCAACCTCGCCCACTGCCGGCGCTTCGGGCTGCCACGCGAAGCGATCGTGGGACGCACGCGCCGTGAGCTGATCACGGGTACATCGGACAGCGTGGTCGGACCGGCTGTCAGCGCAGTTCTGGCCGGCCAGGAGCAGCGCCTGGAGTTCGAGGAGGTGGTGGACGGAAAGAGCGTGCGCATCGAGAGCCGGCTGATTCCGGACATCGGGGACGACGGCAAGGTCCGCGGGTTCTACGCCACCGGCATCGACATCACCGAACGGAGTGCGGCCGAGCGCGCGCTGCGAGAACTGACCACGATCTTTGACAACACCACCGACTACGTGGTGCAGACCGACTGGCGCGGCAACATCGTCTACATGAACCCGGCGGTGCGGCAATCGCTGGGGATAGGTCTGGACGAGTCCCTCGCCGGCCGCAACTTCACCGAGTTCAACACGCCTGAGACCAACCACATCTTTGCCGAGGTCATCGTGCCGGCCACCAAGGCCAATGGCGTGTGGGTCGGGAACACGACCGTGTACGCAGCCGGCCAGCGCGTCGTTCCGGTCAACCACATGGTCATCGCACACCGCGGCGCTGACGGCCGCGTGAGCCGCTACTCGGCCATCATGCGGGACATCTCCGACGAGGTCCGCGCCAGGCACGAACAGGAGCGTCAGGCCGCGACGCTGCGCTCGGTGACCGAGGCCATACCCGCCATCGTTGCGGTCGTCGGCGCCGACGGACGCTACCGGTTCGTCAACAGCACGTTCGAGCGATGGGCAGGTGCGCAACGAGGAACCATCATCGGGCGCACCCTGCGCGAGGTACTGGGTCACTCGGAGTACGAGCGAAGCCTGCCTTGGGTGGAGCGGGTGCTGACCGGGGAGACCGTGAACTTCGAAAAGGCGTACGTCGGTCAGAAGGTGGCTCAGCACCTCGCCATCAGCTACATCCCGCTGTGGATGGACGGTGGTGCCATCGATGGCTTTGTGGCCGTGGCGCAGGACATCACGCAGCACAAGCTCAAGGAGACCCGCCTGCAGCACCTGGCGCAAAGGGACCCGCTGACCGGCCTGTTGAACAGGAAGGGGTTCGAGCAGTATCTGGACACGCACCTGCAGGGCGAGGCCAGCGCGCGGTCGCTCGCGCTGCTGTACATCGACCTCGACCACTTCAAGCCCGTCAACGACAAGCACGGGCACCCCGTCGGTGACAAGGTTCTGCAGCAGTTCGCACAACGGTTACTGAGCGCCGTCCGTCCGACGGATGCCGTGTCTCGCCTGGGGGGTGACGAGTTCGCGATCGCACTGGCGGGCGTTCGCGAAAGCGCGCACGCGCACGTTGTGGCCGAGAAAGTCATCGCCGCAGCAGGCGCGCCGTTCGAGGTTGGCGCGCTCGCCCTTCAGATCGGCGCGAGCGTCGGCGTAGCCTTCGGCGTGGACGCAGCCGTGGATTGGCAAGATTTGGTGGCCCGCGCCGACGCGATGCTGTATCAGGCCAAAGCTTCGGGGCGCGGACGGTACGCCGGGCCCGCCTAGAGCCCCCTGGAGATCAGAACTCCAGCCGGTACAGCCGCAGCCACAGGTCGTCTTCGTCGCTGCCTTGCTTCTTCGCGTTGAAGCGCTCGTCGCCACCGCTGCCGCTGAGCACCACCGTGCGCCACAACGATGGCCGCTGCAGCAGTTGCTGGCGAAATTCTTCGGTGGCCCAGATCTGCCCGGGCTCGACGATGGGCTCGACGCGCGCGGCGCACAGGATGGCGTCGCCGCCGAAAATCTCGTGCGCCAGGTCGGTGTCGCGCTGGCGCGTCTGCACCGGGCCGTAGTGCAGCGCCACGCGTAGCAGCGGCTGGCCCGGCACGGCATAAACATGGTCGATGACATGGCGCGCCATCTGCGCCAGCGCGATCGGGTCATCGGCCACCACCAGTGCGGCGTCGCCGGCACCGGTTTCGACGATGGCCGCGGCCGGCGCCCATTCGCGCACGGCTTCTTCGAGCGCCTTGCGCACCGGCACGTCGGTGCCGGCGCGCATCAGGCTGCCGAAGCCTTGCACGTCGGCCTTGAGCACGCAGCTCATGCGCTCTTGCGCGGCGAAATTGGCGCTGGGGCTGGGGTCGCGCCAGGGCCGGTCGTAACCGACGACATTGCTGCGGTCGATGCGCTGCAGGTAGGCCGGGTTCAGGCTGCCGATCATGTCCGACAGCACCGGGTGCAGCAGGTAGTGCGTCGCCGGCGGCAGGTTGCCGTCGCCATCGAGCGTGGCCTCGCCCGGACGCAGGAAACGCTGGCGCCATTCACCACGAATGCGGTCGTGCTGCACGTAGCCGAGCAGGCCCACGCGGTACAGCACCGACAGCACGCGCCGCGCGCCGGGCTCGTCGGTCTCGGGCTCGAGCGCTTCGACTTCAGCGCGCGTGAGGATCTGCCCCGGCAGCCGCGCCAGCAGCGGTTCGAGGTCGAGCTCGCCGATGTAGGGCGCGACCTCGGCCAGGTACTCCTGCGCGATTTCGCTCGCCGCTTGGTCGACGGCTTCTTTCAGCCGCAGCTCGTGTTGCCGCTCTTCGGGGCGCAACGCGGCCAGCCGTTCGCCGATGGTCATCAGGTCGCGCGGCCGCAGCAGCGTGTGGCGGCAGATGAATTCGAGCGCGTCTTCCTCTTCGTGCGTGTAGGTGTCGGTGACGCAACTGCGGCCGAGAAAGGCTTCGAGCGGATTGGTGCGTGCGCGCGCCGGCCGCACCAGCGTCGTTGACACCTATACCCGCGAGGAGGAAGACGCGTTCGAGTACGTCTGCCGTCACACCCTGCTCCGGCCGCGCGACCTGATGACGATCGGCGAGCGCCTCACGGCCCTGCGTCCCGACGAGCGGCGCAAC
>JANLYV010000228.1:0-10539 GCA_031365825.1 Rubrivivax sp. | reverse complement strand
AGCTGCGCGATCAAATCATGGCTCACGGTCCACAGCGGGTAGCTGGTGGTGGTCAGGTCGTGCCGGGCGTCAACCACACCGCGGCGGTGGCTGCCGGGAATGAACATCAGCGGCCCGTTGAACTCATTCACGTCGTCGAGGAAGACGGCGATGTTCATCGCGCGCGCGCTGGGCATCATGTCGTCGTTGAGCCAGGTGCCGTAGTCCTGGTGCCACTGCCAGACATCGCCTTCGAAGGCCATCTTGCCGTTGACCTTGAACTGGTGCATGTAGAGCTCTTCGCCGAGCAGCGCCCGCACCGGCTCGATCATGCGCGGGTGCCGCGCCAGCCGCGCGAACGGCGCGCTGTACAGGTGCGCAGCGAAGTTCGTGCGCACCGCGTCGCTGCCCTTTTCGCGCACGTTGTAAGCCTCGCGTCGCGCATACAACGCCGGCACCTCGGCGTTCATCAGCGCCACTTCTTCGGGCGTGAAGTGGCCGGGGAAAAAGAGGTAGCCGTCGCGCTCGAAGTGCGCCAGTTGTTCAGGCGAGAGTTGCATGGGGTGTCTCCGTCGTGAAGTGTTGAACCATTCTGTCGCCAGGCAGGGCTGCGACCGCGAATTCAGTGCAGCGCAGCGTACGCCACTGCCACCTGCGCCGCCAGCCGCGCGTTGCCCAGCACCAGCTGCACGTTGCTGGCCAGGCTTTCACCACCCGTGAGCTCGCTCACGCGCGCCAGCAAGAACGGCGTGCTGGCCTTGCCGCGGATGCCTTGCGCGGCGGCGTCGGCCAGCGCCTGCGTGATGGCGGCGTCAACGCGCGCGCGCGGCATGGCGTGCTCGGCCGCGATCGGGTGGGCGATGACCACACCGCCGCGCAAGCCGTGCTGCCACTTCGCATGCAGCACGCGCGCCAGCGTGGCCGCATCGTCGGCGCGGTGTTCAAGCGCGAGGCCGCTGTCGCGCGTGTAGAAGGCCGGCCATTCGTCGGTGCCGTGGCCGATCACCGGCACGCCGAAGGTTTCCAGGTACTCCAGCGTCAGCGGCAGGTCGAGGATGGCCTTGGCACCGGCACACACCACCGCCACATCCGTCATCGCCAGCTCTTGCAGGTCGGCCGAGATGTCGAAGCTCTCGCCGGCGCCGCGGTGCACGCCGCCGATGCCGCCGGTGGCAAAGAGACGGATGCCGGCCATGGCCGCGATGACCATCGTCGCCGCCACGGTGGTCGCACCATCGAGCGCCTGCGCGATGAGCCAGGGCAGGTCGCGCCGGCTCGCCTTGGGCAGCTGCGGGCCGCGCCGCGCCAGGATGTCCAGCCGCGCGTCCGTCAAGCCGACGCAGAGCTTGCCGCCTAGCACGGCGATGGTCGCCGGCACCGCGCCGTGGGTGCGCACTTCGGCGTGCAGACGCCGTGCAGTTTCGATGTTAGCCGGCCAGGGCATGCCGTGGGCGATGAGCGTGGATTCAAGCGCCACCACGGGCCGGCCCGCCTGCAAGGCGGCAGCCACTTCGGGGTCGATCAACAGGGCTGGGTGCATGGCCGACATTGTGCAAGCGGCCCCGATAATCCGCTGCCGTGAACAACCCGAGCCCACCCGACCTCACCCGCCGCGTTGCGCTGTACCTGCAGCTCGTCCGCTGGGACCGCCCCGCCGGCTGGCTGTTGCTGCTGTGGCCCACGCTCTCGGCCTTGTGGATCGCCGCCGACGGCTGGCCGGGCTGGCATTTGCTGGGGGTGTTCGTACTCGGCACCATCCTCATGCGCAGCGCCGGCTGCTGCGTCAACGACGTCGCCGACCGCGAATTCGACCGGCATGTCGAGCGCACCGCGCAGCGCCCGGTCACGAGTGGCGCGCTGTCGGTGCGCGACGCGCTGCAACTCGGCGTGGTGCTGGCGCTGCTGGCCTTCGCGCTGGTGCTCAGCACGAATCCGCCGACGGTGATGCTGTCATTCGCCGCGGTGGCCATCACCGTCGCCTACCCCTCTGCCAAGCGCGTGGTGACGATGCCGCAGTCGGTGCTGGGCATCGCCTTCAGCTTCGGTATTCCGATGGCGTTTGCGGCCGTGCTCGGCGGCAGTGAGTGGCGGCTGTCTTCCGTGGCCGACGCCGTTCCGCCGCACGCCTGGGCGCTGCTGCTGGGCAACCTGTTCTGGGTGCTGGCCTACGACACCGAATACGCCATGGTCGACCGCGACGACGACATGAAGATCGGCATCGGCAGCTCGGCCATCGCGCTGGGGCAACACGACGTGCTGGCAGTAATGCTCTTCTACGCGCTGTACCTGGGGCTGTGGGCCTGGCTCGGGCTGGCGCTGGGCCTGGGCGGCTGGTATGGGCTGGGCATCTCGGCCGCGGCCGGGCAGGCGCTGTGGCACTTCACGCTCATCCGCACACGCACGCGCGACGGCTGCTTCAAGGCATTCCGGCTGAACCATTGGCTGGGTTTCGCCGTGTTCGCCGGCGTGGTCGTGGACCTGGCGCGGCGCTGACGGCTCAGGATTCGGCGCCGAGTTGGGCGGCGCGGTCACGCGCGGCGTGCAGGGCCTTGATGAACGCTGCCTTCACCGCCACGTCGTCCAACGCGGTGATGGCCGCAAACGTCGTGCCGCCTTTGCTCGTCACCCGCTCGCGCAAGATGGCAGGCGACTCGTCGCTGCGCATCGCCAGCTGCGCCGCGCCGGCGAAGGTCTCTTGCGCCAGGCGGCGCGCCTGCGCCGCAGGCAGGCCCATCTGCACGCCGGCATCGACCATGGCTTCGATGAAGTAGAAGACGTAGGCCGGGCCGGAGCCCGAGAGCGCCGTCACCGCATCGAGGTCGACCTCTTGCGCCACCCACAACAGGCTTCCTGTCGGCGCCAGCACCTGCTCGACAGCCGCACGTTGCGCGGCACTCACCGCCGCCGTGGCATACAGACCGGCGATGCCCTGGCCGATCAGCGCCGGTGTGTTGGGCATGGCGCGCACGATGGTGGTGGAGCCCGTGGCCGCGGCCAGGCTGGCGCAGGTGACCCCCGCCATGATGGACAGCTGCAGGGCGTTGCTAACGAACGACTTGCACGGTGCCGCGGCGTCCTTGAACTGCTGCGGCTTGACGGCCCAGACCACCGTGTGCGCCGTCGCCAGCGTGGCGTCGGCGGCTTCGCGCAGCGTCACGCCGGGGAAGCTCGCCGCCAGTCGCACGCGCTGTTCGACCCAGGGCTCGACGATGTAAATCGAGCCCGCTGCGGTGCCCGCGCGCAGCAGCCCGCCGACGATGGCCGTGGCCATGTTGCCGCCGCCGATGAATGCCAGGGTTTCCATGCCGGCGCAGTGTAGGGGGTGGTTCCCCGGCTTTGCGCTCGCCCCCGCGCCGCCTACATTGGCCCCATCATGGAAGTGCAATTCCAGCGCGAGATCGAACAGCTCAAGCTCGGGCAGGGGCAGGTCTTCCATGGCGAAGGCATCCTGGCCATCACCAAGGCGCTGCTGCAGTCGGGTGTCGCTTACATCGGTGGTTATCAAGGCTCGCCTATTTCGCATCTGCTCGATGTGATGGTGCAGGCGCGGCCCTACCTCGACACCCTGGGCGTGCATGTGCAGGCCTGCTCGAACGAGGCCTCGGCCGCGGCCATGCTCGGCGCCTCGATCCACTACCCACTGCGCGGCGCGGTGACGTGGAAGAGCATAGTCGGCACCAACGTCGCGGCCGACGCGCTGTCCAACCTGTCGTCGCCGGGCGTGGTGGGCGGCGCGGTGGTCATCGTCGGTGAAGACTATGGCGAGGGCGCCAGCGTGATCCAGGAGCGCACCCACGCTTTCGCGCTGAAGAGCACGATGGCGCTGTTCGATCCACGGCCCGAACTCGGCCACATGGTGGCCATGGTCGAACATGCCTTCGCGCTGTCGGAGGCCAGCAACATGCCGGCGCTGATGGAGTTGCGCATCCGTGCCTGCCACGTGCGCGGCAGCTTCGTGGCGCGCAACAACCGCGCGCCGGCCTTCGGCAAACACGACCTCATTGCCGAGCCGGCGCGTTTCGACTACATGCGGCTGGCGCATCCACCGGTGACCTTCCGCCACGAGAAGCTCAAGGTCGATGAGCGCATCCCGGCGGCGCAGCGTTACATCGCCCTGCATGGGCTGAACGAACTTCACGACGGCCGTCACCACGAGGTCGGGCTGATCGTGCAAGGCGGCTTGTTCAACTCGCTGCAACGCGCCTTGCAGCAATGCGGCCTGGCCGAAGACGAAGGCCACAGCTTGCTGCCGCTGCTGGTGCTGAACGTCACCTGCCCGCTGGTGCCATCGCAGCTGAGTGCCTTTTGCGCCGGCAAGGTGGCGGTGCTGGTGGTCGAAGAAGGCTCGCCCGAGTACATCGAAAAAGATCTGGTGATGGGCTTAAGGCGGCTCGATGTGCAAACCCGCGTCTTCGGCAAGGAGCTGCTGCCGCCGGCGGGTGAATACACCGTCGAAGTGCTGGTGCGTGGCTTGTTAGCCTTTGTCGCGGCGCAGCTGCCCGCGGTCAACGTCGACGCCGCGCGCACGTGGCTCGCAACGATCACGCAGCGCCGCGCCGAGGTGGCTGCGGCCATCACGCTGCCGCCGCGCCCGCCCACCTTCTGCATCGGCTGTCCCGAGCGCCCGGTGTTTTCGGCGCTGAAGCTGGCGCAGCAAAACGTCGGCCCGGTGCACATCGCCGCCGACATCGGCTGCCACGCATTCGCCACCTTCGAGCCCTTCCACTCCGGCCATTCGATCCTGGGTTACGGCATGAGCCTGGCCAGCCGCGCAGGCGTCTCGCCGGCCCTGCAGCGGCGCTCGCTGGCCATCATGGGCGACGGTGGTTTCTGGCACAACGGCCTGATCACCGGCGTGCAGGCCGCGCTGTTCAACCAGGACGACGCCGTGCTGATGATCATGAAAAACGGCTACACCTCGGCCACCGGCACGCAGGACATCCTGTCCACGCCCACCGAAGCGATGAAGGCCGAGGCCGCCGACAAGGGCCGCAGCATCGTGCATGCCGATCAATCGATCGAGGACACCTTGAAAGGCATGGGCGCCCAATGGCTGCGCGTGGTGCCGAGCTACGAGGTCGACAGCATGCGCCGCGTCTTGCAGGAAGCCTTCACCACGCCTTACGCTGGCCTCAAGATCATCATCGCCGAGGGCGAATGCCAGCTTGAGCGCCAGCGCCGCATCAAACCCTGGCTGGCTTCGCTGCTGGCCAAGGGCCGGCGCGTGCAGCGTGTGAAGTACGGCGTGGACGAAGACGTATGCACCGGCGACCACGCCTGCATCCGCCTCTCGGGTTGCCCGACGCTGACGCTCAAAGACAACCCCGACCCGCTGCGTGTCGACCCCGTGGCCACCGTCATCGATGGCTGCGTCGGCTGCGGCCTGTGCGGCGAAAACGCCCATGCCGCAACGCTGTGCCCGAGCTTTTATCGCGCTGAGATCGTGCGCTTCCCACGCTGGCACGAGCGGCTGCTGGCGGGGCTGCGCGCCACCGTCACCGGCTGGCTGCGGCCGGCCTGAATCAACGAAGGAGACTCCGTGATGTTTCGACGTTATGTGTTGCTGGCCCTGGCGCTGCTTGCCACGGCCGTGCAGGCCCAGCCCTTCCCCAACAAGCCCGTCAGGCTCGTCGTCAACTTCCCGCCGGGCGGCGCGGCCGATGTCATCGGCCGCGCGTTGGCGCAGCAGCTCGGCGAGCAGCTCAAGCAGACGGTGGTGGTGGAGAACAAACCCGGCGCCAACGGCAACCTCGGCGCCGACGCCGTCGCCAAGTCGCCGGGCGACGGCTACACCCTGTTGATGAGCAGCGGCGGCGCGATGACGGTCAACCCCTTCCTCTACACGAAGATGCCTTTCGACGCCGAGAAAGACCTGGTGCCCGTGGCCAGCGTGGCGCGTGTGCTGGTCTACCTGATGGCCCACCCTTCCGTGCCCGCAGCCAGCGTGCCCGAGTTCATCGCCTATGCCCGCGCCAACCCGGGCAAGCTCAGCTACGGTTCGGCCGGCCAGGGTAGCTCGCCGCACCTGGCCGGCGAGATGTTCAACCGCGCCGCGAAGATCAGCACCGTGCACGTGCCCTACAAAGGCGCGGCACCGGCCCTGGGCGACCTGCTCGCCGGCCAGGTGCAGTTCATGTTCGACCCCGGCCCGGGGCTGCGCCATGCCAAGGAAGGCAAGCTCAAACTGCTGGCCGTGGGCAGTGGCCGCCGCGCTTCGGCGCTGCCCGATGTGCCCACACTTGCCGAGTTAGGCATGGCCGGCTTCGATGCGGATACGGTGTTCGGCGTCTACGCCCCGGCCGGCCTGCCGTCGGGCGTGCTGACGCAGCTGCACGAAGAGATCAACAAGGCGCTGGCGACTGCCAAGGTGCAGGACGTGATCAAGGGCATCGGCGGCGAGCTCGCCGCCTGGAGCCGAAGCGAATTCATCGAGCGCCAGGGCAAGGACCGCGAGCGCTTCGGCGCGTTTATCAAGGAAGCCGGGATCAAGGCGGAATGAACGAGCCTTCGCGGCCCATCACCATCCTCGTCTGCGCCCTTGGCGGCGAAGGCGGCGGCGTGCTCGCCGAGTGGATCTACGCTGCCGCCGTGCGCGCCGGACACGCGGCGCAAAGCACCTCCATCCCCGGCGTGGCGCAGCGCACCGGCGCCACCACCTACTACCTCGAAATTGCACCGCAGGCCGGCCGCGGCGCCACGTTCAGCCTGAGCCCGGTGCCGGGCGAGATCGACCTGCTGGTGAGCAGCGAGCTGCTGGAAACCGTACGCCAGGTGGGCTTTGGATTCGCTAACGCTGAACGTACGCTGATCCTGAGCGCCAGCGCGCGCGTGCTGACGGTGGCCGAGAAGGCCGTGCTGACCGACGGCCGCAGCGACAGCGGCGCGTTGCTGCAGGTGTTGCAGCGACATGCCCGCGCCAGCGAGCTGCTCGACTTCGCCGCGATGGCGCGCCAGGCCGGCACAGCGCTGAGCAGCGTGATGCTCGGCGCCATCGCCGCCAGCGGCGTGCTGCCGGCAAGCTTCACGCGCACGGTGTTCGAAGACACGATTCGCGCCGGCGGCGTGGCGGTCGAGTCCAGCCTGCGTGGCTTCGGTCTGGCTTTCGACCAGATGGCCAAACGCACGCAGCAGCGCGAGGTGGTGGCCGCGGCGCTGATGCCGGCCGTGCCAGACCTGCTGGCGCTAGCGCGGGCAAGGCTGGCTGACTACCAGGACGCCGACTACGTGCGCCTGTACGACGAGCGCCTGGCGCGCGTGCGCGCCGTTGACTCACCCGACGGCGCCATCACCACCGAGATGACACGCTGGCTGGCGCTGTGGATGGCCTTCGACGACATCGTGCGCGTGGCGCAGTTGAAGCTCGCCACGAGCCGCGTGGCGCGCATCCGGCACGAGGTAGGCGCGCGCGACGACGAGATCGTCAAGACCTTCGACCACTTCAAGCCCGGCGTGCCCGAGTTCGCGGCGCTGCTGCCGGCCACGTTGGCGCGGCGCCTGACGGCCTGGGACCGCCGCCGCATCAGCGCCGGCCGCGAGCCCTGGGCCTTCGCCGTCAAGCTGGGCACGCACGCGATCTTCGGCGTGCTAACGCTCAAAGTACTGGCCAGCCTGAGAGGCCAGCGCCGCCGCGGCCAGCGCTTTGCGCTGGAGCAAGAGCTCATGGACGAATGGCTTGCCGCCGTGGTGGCCGGTGCGCGCGAGAACGCGACCCTGGGCCTGGAGCTGGCGATGTGCGGCCGGCTGATCAAGGGTTACGGCAGCACCAACGAGCGTGGCAAGGAGAACCTGCTGCACATCGTGCGCCACCTCGTGGGCGCGGCCACGCCTGCGAGCGGCCGCGCTGCGGCCATCCGCGCCACACGCGAAGCCGCGCTGGCCGACGACGCCGGCACGGCGCTGGACGAAACGCTGTTGGCCCACGGTGCACCGGCGCGCGTGCCGCGCGAACACACCGTTCGCTGGTTCAAGCGCAAGCCGAGCACGGTGGCGTGATGCGCGAGATTGCGGCAGCTCATGCAAACCCGGCATGAGCCGCGGCAGCCACGGCACCCGCGCCGCCACTAAAGTGCGGCACCTCGCCGAAAGTCACACGACCAGTGCCCCCACGAAGGGCGCGCCGGCGAAGCCCTCATGCACCCATCCGACCCGGAGACACCCATGAACGAACCCCTCTCATTCGTGCAGCCCACGGCCGACAGCCCCTGGGGTACCTACCTCTCACAGGTCGACCGCGTCGTGCCCTACCTCGGCCACCTGGCGCGGTGGGCCGAGACGCTGAAGCGCCCCAAGCGTGCGCTCATCGTCGACGTGCCGATCGAGATGGACAACGGTGATGTCGCTCACTTCGAGGGTTATCGCGTGCAGCACAACCTGAGCCGCGGCCCGGGCAAGGGCGGCGTGCGCTACCACCCTGACGTGACGCTGGAAGAGGTCATGGCGCTTTCGGCCTGGATGACGGTGAAGTGCGCCGCAGTGAACCTGCCCTACGGCGGCGCCAAGGGTGGCATTCGCGTCGACCCGAAGCGGCTGTCGATCAAGGAACTCGAGCGCATGACGCGGCGCTACACCAGCGAGATCGGCATCATCATCGGCCCGCAGCGCGACATCCCGGCTCCGGATGTCAACACCAACGGCCAGATCATGGCCTGGATGATGGACACCTACTCGATGAACACCGGCACCACCAGCACCGGTGTCGTCACGGGCAAGCCGATCCACCTGGGCGGCTCGCTCGGCCGCGTGAAGGCCACCGGCCGCGGCGTTTTCGTCACCGGCCGCGAGGCGGCGCGGCGCCTCGGGCTCAAGTTGGACAACGCTCGTGTGGCGGTGCAGGGTTTCGGCAATGTCGGTTCGTCGGCGGCCGAACTTTTTGCGCAGGCCGGCGCGAAGATCGTGGCAGCCCAAGACCACACCGGCACGGTCTTCAACGACAACGGTTTCGACATGGCCGACGTCATGGCGCATGTCAGGAACACCGGTGGCGTGGGTGGCTTCAAAGGCGCCGAGCCGATGGACGGCGAAGCCTTCTGGGACGTGAAGTGCGACATCCTCATCCCCGCCGCGCTGGAAGGCCAGATCGACGCCAAGCGCGCGCGCCGCATCCAGGCCAAGCTCGTGCTCGAAGGTGCCAACGGCCCCACCGTACCCACCGCCGACGACATCCTCGCCGAGCGCGGCGTGCTGGTGGTGCCCGACGTCATCTGCAACGCCGGTGGCGTGACGGTGAGCTACTTCGAATGGGTGCAGGACTTTTCCAGCTTCTTCTGGAGCGAAGACGAGATCAATGTGCGGCTCGACAAGATCATGGTCGACGCACTCAAAAAGATCTGGGACACCGCCGACAAACACAAGATCACGCTGCGCACCGCCACCTTCGCGGTGGCCTGCGAGCGCATCCTCACCGCGCGTGAAGAGCGCGGTCTGTATCCCTGATGGTGACCCCATGAATCGTCGTCTGCTGCTTGCCTGCGTGTTGTCTGCCGCCGCGCTCGGCGCTTCAGCCCAGACCTGGCCCACCAAGCCCGTGAAGTTGATCGTGCCCACCGGGCCCGGCAGTTCGCTCGACCTCATCGCCCGCGCGATGAGCGAACGCCTGGCTGTGCGCTGGGGCCAGCCGGTGGTGGTGGAGAACAAGCCCGGCGCCGGCGGCATGTTGGGTGTCGACGTGGCGGCAAAAGCTAACGACGCACATACGCTGGCTATCGGCTTCAACGGGCCTATCGCTTTCGGGCCCTTCCTCTACCGCAAGATGCCCTACGACCCGGCGCGCGACCTGGTCCCGGTGATCATGACCACAAGCCAGGCCAACGTGCTGGCAGTGAACGCCGACAAGGTGCCGGCCAGGACCGTGGCCGAGTTCGTGGCCTGGGCCAAGGCGCAGGGCGGCAAGGTCAACTACTCGTCGCTGGGCAATGGCAGCTCGGCGCATTTGACGATGGAGCTCTTCATGAGCGAGGCCGGCTTCGCGGCGACGCATGTGCCTTTCAACGGCTCGCCGCCGGCCGCCATGGCCGTGGCGCAAGGCGAGGCCGACGCCACCTTCATGGTTGCGCCCGCGCTGTTGCCGCATGTGCGCAACCAGAAGGTTCGACTGTTGGCGGTGAGCAGCGCGCAGCGGCCCGACTCGCTGAAAGAGCTGCCGACACTGGCCGGCAGCGGCTACGCCAACGTCGAGTCGCTGGCCTGGAACGGCCTCTTCATCGCCGCCGGCACGCCCGACGCGGTGGTGCAGAAGATCAACGCCGACGCCAACGCCGTGCTGGCCGAACCGGCCGTGCGCCAGGCGCTGGACGCGCAGGGCCTGACGGTGGTGGGCGGCAGCGCGGCCGACTTCAAACGCGTGATCGACGGCGACATGAAGCGCTGGGGGTCGGTGATCACGCGGCTGGGCATCAAGCTCGATTGACTTGCCTTCCGCTACGGCCGCGGGAGCCCGTCGAAGCGAGGCGCGGTGGAGCGGTGGAGCGGCAAAGCCGAGGCCGCTCAGGTCGGTGCGGGCGCAAGCGTCGGTCGGCCCTGGCGGGCCGACTGCCCTCCAGCGATCCGCCCTGGCGTCGCGCC
>JANLYV010000177.1:0-11361 GCA_031365825.1 Rubrivivax sp. | reverse complement strand
CAGCAGCAGGCTGGGTGTCGACGGCGGCAACGCCACCGCCACACTCGGCGCGAACATGGTGGTGCGCGGCCACACCGGCACGGTCGGCATCGGCTCGCTGGTCAACGGCAGCGGCAACACGCTGCTCAACCTGGGCAAGATCAGCGCGGATTCGGGCGGCACCATCGTCATCTCCCAATCGACGCTGGCCAACCAGAACATCGCCGAAGCCACCGGCGCCGGCAGCGTGCTGCGGTTGGACAGCAACGTCACCAACACCGGTGGCACGTTGCGCAGCACGGCCAGCGGCGTGGTGCTGCAGAACGGCGTGACGGTCACCGGCGGCAGCATCAGCAACAGCGGCGGCGGCAGCTTCCGCGCGTCCAACAGCGGCAACAACTTCCTCAGCGGGGTGACGTTGACTGCGGGCAGCCAGATCGACCTGGCCAGCGCCGCGTCGCTGGAGCGCGTCGTCGGCGGCATGACGCTCAACGGCAGCATCAACATCAACAACAGCAGCCTAATCAACTTCGAAGGCGACCAGACGCTGGCGGGCAGCGGCAGCATCGTGTTCGGCGCCACGGCGGTCAGCAACCGCGTCGGCGTCGACGGTGGCAACAAGACCCTGACCGTGGCCAGCGGCGTCACGATCCGCGGCGAGAACGGCAGCATCGGCCTCGGTCAGCTCGTCAACGGCAGCGGCAACGCGCTGGTCAACAACGGCACCATCTCCGCCGACGTCGCCGGCGGCACCATCACGCTAACGGGCCTGGGCGCCGGCATCAGCAACAACGGCACCATCAGCGCGCTCAACGGCGGCACGATCGCGCTGCAGAGCAACCTCAACGGTGGCAGCGGCAGCCAACTGGTGGCCGGCGCCGGCAGCGTGATCTCGCAGCAGGCGGTGACGATCACTGGCGTCGTCAACACCTCGGGCAGCGGCAACCTGCGGCCGACTAACAACGGCAACAACTTCCTCTCCGGCGTCACGCTCAACGGCAGTCTCGACTTGGCCAGCGCCGTGTCCCTCGAACGCGTCATCAACAACCTGGCGCTGAACGGCACCATCAACGTCAACAACGCCAGCCTGATCAACTTCGAAGGCAACCAGACGCTCAGCGGCAACGGCAGCATCGTCTTCGGTGCGACCGCCTCCAACAACCGCGTCGGCGTCGATGGCGGCAACAAGACGCTGACGATCGGCAGCGGCATCACCATCCGCGGCCAGAACGGCATCGTCGGCGTCGGCCAACTCGTCAACGGCAGCGGCAACGCGGTAGTCAACAACGGCAGCATTTCTGCCGACGTGGCCGGCGGCGTGATCACGCTTGCCGGGCTGGGTGGTGGCGTCACCAACAACGGCAGCATCAGTGCGCTCAACGGCGGCACGATCGCGCTGCAGAGCAACCTCACCGGCTCGCTCGGCGGACAGTTGGTGGCCGGGGCCGGCAGCCTGATCTCGCAGGAGGCGGTGACGATCTCGGGCGTCATCAACACCAGCGGCAGCGGCAACCTGCGGCCGACCAACAACGGCAACAACACCCTCTCCGGCGTGACGCTCAACGGCAACCTCGACCTGGCCGGCGCCGCGGGGTTCGAGCGCGTCATCAACAACCTGGTGCTGAACGGCACCATCAGCATCAACAACACCAGCGTGCTGAACTTCGAGGGCAACCAGACGCTCAGCGGCAGCGGCGCTATCGTCTTCGGTGCGACGGCCGCCAGCAACCGCGTCGGCGTCGACGGCGGCAACAAGACCTTGACGGTGGCCAATGGCATCACGATCCGCGGCCAGAACGGCACCATCGGCCTGGGCCAGTTCGTCAACGGCAGCGGCAACGCGCTCGTCAACCAGGGCCTGATCAGCTCGGACAGCGGCGGCACGATCAACACCAACGGCGCCACCTTCGTCAACCAGAGCTTCGCCGAAGCCGTCGGCGCCGGCAGCGTGCTGCGCCTGGACAGCGACGTCACGAACACCGGCGGCACGTTGCGCAGCAGCACCGGCGGCTTGGTGCTGCAGAACGCCGTCGTCGTCACCGGCGGCAACATCACCAACAGCGGCAGCGCGACCTACCGGCTGGTCAACAGCGGCGCCAACTACCTCTCGGGCGTGACGTTGACCAGCGGCAGCACGATCGACATGGCCAGTGCCACCGCGTTCGTGCGCGTCATCAACGGCATGACCGTCAACGGCACGCTCAACATCGACAGCAGCAGCGTCGTCAACATGGAGGGCACGCAGACGCTGGCCGGCTCGGGCAGCATCGTGTTCGGCTCTGCCGCCAACAACCGGCTCGGTGTCGACGGCGGCAACAAGACGCTGACGATCGCCTCGGGCGTGACCATCCAAGGCGTCAACGGCCTGGTCGGCCAGGGCCAGTTCGTCAACGGCAGCGGAAACGCGATCGTCAACAACGGCACCATCAACTCCGACGGCGCCGGCGTGATCACGATCCAGGGACTGGACAACGGCCTGACCAGCAACGGCCTGCTGCGGGCACAGAGCGGCACCCTGAACGTGGCGACTGCGCTGTCGGGCACGGGCACGCTGCAAGTCGATGCCGCCGGCATCATGAACCTGGCCAATGGCGCCAAGACCCAGGGCACGCTGACCATGGGCGCGGCCGGCGCTGCACTCAACCTGGGTAGCGGCAACCTCACCATCACCAGCGACTACACCAACGCCGCCGCCGGCAGCGGCAACAGCTTCCAGCGCCGCACCGGCGTCACCGGCAGCGGCCTGATCGTCGCCGGCGCCAATGCCGCGCAAGCCATCACCGGCGCCAGCGTCAGCAACGGCAACACCACCAACGCCTCTTTGGCCATCGGCAACGTGCGTGTGAATACACCCACGCCGTTCAGCTACCAGGTGGCCAACACCGGCAGCACCGGACCCATGCTGCGCGGTGCAGTCCAGACCAGCGTCAACGGTGCCAACATCACCGATGGCCGCTTGAGCGGCAGCGGCGTCACGCCGGCCAACTACGCCGCGGCGCTGGGCGGCAACAGTGGCAACCTGGTGGTGAACTTCACCACCGCCATTGCCGGGCCGCTGGCTGCCCTGACCGGCCAGGTGCTCAACCTGCGCAGCAACTTCGAGAACATCGCCGACCAGAAACTCAACCTCGTGCTGGCCACCGGCGCGGCCGCTTTCAACGCGGCCGTGGGCAGCACGACACCATCGCCCGTGGTGGTGGCCAACCAGCGCACAGGTGGCAGCAACCTGGCCGCGCTGACGGTGGCCAACATCGCGCCCGCGGGCGCTTTTAGCGAAGACCTCAACGCCAGCTTCGGCAGCAGCACCGGCAACGCCGGCACCAACGGCGGCAGCATCAGCGGCCTGCTTGCCGGCGCCAACAACAGCACGGCGATGAAGGCCTCGGTGGACACCACCAGCGCCGGAGCCAAGAGCGGCAGCGTGATCGTGAACTACCAGACCGCTGGCGCCGTCAATGGCGTGAGCAACGGCCTGGGCACGGCCAGTGCGGGCAACAGCGGCGCCATCAACGTCACGGGCAATGTCTACCTGGTGGCGCAACCTTCGCCTTCAGCGATGCCGGCGAACTTCAACCTCGGCAACTTCCACGTCGGTGCCGGCGCGCAGAGCCAGGCGCTGCTGATCACCAACACCTCGGTCGCCCCGGTCGGTTTCCAGGAAGGCCTGGCGGCGGTGGTCTCTTCGCCCACCGGCCTGGCCACGGGCAGTGGTTTCGCCAATGCCGCCGCGGGCAACCAGGGCTCGCTCAACATGGGTGTTAGCGCCATCAATGCCGGACTGAACACCGGCACGCTGAGCGTGCAGCTGCAGTCCAACGGCATCACCACCACCGGCAGCAATGGCCTCGGCAGCCTGAACCTCGGCACGGCGCAGACGGTGACGGTGAATGCCAATGGCTACCGCCTGGCTGCGCCCAACACAGTTGCCGGCGTCAACTTCGGCAACGTGCTGGCCAACAGCGTACAGACGCGCACCTTGACGATCAGCAACAACGCCACGGCCGACGGTTTCTCCGAGGCGCTCAACGCGGCTTTCGGAAGCTTCGGTGGCGCTGACGCGACCAGCTTCTCGGGCGCCGGCGCGATCAGCGGGCTCCTGGCCGGGGTCAGCAATAACACCAGCATGGTGGTGACACTGAACACCAGCACAACCGGCACGCGCACGGCCAACGTGCAGATCCTGCTCGACTCCAACGGCACCGCCATCGGCAACGGCTTGGGGCTGACGGCACTGCCGACCCAGGTCATCAACCTGGACGGTGTGATCACCGCCAACGTCGGCAACCTGGCCAGTGCGGGCCTGAGCCCGACGGCGGTGAACTTCGGCAAGTTCCGCGAAGGCGCGGCCACACAGGTGCAGCAACTCACCATCACCAACCTGACCAACGGCCCCGGCGAAGGCCTCAACGCCAGCTTCGGCGCGGCCGGCGGCGGTGCGGCCAACAACGGCACGAGCATCGCCTCGCTGGCCACAGGCACGTCGAACAGCACCACGATGAGCGTGAGCCTCACTGGCATGGCCACGGCCGGCCCCAAGAGCGGCACGCAAGTGCTGAACTTCGCCTCCGACGGCAGCTTCAACAACAACGTGATCACGCCACTGCCGTCGCAAAGCGTGGACCTCAGCGCGCAGGTTTACCGCCTGGCCGTGGCCAGCGGCAGCAGTGCGGTGGCATTGTCCGCACGCCGCGTGGGTGACGCCGCAGCCACCGGCAGCCTGAGTCTGAGCAACACGGCCGCGGCCGACGGCTTCAGCGAAGGCCTGCGCGGCACCATCGGTGCGGCACCCAGCGGCTTTGTCGTCAGCGGTGCGGCCAGCACCGCGCTCATCGCCGCCGGTGCGGCGGAGGCGCGCACCGTGAGCCTGTCCACGGCCACGGCAGGCAGCTTCGGCGGCAACGTCAACATCGCGCTGGCCTCGGACGGCGCCGGCACCAGCAATTTCAGCGCGCTGGGCATCGGCAGCAAGGACGTGGCCCTGAGCGGCAAGGTCTACACCCCGGCCGCAGGCCAACTGGCCAACACCACGCTCAACTTCGGCGTGGTGCGCGTGGGCGACGTGGTGGCGGCACGCAACATCGGCGTCAACAACACGGCCGCCACAACGGCACTGAACGACACCCTGACGGCCACCCTGAGCGGCGCCGCCAGCCCCTTCAGCAGCGGCGGTAGCGCCAGCGGCATCCTGGCGCAAGGCAGCGGCCAGATCGGCGTGAACCTGGCCACCACCAGCGCCGGCGTCTTCAACGTCAACGCCAGCGTGGCCTTCCTGAGCCGCAACCCCGACATGGCCGACGCCTCGGCCGGGCCCGATGCCGGCGTCAACATCCTGGCGCAGATCAACAACCTCGCCAACGCCGACTTCGACCTGCTCTCGGCGCTGGGCCTGTTGACGCAGAACGGCAGCGACTACGTGCTCGACCTGGGCACCATCAACCTGGGCAGCAACGTCAACGCCACGCTGCAGCTGGACAACGACGTGCTCGGCCCGGCCGACGTACTGGGCGGCGCCTTTGACCAGAGTGCGGTGAACGACTTCAGCTTGGGCGGCTGGAACCCCTTCGCCGGCCTTGCGGCTGGCCAGGCCACGGGCAACTTGACCATCAGCTTCCTGGCCAACGCGCTGGGTGCCTTCGACGACTTGGTGGTCTTCAACGGCCGCGGCACGAACGCCTCCGACCCCGTAGGCCTGGCACAGACAAGGCGGCTC
Source organism: Rubrivivax sp. (assembly GCA_031365825.1). Classification (GTDB taxonomy): domain Bacteria; phylum Pseudomonadota; class Gammaproteobacteria; order Burkholderiales; family Burkholderiaceae_C; genus Rubrivivax. The sequence continues at coordinate 5,672 of JANLYV010000177.1, read as the reverse complement.
ATCATCCGCGCCAACGTGGTCGACCCCGACGCCAACCCGGTGCCCGAGCCCGGCTCGCTGGCCCTGATACTGGCGGCTGCGCTGGGCTCGCTGGTGGCACGCCGCCGCCGCGCCGTGCACTGAAAGGGCAGAACATGACACGTTGGCAATACTGGGTGTTGACGGCGCTGGGAGCGATGTGCCTGACGGCGGCGTCGGCCGGCATCGCGCTGGCGACGCTGAACAAGTCGGCACAAGCCGAGGTGGCGCTGCGCCAGCAGTACGTGCAGCAGTCAGTGCAGCTCGAAGGCCTGTACCGCGAGATCGTGCGCGCGCTGGCCGAGTTGGGGGCACGCAATAACGACGAAGATGTGCGTGCTTTGCTGCAGCGCCATGGCATCAGCTACAGCGTCAATGCGGCCGCGCCGGCAGGCAACCCTGGCCCGGGGGTGCGCAAATGATCCGCCGCGACCTGCACAAAACCGTCATCACCCTGCCCAAGCCGGCACCCAGCGTGGACTTCGACCCGGCCGACACCCGCCCCGGCGACGACACCGTCGTGGCCAGCGCGCTGCCGCCGTTGCAGTCAGCGCTGGCCGAACCCACGCGCCGCACGCCATCGCACGGGCCTTTCGTGCCCATGCTGCTGGCCACGACGGCGCTGCTGGCGTGGCTGAGCTTCCTGGCCTGGGGCCACCACCAGGACCGCCTGGCCTTGCAGACGGCCTACGCCAACCAGCAGCAGACGGTAGACAACGCGACCAAGCTGCGTGGCTCGCTCGACGCGCTGGCGGCCGACACGCAGCGCCTGGCCGAGACCGGCAACGCCAGTGCGCGGCTGCTGGTGGAAGAACTGAAGAAGCGCGGCGTGACCATCAACCCGGCGGCAGCCACGAAGTAGCAGCCTGGCGCCAGGCATGGCCCGTTTGGTGGCCCATGTCGCAGCCCATGTCGCAAGCGTGACGGCTTGTGGGCTGCCGCGACGGCGCGTGCGCGACTGCCACGGCCGTGTGGTCCGACGCAGGTACGACATGCCCGGCCCCGCTATGCTGCCGGGGTCATGGTCACGCCCTCACCCAACTTTGCTGCTGACCGTCAGCGCCCCGCGCCGCCGCACGCGGCGCCAGCGCCGCAGCCCGCCGTCGAGGCGCGCTGGACGGTGCGTCTTCTCGGCGCCGTGGAGGCCAACAGCGCCAGTCAGACGCTGACGCGCTTTCCGTCGCGTGCGGTGGCCACGCTGCTGGCGCGCCTGGCGCTGGCGCCGGGACGCGCGCATGCACGCGAGGAGCTGATCGAGCTGATGTGGCCAGGCGTGGCGCGTGAAGTCGGTCGCAACCGGCTGCGCCAGGCTTTGTCGACGCTGAAGAGTCTGCTCGAGCCGCCCAGTACTTTTTCGCAGCCTGTGCTGCAGGCCGACCGCATGATCGTTCGCGTCATGCCCGGTTCACTGGTCTGCGATGCCGTGCGCTTCGAGGAGCTGCTGCGCGCCGGCCAACATGAGCGCGCCCGCGCTTTGTACCGCGGCGAGTTGATGCCGGGCTACTTCGACGAATGGGTGGTCGAGGAGCGGCTGCGGCTGGCGGCGCTGTGGGATCGGCTGGCACCGCCGCAGGCGTCGCCAGTGCCAGCCTCTTCGACGTTAGCAAGTGAGATGCCGCCAGCGGCCCAGATGCTGCCCCAGCCGGCGCCTGTGCCCGCCGCCACCGCCCCGCCCAGCGGGCTACCGAGCTACTGGACGCGCACTTTCGGCGCGGACTTGCCGGCCTCGCGCCTGCGCGCGCTGGTGCAGGCGCAGCGCCTGGTGCTCGTGCACGGCCCCGGCGGCAGCGGCAAGACGCGCCTGGCCGCCGAAGTGGCGCAAGCCTTGCGTGAAGCGCCAGGCTGGCCGCGCGACAGCCCGCCGAAGCCTTTCGCGCGCATCGCCTTCATCTCCATGGTGGCCTGCAGCGACGCGACGCTGGCGCTGGGCACGGTGCGCGACGCGCTGCGGCTGGATGGCCGTGAAGGCGACGCCTACCCGCGCATCGTCGCCGCGCTCGCGGGCTGGCGCACACTGCTGGTGCTGGACAACCTCGAGCAGATGGGCGACGCCATCGGCCCGGTCATCACGGGGCTGCTGGCAGCGCTGCCTGAACTGCATGTGCTGGCCACCTCGCGTCAGCTGTTGGCTGTCGATGGTGAGGTGGCGTTCGCGCTCGAAGGGCTGGACGTGCCGGCGCAGGACATCAGCCTGAACGATGCCGCCGACAACGACGCCGTGGCGCTCTTCGTCGACCGCGCCCGTGCCGCGCGTGCCGACTTCCAGCTCGGTGTGCGCAATGTCGCCACCATCGTGGCGCTGGTGCGTCTGCTCGCCGGCATGCCGCTGGCCATCGAGCTGGCCGCGTCGCGCGTGCGCGGCCTCACGCCGCACGAACTGCTGCAACGACTGCAAGAAGTCGCGGGCACACCGATGCTGGACCTGCTCGCACGCGGCGCGCAGCGTGCGTCGCCATCGGCCCGGCATGCCTCGATGCGCCACGTCATCGGTTGGAGTTGGGCGCAGCTCAGCCCCAACCAGTCGGCCGCGCTGCAGGCGATGGTGGTGCTGGCGGCACCGGCGCAGCTGCCGGCCGTGGCGGCCGTGATCGGCTGCGGTGCCAGCCAGGCGCTGCCCTTGCTGGACGCGCTGCACGACGCCTCACTGCTGCACACCACGGTCGACGCGCAGGAACTCACGCGCTACCACCTGCTGCAGCCGGTGCGCGAGTTCGCCGGTGAACACCTCACGCCCGACGCCGCGCGCGCGGCGCGGCAGCGCTTGCGTGCCTGGCTCATCGCCTTTGCGCCGCACGCCGTGCATCGGGGCGCCGCCGCCGTCATGGCCGAGCTGGTGCATGTGCACACCAGCATCGCCACCGCCCTGGCCGACGGCGCCGCACGCCAGGCACTGGAGCTGGCGGTGGCGCTGCGCGACTTCTGGGAAAACGACATCTTGCCCATGTCGGACATGCAGACGCTGGAGCTGGCGCTGGCGCAGATCGACGACGCCGACTTGCGTGCCGACTCATTTGACGTGTTAGCCATCGGCCGCAGTGTGGCCTCTTTCCCGGGTGAATCGCTGCGCCACGCCGAAGCCGGGCTGGCTGCGGCGCGCGATGACCGCCGGCGCAGCGTGGCCCTGGTCCGCTGGGCGCTGGCGTCGTACCAGTCGGGCCTGTTCGAGCTCGATTTCGAGGCGACATTGGACGAGGCCGCACGACTGGCCCAGCGCTGCGGCGAGCCGGGCGCGCAGGCCAACGTGATGCGCGTGCAGGCGCTGATAAGCAGCAACCTGCGGCTGGACTTCGCGCGGGCCGAAACGCTGGCCGAGCAGTCCATAGGCCTGTGGGAACGCGCCGGCAAGCCGGCCATGGTGCAGGCGGCCATGCTCAACCGCGCCGTGATGTGGGCCTGGACCGGGCGCGTCGACGAAGGCGTGGCTGCCCATCTCGAGTGCGAGCGTCTGGCGCAGGCCGACGGCAACTGGGCATTGCAGGTGGCCATCACGCGCCAGCTGGGCCGCATCCTCGTGCGCTCGCGCCGCTGTGACGAAGCGGCCGTGGCCTTCCGCCGCAGCCTGACGCTGGCACTGGCCCACCACCACGGCCATGGCCTGGCGCACAGCCTGCTGCATCTGCCCGATGCGCTGGTGATGAGCGCGCATCAGGCGCAGGCCGAACTCGCGGCGCGCCTGCACGGCTTCGCAGTGAACCATTGGGAGCGCTTGTTCCAGCGACCGAACCGCATCGAAGCCGGCGAGATGCGTCGCACGCGGCGGTTGTTGCGCCTGCGGCTCGGTGCGGCGCGAGCGCAGGCGCTGTACCTTGAGGGCACACGCCTGGCGCTGGATCAGGCCGTGCGCCAGGCGCTCGCGTCGGCGGCGGCTTAGGCGCCGCGGCGCCGCCGCATGGCGCCGAGCAGGCCCGCGCCGAGCACCACCAAGGCCAAAGTCTGCGGCGCACCCACGTCGTTGGCCGGCGGCAGATCGTTCGGCGTGATCGCGCCTGGGCCGGCGATGGTGTTGCTGAATAGGCCGAAGTCGGTGTTGCTGAACGCCGTGGTCACGAGTTCATAGTTGACGCCGGCCACCAGATCGAAGGCGAAGCCCGAGGTCGTCAAGCCGAGCAGATCGTCGTTGCCCACCAGCCCATTCACGAGCGGCTGGAAAGTGTTGAGCGCGGGTGAGTACAGGAACGTGAAGTTGTCGAACTCGGCCGTGCTCAGAAAGCTGTAGGTGCCCGAGGTGTCGACGCTGAAGCCGTAGCGGCTGAAGTGCACGTCGGTGCCCACCGCCGACAACGCCGACAAGTCTTCCAGCGGGCGGTTGAAGGTCGAGCCCGCGGTGGTATCGCCGGTGAAGGTCACCAGGCCGGCAATCGGTGTGGGCGCAGGCTCGGGCAGCACCGGCGTGATGGTGCCAGGGCCACCGATGGTGTTGCTGAAGGCGCCGAAATCGCTGTTGGCAAAACCCGTGGTCACGACCACGTAGTTCACGCCCGGCGTCAGGTCAAAGCTGAACCCCGACGTCGTGAGGCCCAGCAGATCGTCGTTGCCCACCTTGGCGTTGACCAAAGGCAGTGCGGCATTGAGCGTTGGCGAGTACAGAAAGGTGAAGTTGTCGAACTTGGCCGTGCTCAAGAAGCTGTAGGTGCCCGCGGCGCTAACGCTGAAGCTGTACGGCTCGTAGCGAACGGCGGTACCCACCGCGGACAGCGCCGACAGGTCTTCAAGCAAGCGGTTGTAGGTCGAACCCGGCGTCGTGCTGCCGGTGTGGGTCACGATGTCGGCCTGGCTCGCCGGCGCGAGGCAGACCAGGGCGGCAAGCGCGAACGATTTCAGGAAGCGGTGGTGCATGGCGGGCTCCTCATCAAGAGGCAGCAAGTTACGCCGGTACCGGCGCTTGCGCCATCCCCTGATTCGAAGGATGTGTCCAGCGGCGGGCGCCTTGCGACAAGGCCTACTCCACCGCCTTGACCATCGCCTCGACCACCTTCTTCGCATCGCCAAACACCATCATGGTCTTGTCCATGTAGAACAGTTCGTTGTCCAGCCCGGCGTAGCCGCTGGCCATCGAGCGCTTGTTGACGATCACGGTCTTGGCTTTGTAGGCCTCGAGGATGGGCATGCCGTAGATGGCGCTGCCCTTGGTCTGCGCGGCGGGGTTCACCACGTCGTTGGCGCCGAGCACGATGGCCACATCGACCTGGCCGAATTCGCCGTTGATGTCTTCCATCTCGAACACCTGGTCGTACGGCACCTCGGCCTCGGCCAGCAGCACGTTCATGTGCCCCGGCATGCGCCCGGCCACGGGGTGGATGGCGTACTTCACCGTCACGCCCTTGGCCGTGAGCTTGCTCGCCAGTTCTTTCACCGCGTGCTGGGCGCGCGCCACGGCCAGGCCGTAGCCGGGCACGATGACCACCGTCTCGGCGTTGCTCAGGATGAAGGCGGCGTCGTCGGCGCTGCCGCTCTTCACCGGGCGCTGCTGTGCGCCACCCGCGGCGGCCGTGGTCGTCTCGCCGCCAAAGCCGCCGCCGATGACGTTGAAGAACGAGCGGTTCATGGCCTTGCACATGATGTAGCTCAGGATCGCGCCCGAGCTGCCGACCAGGCTGCCGGCGATGATCAGCATGTTGTTGTTCAGGCTGAAGCCTATGCCCGCTGCGGCCCAG
>JANLYV010000167.1:0-4636 GCA_031365825.1 Rubrivivax sp. | reverse complement strand
CCAGGTTCCCGGCGCAGCTCTCGGGCGGGCAGCAGCAGCGCATCGCGCTGGCGCGTGCGCTGGCCACCTCACCCGGCTTGTTGTTGCTGGATGAGCCGCTCTCGGCGCTGGACGCCATCGTGCGCGTGCACCTGCGCCAGGAAATCCGCAGCCTGCAGCGCAAGCTCGGCGTGACCACCATCATGGTCACGCACGACCAGGAAGAGGCACTGTCGGTGGCCGACCGCATCGTCGTCATGAACCAGGGTGTGATCGAACAGGTGGGCACGCCGATGCAGGTCTACCGCGACCCGGCCACGCCTTTCGTCGCCGACTTCGTCGGCCGCATCAACGTGCTGCCGGCGCTGGCCGACGGTGCCGGCCGCGTGCGCATCGGCAGCAGCAGTTTCGAATGCGTGCACGACTGCGCCGAAGGCCAGCCGCTCAAGCTCTACCTGAGACCCGAAGACGTGTTGGCGCGGCCCATCGCGGCGGGCGACAGCAATGTGTTCGAGGCCACGATCGAGAAGATCGAGTTCCTGGGGTCGTATTGCCTGGTGCGCGTGAGCAGCGCGACGCTGGGCCAGCACAAGCTGACGGTATACCTGTCGCTGAACTTCCTGGCCGAACAGCGGTTGGAAGTGGGCGGGCGGCTGCCACTGCGGCTGATGCCCGAGCGGCTGCGTTTGTTCGGTTGACGCCATGACCACGGCCACCCTGCCCCGTGCGCCGGCGGCCTTGCGCATGAAGGCCACCGCCGGCGACCGCATCGCCCAGGCGGCTATCTCTGTCATTGCACTATTGCTGTTAGCCTTCCTCGCCGCACCGCTGGCGGCCATCCTGTTGAAGGCCGTGCAGGACGCCGACGGCCGCTTCGTCGCACTCGCCAACTTCATCAGCTACGCCAGGACGCCGGCCTTGCTCGACAGCCTGTGGAACAGCGTCTGGGTCTCGGCACTGGTGACACTCGTCACCGTGCCGGCGGCGTTCACCTTCGCCTACGCGCTGACGCGCAGCCGCATGCGCGGCAAGACGGTGCTGCGCGGCATCACGCTCATTCCGCTGTTGGCACCTTCGCTGCTCTCGGCCATCTCGCTCATCTACTGGTTCGGCAACCAGGGCGCATTGAAGGCCTGGCTGAGCGCCACCGGCATCGAGCAGATCTACGGCGCGCCGGGCATCGTGATGGCGGAAATGTTTGCCGTGTTCCCGCACGCGCTGATGATCCTCATCACCGCGCTTACCGCCGCCGACGCGCGCCTGTACGAGGCGGCCGACGCGATGGGCACGCGCGCCTCGCGCAAGTTCTTCACCAACACCCTGCCCGGCGCCAAGTACGGCCTTATCAGCGCCAGCCTGGTGGTCTTCACGCTGGTGGTCACCGACTTCGGCATCCCCAAGGTCATAGGCGGCAACTTCAACGTGCTGGCCACCGATGTCTTCAAGCTCGTCATCGGCCAGCAGGACTTCCAGCGCGGTGCGGTGGTGGCGATGTTGTTGCTGGCGCCGGCGGTGCTGACCTTCGCCGTCGACCACCTGGTGAGCCGCAAGCAGACGGCGATGTTGAGCGCACGCGCCGTGCCTTACCGCCCCAAGCCCGCGCCACGCTTCGATGCGGCGATGACGGCCTACTGCCTGCTGGTCGCGGCGCTGATGCTGGCGATGCTGGGCATGGCGCTCTTCGCCTCCATCGCCAGCTTCTGGCCTTACGACCTGACGCCCAGCCTGCGCCACTATGCGCTGGGCCTGCTCGATGCCGAGGTCGGCGAGGGTTTCGTCAACAGCCTGCGGATGGCCGCGGGCACCGCCTTCTTCGGCACGGCGCTGGTCTTCATCGGCGCCTACCTGATCGAGAAGACGCAGCGTGCGCCCATGCTGCGCGGCGGGGTGCGCCTGTTGGCGATGTTGCCGATGGCGGTGCCGGGGCTGGTGCTCGGCCTGGGCTACATCTTCTTCTTCAACGAACCCGGCAACCCGCTGAACTTTCTTTACCACTCGATGACGCTGCTGACGCTGTGCAGCATCGTGCACTTCTACACCACCGGCCACCTCACGGCGGTGACGGCATTGAAAGCACTCGACCCTGAATTCGAGGCCGTGTCGGCCTCGCTCAAGGTGCCGTTCTACAAGACCTTCTGGCGCGTCACGCTGCCGCTGTGCACGCCGGCATTGATCGACATCGCGCGCTACTTTTTCGTCAACGCCATGACGACGATCTCGGCCGTGGTGTTCCTGTATTCGCCGCAGACCAAGGTGGCGTCGATCGCCATCTTGAACCTCGATGAAGCCGGCGAAATGGGCGCAGCCGCGGCCTGCGCCGTGCTCATTGCCGCCGCATCCAGCGTGGCCACGATGCTCTTCTGGTCACTGGCACGCCTCGTCGAACGCCGCACCCAAGCCTGGAAAAACTAGCATGGACAGAGACCACATCCTGCTCACCCCCGGCCCGCTGACGACCACGCTGCGCACCAAGCTGGCGATGCTGAAAGACTGGGGCAGCTGGGACAGCGAATTCAACGCCATCACCGCGAGCCTGCGCGCGCGGCTGCTCGACATCGTGCACGGCCATGACAGCCATGTCGTCGTGCCTTTGCAGGGCAGCGGCACCTTCAGCGTCGAAGCGGCCGTGGCGACCCTCGTGCCCAGGGACGGCCATGTGCTGGTGCTCGACAACGGCGCGTACTGCAAGCGCGCCACCAAGCTCACCGAGATGATGGGCCGGCGTGCCAGCGTGATGGCCTTCAACGAAGACGAGCCGGTGTCGGCCGCGGCACTCGATGCGCGGCTGAAGTCGGTGAGCAGCGTCACGCATGTGGTGCTCATCCATTGCGAGACCGGCACCGGCGTCGAGAATCCGCTGACCGAGGTGGCGGCCGTGTGCGAACGACACGGCAAGGGCCTGATCGTCGACGCCATGTCGAGCTTTGCCGCCCTGCCCATCGACGCGCGCACGATGCGTTTCGACGCACTCGTGGCCGCCAGCGGCAAGTGCCTGGAAGGCGTGCCCGGCATGGGCTTCGTCTTCATCCGCAAGGCGGTGCTCGAGGCCTGCGCGGGCCGCAGCCAGAGCCTGGCGATGGACCTGTTTGATCAGCACAGCTACATGCAGCGCACGGGACAGTGGCGCTTCACGCCGCCGACGCACGTGGTGGTGGCGCTGCATGAAGCGCTGTCGCAGTTCATCGACGAAGGCGGCCAGTCAGCACGCCTGGCGCGTTATGCCGACAACTGCCGCACGCTCATCGATGGCATGGCCGCACTCGGTTTCAAGCCATTCCTCAAGCCCGAGATGCAGGCGCCGATCATCGTCACCTTTCACGCGCCGGCGCACCCGGCCTATGACTTCAAGCGCTTTTACGAAGGCGCCAAAGCGCGCGGCTTCATCCTCTACCCGGGCAAGCTGACCCAAGTGGAGACCTTCCGCGTCGGCTGCATCGGCGCCATCGGCCGTAAAGAGATGCGCCAGGCCGTCGCGGCGGTGGCTGATACGCTGCAAGACATGGGCATACCCTTTGGCGCGCCCGCAATTTGAGAAGGACGAACATGGCCAGCCCGAAGGAACACCCCGCCGTCACCGCCGTGCGCAAAGAGGGCGCGATGAAGGTCAAGGTGGCGTGCAGCGACATCGACGGTGTGTTGCGCGGCAAGTATTTGCACCGCGACAAGTTTCTCGGTGCCGTCGATGGAGGCTTCGGTTTCTGCGATGTCGTCTTCGGTTGGGACTCTTCCGACCAGTGTTACGACAACGCCCAGGTCACCGGCTGGCAGCACGGCTTCCCCGACGCGCTGGCGCGGCTGGACCTCGACACCGCACGCCGCGTGCCCTGGGACAACGGCGTGCCCTTCTTCCTCGGCGAATTCGTCAACGCCGACGGCACGCCCTTCGCCGTGTGCCCGCGCCAGACGCTCAAGCGCGTCTTGAAACGCGCCGAAAAGCTCGGCCTGATGCCCATGGCCGGCATGGAATTCGAGTGGTTCAACTTCAGCGAGACCCCACAGACCTGGGCCGCCAAACAAGGCGTGGCGCCGACGACCATCACCCCGGGCATGTTCGGCTATTCGCTCTTGCGCATGGCCGACCACAAGGGTTTTTTCAACGCGCTGATGGACGAAATGCTGGCCTTCGGTGTGCCCATCGAAGGCCTGCACACCGAGACCGGCCCCGGCGTGTACGAAGTGGCCATCGCCTTCGGCACCGCGCTGGAACAGGCCGACCGCGCCATTCTCTTCAAGACCGGCGCGCGCGAAATCGGCAAGCGCTTCGGCATCATGCCCAGCTTCATGGCGAAGTGGAACCAGCAACTGCCGGGCTGCTCGGGGCACATCCACCAAAGCATGTCGGACGGCAAGAACAACCTGTTCTATGACGCCAAGAGCAAGCGTTCGATGTCCACGCTCTTCGAGAGTTATTTGGCCGGGCAGGTGGCGTGTCTGATGGAGTTCGCGCCGATGTTCTGGCCGACGATCAACAGCTACAAGCGCCTGGTCGACGGCTTCTGGGCGCCGGTCAAGCCGACCTGGGGCGTCGACAACCGCACCGCCAGCTTCCGGGTCATCGCCGGCAGCGCCAAGAGCACCCGGCTGGAATCCCGCTGCCCCGGCTCCGACGTCAATCCTTACCTGGCGATGGCGGCCGTCATCGCCGCCGGCATCTACG
>JANLYV010000140.1:0-22057 GCA_031365825.1 Rubrivivax sp. | reverse complement strand
CGCCGTGCCGGGCGCCTGCAGTCCGACTTGCAGTACAGCCGCATCGACGAGATCCTGTCGATGGGCCTGCACCACTACCTGACGCAAATCCTCGACCGCATCAACGACCACGGCGCGGGCATCAGCCGCGACTTTCTGGTGCCGGTGGCGGCTTGAACATCAATCCAGCCGCGCGCCCGAGCGCTTCACCGCATCGGCCCAACGCGGCATCTCGCCCTGCAGGAAACGGCCGAAGTCGGCGCTGCCCAGGAAGGCCGGGTCGGCGCCTTGCGTGACCATGCGCGTGCGCACGTCGGGTGTTTCGAGCGTGGCCTTGAACGCCGCTGACAGGCGCTCGACCGCCGCGGCCGGTGTGCCCGCGGGTGCCAGCACGCCGTAAAAGCCCACGACCTCGAAGTCCTTCAGGCCGGCTTCGATCATCGTCGGCGTCTCGGGCAGCGCCGGGTTGCGCGTGCGGCTGGTGACCGCCAGCGCGCGCAGCTTGCCGCTCTTGACGTACTGCGCGGCTTGCGGAATGGATTCGGCCATGAGTTGCACCTGCCCGGCGATGAGGTCGGTGAAGGCCGGCGCGCTGCCGCGGTAGGGGATGTGCACGATGAAGGTGCCGGTGGCCTGCTTGAACATCTCGGGCACGAGGTGGCTGATGCCGCCGTTGCCGGCCGAGCCGTAATTCAGCTGCCCCGGCCGGGCCTTGGCCAGACGCACCAGTTCGCCCACCGTCTGCGCCGGCACGGCGGGGTTGGCCAGCAGCACCAACGGCTGCTGTGCGGTGCGCGCAATCGGCACGAAGTCTCTCAGCGTGGCGTACGGCAGCTTGGGATAGATGGCCGGGTTGATGACCATCGTGCCGGTGTTGGCCAAGAGCAGCGTGTAGCCGTCGGCCTCGCTCCTGGCGACGAACTCGGCACCCACGGAGCCGCCCGCGCCGGCCTTGTAGTCGATGATCACCGGCTGCCCGAGCAACTGCGACAGGCGGTCGGCGAGCAGGCGTCCATGGGCATCGAGCGGGCCGCCGGCGGGGAAGCCGACGATGATCTTCACCGGCTTGGTGGGGAAGGGCTGGGCGCGTGCGAACGCCGGGCACAGCAGCGCGGCAACCAGCAGCAGCGCGCGACGAATGGGAGTCATGGTGCATCGGTTCCCAAAGCTCAGGGTGTAGCGGCGACTATAGGCATGTGTGGGGGATGTTCTGCCGCGAACGCGTGACTACACTGCCAGCCGTTCATGCCTGCGGGAGCGTGCCATGTCGCAGTTCGACGAAGACCAGCGCATCGTCATCCAGGCATTGGCCGCGCAAGAGGCGACGCGCGCACTGAAGGAAGCCGAAGCGGCGCGTGCCAAGGCCGACGCCGAAGCGGTGAAGAAGCAGGTCAACCAGACCCTGGCCGAGACCATGCCGCGCATGTTGAAGGTCGAGAAGCTCATCTCCACCTGGTGGGGCCTGGCCGGCGTCATCGTCGGTATTCCGCTGGCGCTGGTGGGCGCCAATTCGCAAGTGCAGAAGCTGCTCGACAAGGGCCTGGACGCGCGCGTGCAGGAAGAGGTGAAGCGGCCCGATGGGCCGGTGAACAGCAGCTTGAAGAAGTTCAGCGCCTTCAGCGGCAAGCTGTCCGAACAGTTCGCGCAGAACGTCGACTCGGCCAGCAGCAAGCTGCTGCGCTTCGGCTGCAACCCGGCCGGCACGCCGCCGGTCGAGGGCTTCCCCAGTTGCCTGAGCTCGGCGCCGGGCAACAGCGCCTCGGGGCAGGCGCGCGATGTGCAGGAGCTGTACGACCAGTCCATCGTCTTCAAGGCCGACAAGGACTCGCAGCGTGTGTTGTTGCGCCTGCGGCTCAACCCGGTCGATGGTGTGGACGTGCTCAAGCAAGTGGGGCTGCGCATGCAACTGCCCAACCTTTTGTCCACCGACCGCAGCGGCGGCCAGCACAAGCTCGAGCTGACCAAGGCCGACCTGCCGCCGACGCACGACTACCTGCATCCGTCGGGCCTGCTCAAGCTCTACGGTGGTGTCGCCGATGCCGACGACACCGAGCCGCTGCGCATGGACATCGAGATCACCAAGCTCTTGCGTGACAAGGCCGACCTGCACACCCTGCGCCTGCGCGCCGAGCCTTTGCCTGATGCCAGGCCCGGCCCGCACCCCGGCGCCGAGCGCTTCTATCTTTATGCGGTGGTCATCGTCACGCACCGTCTGCCCAAGGAGTAGGCCGTGAGCCGCATGACGTTCAAGCCGACCATGCTGCACGCAGCCGGCCTCGTGCTCATCGCACTGATGGCATGCCGCACGGTGATGGCGCAGAGCCCGGGGTGCAGCGCGCAGCCCGTCGCCGTGCAAGTGACGCAGCAAGGCGGCGTCGAGACGGTGCGCACGCACAGCGCCGCGGCCACGCTGGAGATGCGTTTGCTGCGCCTGAGCCCGAAAGACTGGAGCACGGCGGTGGTGGACATGCGCACACTGCGCCAGATGAAAGCGCAGCGCGGCTCGTACACCGCACCGAGCTATTCGCTGGCCGAGTTGGCGGGCGTGGCCGGCAGCAACCGCATCGTCGCCAGCGCGGGCATGACCGAGTCCTTGTCGGCGCCGGTGCCGGTGGGCCTGCTCAAAAGCGCAGGCGTGCTGCGCAACCGCGCCAACACCGCGTCGCGCGTCCTCGACGGCGTGCTGTGCGTGCGCGCCGACCAGAGCGTGCGCCTGCTTAGCGACACCATCGCGGCCGGCCGCCGCGCCCCCGAGAACTGGGCTAACGCCGGATGTACGCATGCCGTGCAGGCCGGACCGATGCTGCTGGACAAGGGCCAGCCGCTGATCGCGGCGCGTCAGGCCTTGACGATCGCGCGCGTCTTCGCCGCCGTCGACCGCAGCGGGCGCCTGGTGCTGGGCCATGTGCCCAAGGCCACCAGCTTCGACCTGGCCTGCGCGCTGGCGGCGCCGGCCCTGGCACTGGACCAGGCCATCGCGCTGCAAAGCGACGAACTCGGCGGTGTGCTCATCGGCGAACGTTCGGGTCTGCCCGCCGCCACCTGGGGCCAGGACGGCGCCACGCTGGGCAGCGCGCTGGAGATCGTGCGGCGCCGGCCGTAAGGGGTCGACACTGCGCCGACCTTCGCCCGCTCGCCACTCACGCAGGCGTGACCATCGGCATCGCAATTCTCAGCATGGCGGGTCGACGCGCCACGCGAGCTGCAGGCCGGCGAATCAGCGCTGAGGTGGACGACGGCGGCGGACGTAGAGGCACAGCAGGCCACCACTCAACAACAGTAGGCTGCCTGGCTCGGGCACCGATTCGGATGCCGCGAACTTGAATCTTGCGCACTGAATCTCGTCCAGGCCCCGACCGCTGCCGACGTAGTTGGTCCAGCAGCCCGTCTTGGCGTCGAAGTACGAATACCCCACACCACCATCATTGAACGCGGTACCGATGGAATTGTCCCCCTGCGTAAAGTCATGCACCCACGCGAACCAGGGAACGCCAGCGACCATGCCGCCACCGATCAAGTCCACCATGTGAGCGCCGCCACCGTCCCAGTCCAGCCAGAGCTCGATGTCTTCGCCGTGGCGCAATTCGCGCAACAGCCAATCCACGAGCGTCAGGCCGTCGGTGGTCTGGTCGTCGATGAAGACGCCATTGAGGGTCTGGTCGCCTTTCTCTGCTCCATACGATTTGACAGAGAGATTTTTGACCAACCCGTTGTCCTGGATGTACTTCGTCTTGCCCTTGAAGAACTGCTCTTCGGTGATACCGCAGGCCACGTCGTTTCCACGCGCGTCCTTGCAGCCCGTTTGTGCGCGCATGGTGGTCAGATCGAACTGTCCGACGCGTGAGTTGGGCGGCACCCCGCCCACGCCCGGGATGTCGGCATGGGCTTGCGTTCCGGTCAGTCCGTAGCGGGCTTCGAGGTACTGGAAGCTGTTGGCAAGGGCAGCCGGCCCGCATTGGTTGGTCCCTGTCTCGACGCTCGAGTGCCTGGGCTGCCAGATCGAAAACGTTTCACCCTGTGCATTGAAGCCAACAGGCGCGATGCGGTGATCCGTCGGGCCACTTCTGTCGCCACCCTGCGGGCCGATCCCGCCCTGGGCGTTCAACTCGACCCTTCCGACGTTGAAACTCAGGTTTGGGACGGCACTGAACACGGTCACAGGGGACGACGAAAGGTCCGCCGCAATCGTCAACGACGTCAGGCGGCCCGGCGCTAACCCGAGATCGAACATTATCGAATTGCCCGCGTAGCCTGCGGCGGTCATGCCGGGGTCGATCGGCAGGTTTTGCAACACCCAGCCCTGCGCTGTAGAGATGTTCAGGAACCCTCCTGCGGGCAGCGCTGCAGCACTCAACATCTGACTGACGTTGACCGCGGCGAGGCCGTATTGCGAGGCGGGCTGCGCAGGCACTGCCGGAAAACTCAGATCGACCTGTGACAGCACCAAACCCTGTCCCGGGCCGATGGGCGTTGCGATGGAAGTGTGCGCGAGGGCAAGGCAAGCCAGCGCCAGCCCAAGATGAGGACATCGGCAGAACTGATTCATGAGAGGCTCCTTGTAGTGTCAGCGGGCTCGGACACCATCGACGTGGTCACCCACAGCGGTGGTGACCTCAGCGATTAAAGACCACGCACACGATCCCCACGCGATACGCGTCTGAGACGCCATGACCCAGCACAAACCCGGACACTGAATCACCCGCCTACGTTGATCACGCAACGGGCCCTTTGGTGTGGTCAAAAAACAAGCACGGACCGTGCTCGATCCGCTTCAGTAGGGGCAAGTATTTGATTTGCCGCGCAATATCGGCTGAGCATCCACCGCCGCCCAAGCTGCAGCGGCGCCGGGTGTAAAGCGTCCCGACGGAGTTGTGGCTGGAAACCGCCGTGCGATGTCGTCCGCGTCCGGCGTGTGGTCAACGCCCTGCTCAGCGCGCGGTAGGCCTCACGTTTGGCTTCGTGGCGCAGGTCGCTGAGCAGGTCGGCGCGGCGCACTTTGACTTCGTGAACCATCGGCTCGACGTATTCCCCCACCGTGCGGTGGCGGATCGAGAACACGTCGGGCCCACCGGCCAGCTGAGGGTCTGGTCCATTGGGCACCCAGCCAGCATCGAAAGCATCGGTGAACTCCAGGCGCCGACCCGGCTGCACCTCCAGGTAGCCGACGCGCACGTCCAGTTCAGCGTGGCTGACTTGCCAGGGCTTGGCGCAGCACCACCTTTGCAGCAGCGCCGCCTCGGTCCAGCAGCGCCAGCCAGGACGGCGCCACGCTGGGCAGCGCGCTGGAGATCGTGCGGCGCCGGCCGTAAGGGGTCGACGCCGCGCCTGCTTTCGCCCGCGCGCCACTCACGCCGGCGTGACCATCGGCTCGCTCAACAACGCGTGAACCTGGGTCGGGTTCAGCGGCCGGCCCAGCAGGTAGCCCTGGCCGATGGTCGTGCCCATGGCGCGCAGCGTGGCCAGCTGCTGGTGGGTCTCGATGCCTTCGGCCACCACCTGTTTGCCCAGCGTCAGGCCAAGCGACAGCACGGCGCGCACGATCTCCAGGTTCTTCGCGCTCTTGTCCATGCCGATGACGAAACTGCGGTCTATCTTCAGGCAATCGAAGGGCAGGGTGCTGAGGTAGGCCAGCGACGAGTAGCCGGTGCCGAAGTCGTCGATGCCCAGCTTCACGCCCAGCGCCACCAGCGCGTCGAGCGAGCGCATCGCCAGTTCGCGCTGTTCCATCAAGGTGCTCTCGGTGATCTCCAGCACCAGGCGGCTCGGTGGCAGGCCGTGGCGTGCCAGCACCTCGCCCACGTGCGGCACGAAGTGCGGCCGTGCCAGGTCCTTGCCCGAGACATTGACGTGCATCACCAGCTCGTCGCAGCCGGGGTGTGTGCTGCGCCAATGCACCAGCTGACGCGTGGCTTCGTCGACCGCCCAGGTGGTGAGCGCGTCGATGCAGCCGGTCTCTTCGGCGAGTGCGATGAACACCCCCGGGCTGATCGTGCCGCGCGTCGGATGCAGCCAGCGCGCCAGCGCCTCGAAGCCGTTGAGCCCGTACGGCTCGAGCGTGTACAGCGGCTGGAACGCCAGCGACAGCTGGCCCTCGCCGATGGCGCGGCGCAGGTCGGCTTCGAGCTGCAGCTTCTGGCCCATGCGCTCGTGCATGCTGGTGTCGAACAGCACCAGGCGGCCCTTGCCGTCGGCCTTGGCGCGGTACATCGCCAGGTCGGCGTCGCGCAGCATTTCGTCGGGCATGCGGTAGCCCATGTCGCTGAAGGTCGCGCCTATGCTGGCGGCAGTGCACAGCTCGGTGCCATTGATGCGCATCGGCTTTTCCAGCGCCTGCTGTAGCCGCTGGCCCAGTCGCAGCACCTCGCCTTCATCCTGCGTGTGCTCGAGCAGGATGGCAAATTCGTCGCCGCCCAGGCGCGCCACCAGGTCGGGCGGGCGCACGCAGTTCGACAAGCGCCGCGCCACTTCCTGCAGCAGCTCGTCGCCCGCCGGATGGCCCAGGCTGTCGTTGACGATCTTGAAGCGGTCCAGGTCCAGCACCATCAGCGCAAAGCCGCCGCGGCGGTTGGGGCGGCTGTCTTCCACCGCCGCCTTCAGCCGCTCCTGGAAGCAGCTGCGGTTGGCCAGGTCGGTGAGACTGTCGTGGTAGGCGATGTGGTGCAGTTCACCTTCGGCACGGCGGCGCGAGGTGATGTCGTGCACCTGGTAGATCAGCCCCGGCGCCGCGCCCGCCGTGCCTGGTGCGGCCGACGTGGTGTCTTCGAACAGCGCACAGTGCAACGAGACCCAGAGCTCGAGCCGCTCGGCGCCGCGGCAACGCAGCTCGATCGAGAAGGCTTCCTCGCGCGATGCCAGCACGCCGTCGACGTGGCGCTGAAGCAGCGTGGCGTCGCCGGCATGCAGCAGGCTCGTGAAGGGCTGGCCCACGAGCTGCAGTTCGGCCGCGCCGAGCAGCCGGCACAAGGCCTGGTTGACCTGGTGCACGCTGCCGTCGGCGGCCACGATCGCCATGCCGATCGAGGCCTGCGAGAAGGCGAGGTGAAAGCGCTTGAGGTTCTGCGCCGACGCTTGCTCGGCGGCCAGCACGCGTGCTTCCTGCACGGCCTGTTCGGCCGACTGGTGGCGGAAGTGCGCGCGCAACCAGGCCAGCGACAGCCCGAGCATCAGCACCACCACCACGGCCACCGCGCGGCCCTGTTGCTGCGCCTGCAGCGAGAGCAGGCCGGCCAGGGCAGCGGCCACGAGGTACATCGTGCCGACCCAGCTGCTGTTGGCCAGCCATTCGCGCCAGTGCAACGTGCGCCGGTGCTTCAGCGCGATCACCTGCATCATCGGCACCGAGCCGGCCACCAGGTAGATCAGCGCGGCGCCGGCAAGTGCGCCCAGGTGCGCGGCCGCCGCCGGCAAACCCCAGGCGACGGCCTGGTCTTCCAACACGACGAAGGCGCTGCCGGCCAGCAGCATGCCCGCGGCGGCGCCAGCGGGCGTGCCCAGGCGGCTGGTCCACCGCGCCGAGGTGCGCCAGGCACCCGCGGCACCTTCGGCAGCCGCCGCCAGCGTGGCCGCAGCCGGGCCGTAAAGCGCCAGCATCAGGAAGATCAGCATGTCGCCGCCGGCAATGGACAGCTTGCTGCGCGGAAACTGAATCGGGAATCCGCCCGCCGCCAGCACCAGCAGCGACCAGCCCAGCACCTGCCAGCATTCGGCCTGCGACAGGCTCGCCAGCTCGAACGCCGACAGGGCGATGGCCAGTGCACCGGCCGCCACCAGCCGGAACCAGTAGACACCGGCGCCACGGTTGTAGTCGTGCAGGTGGCGTTGTTGCCAGCGCTGCCACGCGCCGGCCGGCCGGGGTGAAGTGTTCGGATCGGGCATGGCCGGGATATCGGCAGATCCGGCGCGGCCTTTCGGGCGCCGCACGCACTTGGTTCAGCTCGGCATCAGGGCTCGCCGCGGCTGCTGCGGTCCAGGCCCGATACGGGGTCGGGCGAGCTCGCTGATTCGCTCATGATGAAGCCCTCGCTCATGATGAAGCCTTCGCTCATGATGAAGCCCTCGCTCATGATGAAGCCTTCACTCATGATGAAGCCTTCACTGAGGATGAAGCCTTCGCTCATGATGAAGCCTTCACTCATGATGAAGCCTTCGCTGAGGATGAAACCACTGCCGCTGGCGGCCTGGTCGGCAAAGCGCTGCGTCGGCGCCAGCAGCCCGGCTGCGACCGCCGCGTTGGTGCCGCTGACGCGGATCACTCCCGGCGTGACCAGCAACAAGCGCCCGCTGCTCAGGCGACTTTCGGTGACGCTGCGCGGTTTGACCGGCGGCAGTCCGTTGTCGACCACGCTCTTGAGGACGATTTTGCGCACCCAGTTGATACGCGGGTCGTAGATGGGCTGGAAGCGTGTGAAGAGCGTGTCGCCACTGAGCAGCTGGTTGCCACCGGCGCCGACCAGACGGCCCCAGTTGAAGGTCTGGCCGGCGATCGTCGATTGTGGCGCCGGCAAGCTGCGCCCCGCAGCCAGCAGCGAGTCACCGGCCTTGATCGTGCCACGGTCCAGCGCCGTGGCGACGTCGCGACGCAAGGCCAGCGCCAGGCGCACCGCACCTTCCACGTTGAGCTGTCCCACCCCTTGCTGGAAGAGGTTGTTCGCGGGCAGCGGCTGCGCGGTGTATTGCAGGATCGCCTTGACCAGCGGCGGCGTCAGGCCCGGGTTGATCTGCAGCAGCAGTGCCGCCGCACCGGCCACCACCGGCGCAGCGACCGACGTACCCGAAAGCTGCATCAAGGCCTGGTTCGGGGCTTGCGCGGCACCGGCCACGGCAGCCAGCTCGGGGTAGCGTGTGGCCAGCACATTCCAGCTGCTGCGCGAGCCCAGCACATCGGTGCCCAATGCGCCCACGATGCGGTTGCCCGGAGCCACCAGGTCGGGCTTGACGAGGTTGTCGACCCATGGCGCGGCATCGACCGTGGCGCGTCCACGGGTCGGCCCGCGCGAACTGAATCCGGCCACGGTGTCGTCGCTGCGTGCCGCGCTGAGGTGCGGGTTGGTGGCGCCGACGGTGATCACCGATGGGTCATGCCCGGGTGAGCCCACGGCGCCGTAGACCTCGCGGCCATCGGCCGTCTTGCCGTTGTTGCCGGCCGCGACCACGACCACGATGCCGCTGGCCACGGCAGCGCGTGCCGCACGCGCCAGCGGGTCGATCAGGAACGAGTCGGTCGAGGCCGCGGCCAGGCTCATGTTCATCACCCGGATGCCCAGGGCCGGGGCGTTTTGCATGACCCAGTCGATGGCGGCGAGCACGTCCGAGAGCTGGCCCACGCCGTTGTCGTCGAGCACACGCAGGTCGTACAGCGGCGCGTTGATTGCCAGGCCGGCGCTGTCGGGCAATTGGTAGGCACCACGGCCGGCGGCGGTCGAGGCCACGTGCGTGCCGTGGCCGTACACGTCAGGGCGCAGCGCGCAGCCGAGCGGCGTCGAGGTGGGCAAAGTCACTGCGGCACTGAGCTTGAGCGCCGTGCTGCTGCTCAAGTCCACACCGAGGCTCCAGGCGTTGCCTTCGAGCGCCTTGCTGACTTGCACCAGGTCCACGGTGCGGCGCACGCGTGTCGTCCCCAGAGCGTCCTTCAGGCTGCGGTGGCTGCCGGCCAGGCCCGAGTCGAGCACGGCGATACCCACGCCCGAGCCGTCGAGCGTTCCCGAATACGCGGCGTCGGCCTCGCCCAGCCCGGTGGTGGCTTGCAGCAGGCTGGCGGTGCGCGCCACCGTTCGGTTCGGCGTCACCGCCAGCACGTCGGTGCGTGCGGCCAGATCACCGAGCCGGGCCACCGGCAGCGTCACCGCCACCGCACGTATCGACGGGAAGTGCTGCGTCACCGCGCCACCCAGGGCCAGCACGCCACGGCGCAGGTCGAGCAAGCCGCTGTCGCTGGCATTGGAGGTGACGATCACGCGCACCAGCAACTGGCCGTTGATGGCGCGCGCCCAGGGCAGCGCCGTGGTGCTGCCCGTTTGCGCCAAGGGTGCGAGGTCGAGCGAGACCTTGATGCTGGCCGATTGCGCCCTGGTCGCGGTGCTCGCCATCAGGCCGCACAGCAGGGCCACGGTTGCTGCCGCGGCGTGAAGCCATGGTGTGCTGGTGAGGGTCGAGGAGTTGACGGCGCGCATGCGGTCCCTTCAAGTTGAGCGTGGCCCTGGCCCATGGCCAAGCGTGTGCCGGGCTCATCGGCCGGCGCGGCGCCTGGTTGAGGGGCAGGCCAGAACTTGAGCCCTGGCGTGTGCCCTGCATCACGCAAACGGCCACGGCAGTGGCCGAAACAGCGGCCACAAAAGCCTGCTGTTCAGCGCTTTGCGCGGCTCAAGGAAGGCGCCGCCGCTCGCGCGCGACCGCTGCGCCAAGCTCGATCACCGCCAGCGCGTAGTAGCTGCTCCAGTTGTAGCGCGTCACGGCGTAGAAGTTGGCCGTGCCGGCGATGTAGCTCGGTGCCGCCGCGCCGTTTTGCAGCTCCACCAGTGCCATCAGCCCTTCCTGCAACATCGCCGCTTCGGGCAGCAGCGCGCCGCGCTCGACGAACTGCGCCGGGCTGAAGCTGGGCACGATGTCGGGGCCGAGCAGGAACGCACGGTCGGCGGCGGCCACCGGCACGGCCACATCGAAATGCGTCGGCAGGTCTTGCTGCCAGCCGAAGGCCGCGAGGTAGTGCGCCACGCTGCCGATGGCGTCGGCGGCGTTGCTGCGCAGGTCGACGTGGCCGTCTTCGTCGAAGTCGACGGCCCAGCGGTTGATGCTGCCGGGCATGAACTGCGGCAGCCCGATGGCGCCGGCAAAACTGCCGCGCACGCTGCTCGCGGCGATGCCTTCACGCGCGCTCAGCACCAGCAACTGCTCAAGTTCGGACTTGAAGAATTCGCTGCGGTCCTTGCGGCCCGGCGGGAAGTCGAAGGCCAGGGTAGCCAACGCGTCAAGTACGCGGTAGTTGCCGGTGATGCTGCCGTAGAAGGTTTCGACACCGATGATGCCGACCACGATTTCGGGCGGCACGCCCCAGCGTGCTTCGGCGCGTTGCAGCCAGGCTTCGTGCTGGCGCCAGAAATTCAGGCCCGCCTGGATGCGCCGCGGCTCGATGAAGATGGCGCGGTAGGCGGCCCAGTTCTTGGCCGTGCCCGGCGGCGGCGGCATGATGAACTTGCGCACCGCGCCGACGAACCGGGCCTCACCCAGCTGGGCCTGCACCCAAGCCAAGTCCAGCCCTTGGCGCTCGGTGACCTCAAGCGCAAAACGCTGCACTTCGTCGCGGCCCTGGAACGACGGCGCGGCCGCGCCGGCGCTGGTCGCCACCTGGCCCGGCCGCTTGCCCTTGGCCGCCGGCACGGACGCCGATAGCAGGCCCGGTGCCAGACCAAGTGCCAGACCAAGTGCCAGTGCGATGGAAGTTAGAAACGTTGAACGGCGCATGCGCCCATTATCCCGGCCGGCGCGAGGCCGCACCCGCCGCCGCGTCGAAACGCGACCACCAACGTCTGTCGAAGCCCTTGGCCTTGACGTTGGCGTAGCGCGTATGGTCCAGCGCATCGAGCTCGGCTGCCAGCGCCTGGCCGGCCGCGCCGAGCTGTTGCCGCACCTCTTCGGCGCGGCGCCGCGGTGCATGGTGCGGCAGCACGATCACCCCCAGCAGCGCCAGGCGTTCGAGCACGCGCTTCTGCAGCCGCAGCCAGGGGTCCTGGCGATGGCGGTCCCACAGCGCCCAGCCCGCGCCGAGCAAGGCGCTGACGGCCAGCAGCAGGAACAGCACGTAGGCCAGGTCCTGCCAGCTCGGGGCTTTCACACCGAGCGTGCGCAGCAGATCGAACTGCTGCCCGCGCGAGTAGTTCAGCACGTACTGGTTCCAGCGGTTGTTCACCGCTTCCCACACGGCGCGCATCTGTGCCGCCATCAGCGGGTCGACGTTGCCCAGCGCCACTGCCATCAGCCCTTGCGGTGCGACCAGGTTGCGGCTGGCGTTGATGCGCTCGGGCGCCACCGCGGCGGTGGGGTCGACGCGCACCCAGCCGCTGCCGGCGCGCCAGTACTCGGCCCAGGCATGGGCGTGGCTCTGACGCACGATGTAATAACCGTCCACAGGCTCGGGGTCGGTGCCCTGGTAGCCGGTGACGATGCGCGCCGGAATCTGCAAGCTGCGCAGGATGAAGACGAAGCTCGCCGCGAAGTGTTCGCAGAAACCCAGCTTGCGGTCGAGCCAGAACTCGTCGATGGCCTGCGCGCCGTAGTTGCCCGGCTCCAGCGTGTAGCTGTACGGGCTTTCGCGAATGTGGCGCAGCAGCTCGCTCACCAGCGCAGCGGTGTCGCTGCCATGGCGCTCGGGCGCGTTTCGCCAGCCTTGCGCCCAGGCGCGCGTGCGCGGGCCGTGCTCGTCGGGCAACTGCAGGAAGGGCACGAGCGAGGGCATGAAGCTTTGCGGCCCATGGCGATGCTCGGGCCAGGCCGTGACTTCGAAGCGGATGCGCTCACTCACCGGGCGGTCGGTGGCCCATTCCATGTCGGCACGCTGTTGCGCGACGTAGCCGTCGACATCGGGCGCGGCACCCTCGCGCTGTGGCGTCATCTCCAGCAGCGGCAGCGTCGCCAGCCGGCTGGCCTCCAGCGTCATCTCGTAGCGCAGCGGCTTGCCCAGGAGCTGCAGCTGCGGCCGCAGGAAGGGCGCGAGTTCGGGTGAGATCAACTGGCGCGACCACTCGCGGCCGTTGAAGTTGCTCAGCACCGGGCCACGAAAGTAGCGCAGCTGTGGCTCGGGCACGGCGCCGAGAAAGCGCACGCGCAACGCCACCGAGTCGTCGTTGGCCAGGTCGGCAATGCCGCCCAGGCGCAGGCTGCCCGACAGGCCGGTGCGCCCGGCCGCGTCTTGCGGCATGCCCCACAGCGGGCCGAAGCGCGGGAACAGCAGGAAGAGCACGATCATGATCGGCGCCCCGAGCAAGGCCGAGCGCGCGGCGATGGCGCCAGCACGCCACAGCGGTGGCCGCCCGACCGGCATGTGTGACAGTACCAAGGCCGTTAGCAGCCCCCACACCGAGATCACCATCGACAGCGCGACCAGCAGCGACTGCGAGTAGAGGAAGTGCGTCAGCACCAGGAAAAAGCCGAGGAAGAACATCACCATCGCGTCGCGCCGTGCGCGCAGCTCCAGCGTCTTCAGCGTGATCAGC
Source organism: Rubrivivax sp. (assembly GCA_031365825.1). GTDB lineage: Bacteria > Pseudomonadota > Gammaproteobacteria > Burkholderiales > Burkholderiaceae_C > Rubrivivax. The sequence goes on along the minus strand of JANLYV010000140.1, from coordinate 8,873 downwards.
ACCACCAGCATGGTCACACCCGCCTCGCGCCCGAGCAGCGTGCGCTCCGACCACAGCGTGAGCGCGCAGGCCAGTGCCAGCACGCCGGCCACGACCCAGCGGCTGGGCAGGCTGCCGTTGTACAGCGCCAGCCGCGCGCGCCATAGCAGCATCAGGCTGGCCAGCGCGATGCACCACGGCGGCAGGTTGCCGACATGGGGCACGATGGTCCAGCCGACCACCGCCAGATGAAAGAGGGTGTCGCGCGCGTCGCGCGGCAGGTGCTGCAGGCCGAGGGCTTTCATCGCAACGGCGTCACCACAGGGCCAGACGTTCGAGCGCGGCGCGGCGATGGGCGTCACCCACGCCCGCCAGCTGCTGCTCCTGGCCCGGCAGGCGCACGCCGTACGTGAGGCCGGCGCGGTCGGCGCTCATGACCCAGGCCGCCAAACGCGACAGCCGCGCTTCCACGTCGGCGCCACCCACCGCGGCACTCGCCTGCCAGTCGAGCCACAACTCGCGGCTACCCGAAGCCGCGGTTTCGCGGCTGACCATCTCGCCCGTGCGCGCGACCTTTTTCCATGCCACCTGGCGCATGCTGTCGCCGCGGCGCCATGGGCGCACGCCGTCGAGTTCACTGCCGGCGGTGGCGCGTGGCAGCGGCCTCTCGCCCGGCACCGGCTGCGCGGCAGGCAAGGGCGGTGCAGGCTGCTCGGGCTTGGGGTAGGCCAGCACCTTGCCCGCGGGCCGCCAGATCGTCCAGGCCCGAAACAGGCCCAGTGGGAACGACGTGGCCATCACCAGCGTGGGCACGGCGTGCCAGCCGCGCGTGGCCGGCACCATGCTCACGCGCGCCGTCTCGATGCCTTGCGCGGCGACGTCGCACCACGCAAAACTGCTGCCGCCGAGGCTGCGGTCGTGGAAGTACAGCGCCAGGCCGTGGCGCATCGCGCCGGGGTTGGTGATGGTCACGTCGAGCAGCGCCGCGTCACCGGCAAAGACAGCGGTACCGGGGCGCAGGTGCAGCGTCAGGCCGCGCAAGGCAGCGTGCGTGAGGTGCATCGACACCAGCCCGCTGCCGGCGAGCAGGAAGGTCAGCACGTAGCCCAGGTTGAGCTGGTAGTTGATCGACGCCAGCAGCATCACCATCAGCGTGCAGGTGAAGACGAAGCCGGCCTTGGTCGGCAGGATGTAGACGTTGCGCTGCGTCAGCGTCCAGGTATCGGTCAGCGGCAGCCGGTCGTGCCACCAGCGGCGAAGACGCTCGCGCAGGCCGCGACGGGTGGCTGTGGCTGCGGTCAACACGAACGTTAGCTGACTGTCAGGGAATGGCCGTGGCCTCGACCATCGCCCGCACCTGCTCGACCGCGCCGCGGCCCGCGCCGGGCAGCGGCACCAGGCGGTGCGCGATGGCCTGCGGCAGCATCTGCTGGATGTCGTCGGGGGCGACGTAGTCACGCTCGGCCATGAAGGCACGCGCCTTGGCCACGCGCAGCACGGCGATGCCGGCGCGTGGCGACAGGCCTTCGACGAACCACTGGCCCGAACGGGTGGCGGCGATCAAGGCCTGCAAATAGTCGAGCAGCGGGTCGGACGCGCGCACCGACAGCACCTGCGCCTGCGCGCGCTCTAACTCGCTGCCGCGCATCACCGGCTGCAAGCGCATGGCGGCGTGGCGGCGGTCTTCGCCGCTGAGCAGCGCGCGCTCGCTGGCGCGGTCGGGGTAGCCCAGCGTGATGCGCAACAAGAAGCGGTCGAGCTGGCTTTCGGGCAGCGGGTAGGTGCCGAGCTGGTCGGAAGGGTTCTGCGTGGCGATGACGAAAAACGGCCGCGGCAGGCTGCGCGTTTCATTCTCGACCGAGACCTGCTGCTCTTCCATGGCTTCGAGCAGCGCGCTCTGCGTCTTCGGCCCGGCGCGGTTGATCTCGTCGGCCAGCAGCACCTGCGTGAAGACAGGGCCCTGGTGGAAGACGAAAGCCTCTTTGCTGCGCTCGAAGACGCTGACGCCGATGAGGTCGCTGGGCATCAAATCGGCGGTGAACTGCACGCGCGAAAACTTCAACCCGAGTGAGACCGCCAGCGCATGGGCCAGCGTCGTTTTGCCCACGCCTGGAACGTCTTCGATGAGCAGGTGGCCACCGGCCACGAGACAGGCGATGCAGTCCTCGATCTGCGTGCGTTTGCCGACGATGATCGTGCTAATCTGGTCGGCCAACCGGGCAAGCTGGCGCGCGAGGCTTGAGTCCATGCGTGTCACCTTAACCCAAAAGAACCAGCCCGCCAGGACGAACAAAGGCATGAATACCGCCCTCTACAGCCACGCCGATTGCCGCTTGCACGACATGGGCCGCGGCCACCCCGAATGCCCGGCGCGGCTGGACGCCATCACCGACCATTTGATGGCCACCGGCCTGGACCTGGCGTTGGCGCACGTGGACGCGCCGCTGGCCACGGCCGAACAACTCGGCCGCGCCCATAGCGGCTATTACGTCAGCAACGCGCTCGACCTGCTGCAGCAGGTGGCACTCGACGGCGAGCCGCGCGCGCTCGACCCCGACACCATCGCCAGCCCCGGCACGCGCGCGGCCGTGCTGCGCGCTGCCGGGGCTGCCGTGGCCGCCACCGACGCAGTCATCGAAGGCCGCGCCAGCAACGCCTTTTGCGCCGTGCGCCCGCCCGGCCACCACGCCACGCGCGAACAGGCGATGGGCTTTTGTTTCTTCAACAACGTCGTCGTCGGCGCGCGCCACGCGCTCGATGTGCACGGCCTGGAACGTGTGGCCATCATCGACTTCGATGTGCACCACGGCAACGGCACCGAGGACATCGTCGCGGGCGACGAGCGCATCCTCATGTGCAGCTTCTTTCAGCACCCGCTGTACCCCTACAGCGGCACCACGCCCAAGGGCGACAACATGGTCAACCTGCCGCTGCCACCGTACACGCGCGGGCCAGTGATGCGCGCAGCTGTCGAACAGCATTGGCTGCCACGGTTGGAGGCGTTTGCGCCGCAGATGGTCTTCATCTCGGCCGGGTTCGACGCGCACCGCGAAGACGACCTGGGGCAGATGGGCCTGGTCGAAGACGACTACGCCTGGCTCACCACGCAACTGATGACGCTGGCCGCACGCCACGCCAACGGCCGCATCGTCTCGTGCCTGGAAGGCGGCTACAACCTGAGCGCGCTGGCGCGCAGCGTCGCGGCGCACCTGCGCGTGCTTGCCGGCTTGAACTGAAGCGCCACGGTGATGGACCGTTGGACGACGTCGGCCGAGTTCGGCCCGTGGCCAGCCGCGCTGCTGCAGCGCAACGCGCTCGTCGAAGCCGCGCTGCTGCTGGCGGCCCTGGTGCTGGCGTGGCTGGTGGTGCGGCTGCTGCGCGGACCGCGCCGCCTGCGTGGCTCGATCTGGTTCGGCGCGCGCATCGTCGACGGCCTGCTGTTTCCGGTGCTGGCGCTGCTGGCGGCCGTGCTTGCGCGCTGGGCCTTGCAGGGCCTGCTGCCGATGGCGCTGTTGCGCCTGGCTGTGCCGGTGCTTCTGGCGTTAGTCGTCATCCGGCTGCTGGCGCGTGTGTTGCAGCAGGCCTTCCCCGATTCAGCCACGGCGCGGGTCGTGCAGACGACGCTGTCGTGGCTGGCCTGGATCGCCGCGGCGCTGTGGATCAGCGGTGCGCTGCCTCTCTTGGCCAGCGAGCTCGACGCCATTTCGTGGAAGGTGGGCAGCACGCGTGTTTCGGTGCGCAACCTCATCGAAGGCGCGGTCACGGCGGTGGTGGTGCTGGTGCTGGCGCTGTGGCTCAGTGCCACGCTCGAAGCGAGGCTGCTGCGCGGCGCCAGCGGCAACTTGTCGACACGCAAGATGGCGGCCAACGTGCTGCGCGCGCTGCTGCTCTTCGTCGGGCTGTTGTTCGCGCTGTCGGCCGCGGGCATCGACCTCACCGCGCTGGGCGTCATCGGCGGCGCGCTCGGGGTGGGCATCGGCTTTGGCCTGCAGCGGCTGGCGGCCAACTACATCAGCGGCTTCGTCATCCTGGCCGAGCGCAGCGTGCGCATCGGTGACATGGTCAAGGTCGACGGCTTCGAAGGCCTGGTGCGCGACATCACCACGCGCTACACCGTGCTGCGTGCGCTCAACGGCCGCGAGGCCATCGTGCCGAACGAAATGCTGATCACGCAGCGCGTTGAAAACGCCTCGTTCGCCGATCGCCGCGTGCTCTACAGCACCAGCGTGCAGGTGGCCTACGGCACCGACCTCGACGCGCTGATGCCGCTTCTCGTGGCCGCCGTTGCGGCCGTGCCGCGCGTGCTGGCCGAGCCGGCGCCGAGCGTGCAGCTGGAGCACTTCGGCGCCGATGGCCTGGGCTTGAAGATCCCGTTCTGGATCGGCGACCCCGAGCTCGGCGATGGCAACGTGCGCTCGGATGTGAACCTGGCTGTGCTGCGCACGCTGAACGAGGCGGGCGTCGAGATTCCTTATCCGCAGCGCGTGTGGCGCCGGCCTGGCTGAACCTGGGGTCTTGCCGCCAAGGCGACAGCGCGGCTCGCGGCCACGGGCTAGCATGCATACGCGCCGGGTGCGAGCCCGGCGCACAAGCGTTCTCAGGGCGGGGTGAAAGTCCCCACCGGCGGTGATGGGGGTGGTGCTGCTAGGCACCAACCCACGAGCCCGCGAGCGCCCGGCAACGCCCTGTTGCCGGGGTCAGCAGACCTGGTGTGATTCCAGGGCCGACGGTCACAGTCCGGATGAAAGAGAGCGCGTGTTCGTGTGGCTGTGGCGTGCTTGCTAACGCTGCAGCTGCGCGCATGCGTGTCTTCATGCGCCCTGGTTGATGGAAACTTTTCTTCAAGGAAGACCATGAATCAGATCACCACCGAATCCCCCCACACACCCGCCGTGCGCAGCGCTGCGGCGCCCGAACCACCACGGCGCTTCGCCTTCGTGCAGGCCATGTGGCATGTCGAAATCGTGCAGCGCGGCCACGAAGGCTTCATGGCCGAGATCGAACGGCTGGGCGTGCCGCCCGAGCGCATCGACACCTTCACCGTACCCGGTGCCTTCGAGATTCCGCTGCACGCGCAGCAGCTCGCACGGTCGGGGCGCTATGCCGCGGTCGTGGCCTGCGCCTTCGTCGTCGACGGCGGCATCTACCGCCACGAGTTCGTCTCCGACGCCGTCATCACCGGCCTGATGCGCGTCATGCTCGACAGCGGCGTGCCGATGATTTCTTGCGTACTCACGCCCAAGGAATTCCACGAACACGAACAGCACCGGCGCTTTTTTCACGAGCACTTCGTGGCCAAGGGCGGCGAAGCGGCACGCGCCTGCGTGCAGACGGTCGAGGGCTTGAAGCGGCTGACGACCCAGCTAGCGCGGCAGTGACTTGAGGTAGGCGTGCAGCGCGCCGACATCGACGTCGCTGATGGCGCCCAGGGTCTCGAAAGGCATGACGGCCACGGCGCTGCCGTCGGCGCGCTTGCCGGTCTTGAAGAGCTTCTTCAGCGCGTCTGCATCGGCGTAGCGCGACATGACGTTGTCGGCGGCGGCGCCGCTCAAGCGCGCGGCGGGTGGCCAGTCGGGCGGCCCGCCGGGCACCTTGCCGCCTTCGAGCTTGGCGCCGTGGCAGCCCTGGCACATCTGCGCCACGTACTGGCCGTGCTCGATGGTCAGGCCTTCGGCCACGGGCGCGGCCACTGGCAGGCTGTGGTCGATGCGCATGGCGGCATCGGGGATCTGGCCGAAGCCGTAGAGCACGCGCAGGGGCAAGGGCAACTCGAATGCGGCGCCGGTGCCCGGGGCCGGCGCCAGGCTCTTGGCGTAGGCGATCAAGGCGCCGGTGTCGGCGTCGGTGAATCGGTTGTAGTCCTCGCTGGGCATGATGAAGACCGGCTGGCCGCTCGGTTTGGCGCCGTGGCGAATGACTCGCACCCAGTCTTCGGTCTTGTAGGCCGCGACCACGCTGCCCGGCCCCGGGCTGATGTTGGGCGACTTCACCTTCATGCCCTTGCCGTCGTCGATGACCACTTTGCCCGCGCCGTTGGCGCCATGACACTCGGCGCAACCGCGCGAGGTGAAGAGGTAGCGGCCGCGCTCCAGCGCCGCCGCGTCTGTGGGCAAGGCCACCGTACGCGTGGGCGCCGGCACCGTGCGTGTGCGCCGCTGCTCGGCCAGGTGCAGTCCGATGGCGATCAAGGCCGCCACGGCCAGCACCAGCACCACGATGACCCAAAGTCCACGCCGAAACCATGTGTTCATCTTGTCCTCCGCGTTGTGCGCGCAAGTTTACGAATCCGGTTCGAGGCGTGAAGTTCGGATTGACCCGGAGTGCCGGCCTGCCCCCTCGGCGCCGTCAGCGCGACGCGCCGCTGGCCGCCGGGAGCGGTACGAAGATGACCTCGGCCTTGCCGCCGACGCAGTCGCGTGGCCGGCTCGCGCTGCATTCGGGCACCGGCGCGCGCTTGGCCTTCGACCCGCCCGGTGGCGCCACCAGCGTCAGCACCACCGCGGCGGCCATGGTCACGGCCAGCCCTGCCAGCAGGATGCGCCGCCGCGGCGTCATCACACGGTAGTCCTCGTGTTCGTCGCTCATGGCGCCTCATGCATGGTGCGGGCTGCTTGCCAGGAGGCCATGGAAGGCGGCCGTCAAACGCGCCGCGTCGAAGTGGCCACGCAGGCCGATGACCACCAGGCTGCCCGATTCAGGCGCCGTGGCCGCGTGGCTGATCTCGCAGCGTGTGCCCATGGCCTGCAGCAGCCAGGCGCGGCCGTGCGTGTCGCGCCAAAGGCCCTTGGCACGCACCACGCCATGGGCAGGGTCGGCGAAGCAGTCGCGCAGCGCCTGCGCGTCGGCGCTGCGCGGCACATGCACGGTGCAGCTGACGAAGCGCGCGCCGGCGTCGAGGCCGGCCACAGGCCGCGGCCGCGCACCGGCGCGCACATCCGTCAACATGGCTAACGGCCAGCGTGCTTGCACAGCCTGCAGCCGCGGCGCGTGCGGTGCCACGTGCTGCAGCAAGGCGCTGATCAGCGGCAGCTGCGCCGCCGTCACGCGGTCGCACTGGTTCATCAGCAGCAGGTCGGCCTCGCGCCACTGTTGCTGCACGAGGTCGCCGACGAAGGGGTCCGCGCCCAAGCTGTGCACGCGCGAGGCGTCGACCAGCACCACGCTGCCTTCGACACGGATGCCCGGCGCCAGCCGCGCGGTGCGTGCCACGGCTGCGGGCAGGGCCACGCCGCTGCATTCGATGAGGATGAGATCGGGTGCCGGCGCGCGCGACACCACGCTGCACAGCGCGCTCACCAGGTCGGCGCCATAGCTGCAGCACAGGCAGCCGCCGGTCAGGCTCATGACCTCGCCGTCGCTCGATTGAATCAAGGCCGCGTCGATCGAGAGCTCGCCGAAGTCGTTCACCAGCACGGCGATGCGCGGGCCCCCTTCGCGCTGCGCGTCACGCAGCAGGTGGTTGATGAGCGTGGTCTTGCCCGCACCCAGGTAGCCGGCGATGACGATGCACGGAATCACGCCTTGAACACCCGCCCGCCTTGTACCGTGCCCCAGACGCGCACGTCCTTCAGCGCCTGCGCTGCGACCGCCGTCGGGTCGTCTTCGAGCACGCAGAAGTCGGCACGCTTGCCGCATTCGATGGAGCCGATCTCGCCGTCGAGCCGCAGCGTGTAGGCCGCGCCCAGCGTGATGGCGTGCAGTGCCTGCTCGACGCTCAAACACTCCGCGGCGCCAAGCAAGCGGCCGTTGGCGCTGCGGCGATTCACCGCGCACCAGGCGGTGAAGAGTGGCGCCAGCGGCGTGATCGGCGCGTCGCTGTGGATCGCCAGCGGCACGCCGCACTCAAGCGCCGTGCGGCAGGCGTTCATGCGTGCCGCACGCTCGGGGCCGACCGTGACCTCGTGATGTTGATCGCCCCAGTAGTACAGATGGTTGGCGAAGAGGTTGACGCACAGGCCAAGCGACTGCATGCGGCGGAACTGCGCCGCGTCGGCCAGCTGCGCATGCTGCAGCGTGAAGCGGTGGTCGCGCACCGGGTGCAGCTGCAGCGCGGCGTCGACGCAGTGCAGCGCCAAGTCGGTGGCCTCGTCGCCATTGGTGTGGGTGTGCACCATCAGGCCCTGCTGCAACGCCAGGGCATAGGTCTCGCGCAGCACTTCGGGCGCGGTGTACCAGAGGCCTTGCGGCGCGCCATTGAAGTACCCCGGCCAGCGCAACCGCGCCGAAAAGCCCTGGATCGAGCCATCGGCCACGAGCTTGAGGCCACCCAGCCGCAGCTGTTCGGTGGAACGTTCGCGCAAGGCCGTGGCGCGCCGCACGGCCTGCACCGGCGTGATGCCGATGACGCGCAGCATCGGCGCGATGCGCACCGGGTAGTCGGCCTCGCCGGTGATGCGCAGCAGCGTCTCGACACCGGCATCGTCGAGTGTGGCCGCCAGGTCGGTGGCCGTGGTCACGCCAGCGCGCACACATAACTTTCCAAAGGCGCGCATGCCGGCTTCGTCGCCACCGAGGAAGTTGCGGCTCAGGCCCACCCCTTCCAGCACCGGCATCATGGCTTCGGGGCCTTTGAGTTCACCCGTGGGCATGCCGTCGGCGTCGAGCGGAAAGGCCGGATGCTCGATGCCTCTGCGCAAGAAGCCTGCCGCTTCGAGTGCCACGCTGTTGACGTTCAGGATGTGGCCGCTGGCATGCAGCAAGCCCACCGGCCGTGTCCGGCTGACGGCGTCGAGATCAAACCGCGTGCAGCGCTGCTGGCCGAAGTAGATCGGGTCGAAGCCCCAGCCGACGATGGCGCCTTCGGCGGGTGCTGCGCTGCGCAGCGTTTCGACGACGGCGGCCAGGCCGCCCACGCCGGTCACGCGCAGCCCATCGGGGTCGTCGACATCGAAGTA
>JANLYV010000067.1:0-1963 GCA_031365825.1 Rubrivivax sp. | reverse complement strand
GCCGGCGTCACCCACCACTGGGCGCGGCAGGGCGATGCGGTAGGGCAGGGCGCGGGCAAATTCGCCGTCACTGTCGATGACCCAGACCACGTCGTAGCTGCCACCTGGCACGCCGGTCGTGGCGGTGAGCAGCAACGGGTTGGCCAGGTCGCGCTCGCGTGGGTCGGCCGAAAGCTTGAACGGCTTGCTGACGACGACTTTGAGGCCATAGCGCGTGATCGCGGCGTGCGCCGTGGCGGCGCGCTCGGTGTCTTGCGCGCCAGGACCGACCAGCAGCAGCACGTCGCGCCATTTGCGTGATACCAGCGTCTGCGCCAGCGCGTCCGCGCGCATCCGTTCGCTGGGGATGACGTGCAGCAGATTGGCGCGGCAATCGGCCTGCCGCAAACGGTCGGCGGTTTCGCCGATGTTGAGCACCGGTGCCGCAGTGGCGTCGGCAACTGCCAGCAGCCAGTCGGCTGGCAGGTCGGCCAGCAGCGCGACCGCGCCGGCCTTGTCGGCGCGCTGCGCGGCCTCGCGCGCAGCGGCGGCCGAGGCGACGCTGACGGCGTCCAGCGTGATGGCGCTGCCGGCCGCGTCCAATTCGAATTTGGCCTCATCCAGGGCCACGGCCACGCCGTCGCTGGCCGGGCCGCCGGGGTGGCCGAGGTACGCGCGCTCAACCTGGCTGCGGCTGAGCCGTGTGTCGTCGGCTTGCAACAGCAACGTGGCCTTGAGCGTAGCGGCATGGCCAAGCCCGCTGAGCCACAACGCCGCCAGCAAGGCCAGGCAACGCTGCGTCAATCGACCACCACCGCCGCATACGGCACGCGGCCGACCGGCACGGTCTTGATCGCCTTGGCGCTAGCCACATCGACGATGGTCAGGTCGTCGCTCAGGCCGTTGACGACCAGCAGCCGCGCTTCGGCGCCGTCCAGCGCCACATTCCAGGCGCGCTTGCCGACCAGCACCAGGTCGGTCACCTTGTGCGAGGCGACATCAACGAACGCCACATGGTTGGCCCGGCCGAGTGCCACGAACGCGCGCTTGCCGTCACGCGTCATCGTGATGCCGACGGGGGTGATGTCAGCGGCGCGCACGCCCTTGAGTTCGAACACCAGCGTCGCGACGGTCGAATAGTCGGCGGTGGACAAAATCGTCACGCTGCTGCCCAACTCGTTGGTCACCCACAGCGATTTGCCGTCGGGGGTCAAGGCAAAGCGGCGCGGGCGCTTGCCTACGGAGACGTTCTTCAGCACCTTGCCGTCGGCCGTCGAAATCACATGCACCAGGCTGGCGACTTCCGAGCTGACCCAGACTGTCTTGCCGTCGTGCGAGACCTTCACGCCCTCGGGCTCCTTGCCGACGGGCACCTGGCGCAGCACCTTGCCGCTGGCAAAGTCGATCGCGCTGAGCTGCGCATCGTCTTCGTTCGAGACATAGATCGTCTTGCCGTCGGGCGAGAGGTCAAAGGCCTCGGGGTTGTCCGACAGTGGCAGCCGGCGCAGCGACTTGCGGGTGGCGATGTCGATCACATCGGCGGCGTTGGATTCACCGCAGGCCACGATCAACAGCTTGCCGTCGGGCGAGCGTTGCAAGTGGCGTGGGCGCTGGCAGGTGGGGATGGTGCCGGTGACGGTCAGCGTCTTCAGGTCCAGCACCGCGAGCGCGTTGTCTTTTTCGCTGGAGATGAAGGCCACGCCTTGGGCGTGGGCGGTGAAGGCCGCGCCCAGGAGCAGCAGGCCGGCGATAAATTTGCACGGGTTCATGGCGGTGTTGTCAGTGCGCGGTGGCGCGTATGAAAGCTTCTTCGAGGCTACCGCCGCCGAGCATGGCGCAGACGGCCTGCGGCGCGCCGTCGGCCAGCAGCTTGCCCTGGTGCAGCACCAGCACCCGGTCAGCGGCAACGGCCTCTTCGACCAGGTGGGTGGCCCATAACACGCAAGCGCCCACGCTGCTGCTGCGCTCGGCGAGGTAGGCTCGG
>JANLYV010000063.1:0-5171 GCA_031365825.1 Rubrivivax sp. | reverse complement strand
GCATTGCCGTCGGGGCTTTCCATCAGCCACCACCAGCCGTCGCTGTCTTCGGTGGACAGGCGCAGCGTCGTGCCGCCCACCGTCAGGCGCGAGCGCAGCAGCGCCTGCACCTGTGCCAGCCGTGCCGCGCGATCTGCGATGCCCTCGACCCGCTGCAACAGCGCCCACCAGTCGAGCAGGGCCGAACTCGGCAGCAGCGCCAGTGTGGCCGGTACGAGGTTGAGCGAACCCAGCATTCGCGGCGTGGCGCGGCTGTGGCGCGACAGGGCTTCGAGTGCCGCGAGCTTGCGCACATCGAGGTCGGCGCGGGGTGCGTTGAAGCTGCGCGTGAGACGGCCTTCGACGAAGGCCGTCAGCCCCAGCAACATGCTCTCGCGCGCCGCGTCGGGCCAGGCCCAGCCGGCTTCGTGCGCGCTGGCGACGAGGTAGGCGGTGAGGCGGTCGCTGCTGCGTGCGGCGTCTTCGGCACGCGGCGGGAAGTACGACGCCAGGCCGTCGCGGTCGAGGTAACCGGGCAGCTCGGTGCCGAGGCTGCGCCAGCGTGCCGCGTCGCGCAAGGCGATGGCGCTCGAGGTTTTCTGTTCCAGGCAGCTGTAGGGATAGTTCTCGAAGAAGCGGCGCAGGCCTGGCAACGCGCCGCTGAGCTGGCGTTGCAGGGTCACGCTCACACCCCCCACCTTCAAGCCGTTAGCGAGCATGGCATCGGCCGGTGGCGCCATGGGCAGGGACCGCGGCGCGTCGAGCGCCATCAACGTCGATTGCCACACCCGCAGCGGCACCGCCGGCCGCACCGCCTGCGTCACTTTGAGCTTGTCGCGCGCCCGGCCACCGACTTCTTCGGCACTGGCACTCCACTCGATGCGCTCGGCGCCGGCCGGCACCTCGATGTGCCAGCGCAGCTCGGTCGCGGCGCCCGGCGCCAGCGCGGCGGTTTGCTCGGGCAACGGGATGGCTCGGGCATCGCCGCCAGCCTGAAGTGCCTGCCCGGCAAGGCGGGCGCTGACGTTCATGGCACGCGCCGTGCTGTTGCGCAGCGTCAGCGTGGCGTCAAAACGGTCGCCGTCGCGCACCAGCGGCGGCAGGCCCGAAAACAGCTGCAGCTCCTGCGTCACGCGCACGCTGGCGCTGCCACTGCCGAAGAGCTCGGCGCCGGCGTCGGCCACGGCCACCAGGCGAAAGCTCGTCAGCGAATCGTTCAGCGGCACATCGATCACGGCCTGGCCCCGGGCGTCGAGCGCCACCGTGCCGCGCCAAAGCAAGAGCGTGTCGAACAACTCGCGCGTGGGGTTGGCGCCGCCGTCGCCACCAGGCGCCATGGCTTTGCGGCCGTAGTGGCGCCGGCCGATGATCTCGCCTTGCGCCGTGGCTGTCTCCACACCCCAGGCGCGGCGCCGCATCAGGCCCTCGAGCAGGTTCCACGAGTCGTTCGCGCGCAAGGCGAGCAAGCCTTCGTCAACCGCGGCAAAGGCCAGCTCGGCGTTCGCCGCAGGCTTGCCGTTGTGCTGCACGCTGACCGTCGTGCGCACAGTTTCGCGCACGCCGTAGCTGCTGCGCTCTGGCGTCACGGTCACGTCAAGTCGGTGGTGAGCGAGTCCGACCTTGAGCTCGGCCACGCCGAGGCGATACGCCGGCTTGGCCAGGTCGACCAGCGCCGTGGGCGCGCGCCAGTCGCGGCCTTCGAAGCGAAACGCGCGCCACCACTCCAGCGGCTCGCGCCAGCCCCAGCGGAAGAAGCTGGTCCACGGCACTTCGCGGATGCGGCCACGCAGCACCAGCACCGAGACCACGACGTTGGGTGCCCAGGACTTGTCTTTCGGGATGGGGAGCTCCAGCACCGGCTCGCGGCCGCGCAGCGTGAGCACGCGCGCGTCGAGCACGCCTTCGCGCTCGACCGTGACCAGCGCCGTGGCTTCGCGAAACGGCATGCGCAGCTGCAGCCGCGCGGTGTCGCCGGGGTTGAGCTCGCGCTTTTCGGGCAGCAGGTCGATGCGATCGTCATTGCCTTGCCCGAACCATTGTTCGGCCTCGCCCGTGACCCAGATCGATGCGGCCGCCTGGCTCGTGCGCCCCGCATCGTCTTTGGCGCGGGCGATGAGTTCGACCTGGCCGACCGTGTCCAACGTTCTTTCGCAACTGACGCGCCCTTGTGCATCGCTCTTGCCGCTGCACAGCACACCGAGCTCGCGCACCTGGGTGCTGTTGTCGTAGGCGTAGAAGCCACCGACGATGCGTTTGCGCGTGCTCAGCGTCTGGTGCAGCCGGCCCAGCACCTCGACCTCGCGGCCGGCGAGCACGCGGCCGCTGGTGTCCAGCACCACCACATCGAAGCGCGCGGGTTCGCGCATCGAGACGCCGCCCCATTGGCGCGCGCGCAGGCCCACCACCAGTGCGCTGGGCCACAGGCGCTGGCGCTGCGACACCGTCTGCACTTCGCCGTTGGGGTCGGTGAAGCTGAGCTCGGCCGTCAGCATTGAAGGCGCTTCGATGGCCGGCAGCGCGGCGATGGTCACTGTCGCCGCGCCTTGGGCGTCGACCGTGGCGTTGAGTTTGTCGGCCACCAGGCGCGCCGGCGACGCGTCGCTGCCTTCTTCGTTCTCGCTCGATGTGGCGCGGCGCGGTGGCTCGAAGCTGAATTCTTCGAAACCGTCGAAGCTGGGCACTAACGTTTGCAGCAGCGCCGACAAGCGTGCCGGCGCGCGCGCCATAGGGCCGCCGGCAAGCAGGTTCAGTTGCACCGACATCGGCAGCTGCGCCGGCGCCACCTGCACGTTGCGCGGGCCGGCGAGGCGCGCGTCGACCAGCGGCACGCGGAACTCTTCGACGCGCACGTTGCCACTGCTGTAGCGCCTGGTGCCGGAAAGCAAGGCGATGTCGTACAGGCCGAGCTTGGCCGTGCGCGCAATCTCCCAGCGGCTCTCGGCGCTGCGCACGCCGCGCCAGGCCAGCGGCTGCTTGAATTCGGTGCCACTGCCGACGTGGGTGATCACCAGCATGTCGGGCAGGCGCTCGGGCGCCGTCATCGCCAGGCCGCGCTCGGTCTGGTCGCGCATGAAGTGCTTCATAGCCAGCGTCTCACCCGCGCGCAGCAGCGTGCGGTCGAACACGGTGTGGGCGATGCGCTCGGGCCCGCTGCCGCCGCCGGCGGTGGTGATGTTGAAGCGCCAGGGCTCGATGCCGCGGTTCCACTGGCTGAAGACGAAGGCCAGGTCGTCGGCGCTGCGAGCAGTGACAAAGAGGCCTGCAGTGCTGAGGCACTCGCGTGCGGTGTCGGGCGTGGTGTCGTCGAGCTCACGCTCGATGCGCGCCATGCCCGACGCGTCGCTGAGCCCGCTCCACAACGGTTTGCCGCGGCAGTCGTTCACCGCCCCGCGTGCGCCGGCCACCGCGCGGCCGCGGTCCAGCGTCGTGACCCACACCAGACTGGAGCTGCGGCCGCGTTTGAAGTGCACGGCCAGGTTGGTGACGAGCGCGCCGCTGCGCACGTACATCGGCGCCCTGGCCGCGAGCAGCGCGTCGCCGAGCAGGCGCGATTCGATCTCGACCACGTGGTAGCCGCTTTGCGGCAGCGGCACGCCTATGACTTCGGTGGCGCGTGGCGCGCTGCCTTGCAGCTGCGGCAACGCGGCGCGTGTGGCCTCGGCGTCATCCTTCAAGAGTGAGAGTTCGCGCGTGGCGACGCGGCGTTCGCGCTTGACATCGCGCATCTTGCCGCGCTCGTCGGGCTCGCGCTCGGTGGTGAACCATTCACTGCGCGGCAGCCCGGCTTCCTTGGCGCTGAGCTCGCTTTCGTGGTAGCGCTGCAGGCGCGCGATCCATTGCAATAACACTTCATCGGAGGTGGCTGCACCGAAGCGGTGGACGCGCACCTGGCCGCTGCTGGAAGCACCTTGCAGGTCAGCTTGTACGTGGCGCAGCGTCAGCGGCAGCATCGCTTCGGGCCCGGCTTCGACGATGCCGAAAGGCGCCGCCGCGAACTTGGCCAAGGCCGGCATGCCGCCGGTGGCCACGGTCAGCGGGAAGCTCGCGGCGTTGGCCGGCTCGCGGCCCGAGGCGTCGCGCAGGTTGGCCGGCAGCGTGAGGCTGAGCTTCGCGTTCTCGGGCAGCGGCGCCTTGAAGCGCACTTCGTCGAGCGTGGCGCCGCGCTCTTCTGCGTCCACGCTGGCCGGCACGGCCTTGCCTTGTGCCGGCACCAGCGTGGCGGCCAGCGCCAGCACGCGCGGCACCGGTGCCGAAAAGCGCAGCACGACGGGGCGCAGCGGCAAACAGGGTGCGTTGGCGCGCTCGCGCTCGCAACTCATCTCGGCCGTGAAGCGCTGACGCACCTGCCAGGTGAAGCTGCGCGGCACCGTGGTGCGCAGTGTCGACGGCATGGCCGCCGCGATGCCCGCCCCCCAGACGATGCGCATGCGCGTGGCCGCGGGCAGCGGCCGCTCGCAGGCCACGAGCAGCCAGCGCTCGCCGCCTTGCGTGATGCGCCGCGCGCGCAACACCTCGTCGCGCACGGCGCCCTGCACCAGTCGCAAGGGCAGGCGCTCGCCCAGGCCGTCGATCTCGCACCAGGCGTTTGGCGGCACGCTTGCAGGATCGACCGCGCCGTTCACGCGCAAGAGAAAGTGCTGGTCTTCTTCAATGGCCGAGTTGACGTGCGGCTGCGTCTGCACGACGGTCGGTGCGCCGGTGCTGAAGCGATACTCCTGCGCGCCTTCGAGCGCACCGCCCAGTGGCTGCCACGACGCTTCGGCGCGCAGGCTGCATTGCTGGCCCGCGGCCAGGGGCTCGCGCAGGTCGAACACCCATTGCGTGGCGCCGACCCAGCGCGATGTGCCGGCCGGCGCGGCGCCGTTGCATGACAGCGTGAACGGTGCCGGCAAGCGTGGGTCGCCTTGGGCCACCACCGCTAACGTGAATCGCACGCTGACTTGGCGCACCTCGGCAACCTCGCCGCTGGGGCTGACGCTGGCGACCTTGGCGGCATGCGCGCCGAGCGCAATGCACAGGCCGAGCCAGAGTACAAGGCCGAACCTCACCGAGCCCAACCCGATCGCGCTGCGCCGCTTCACCATCTTGCCCACCCCCGTGCCGCCACGTGCCAGGCAGTGTAGGGGTGCGCCGTGGCGACGGGCACCGCGCAAGTGGTTATTGCGGCGTGTCGCCCTCGGGCCGCTGCGCGC
>JANLYV010000033.1:0-2257 GCA_031365825.1 Rubrivivax sp. | reverse complement strand
CCGGGAAATCTTCTTCGCTAAAGCTGTGCACTGGACGCCGTTGCGCCTGCACCTGTTCGCTTTCCAGCTTGCGCAGTTCATTGCGCCTGATCTTTCCTGAAATGGTCTTCGGCAACTCCGCGAACTCGATGCGCCGTATCCGCTTGTACGGCGCCAGCCGTTCGCGCGCGAAGCGCAGGATAGACAGCGCCGGCCCCGCGCCCGGTTCGACACCAGGGCGCAGCACGATGAAGGCCTTGGGCACATTCAGCCGCCTCGGGTCCGGGCTCGGCACGACTGCGGCTTCGGCAACGTCAGGGTGTTCGATCAGCACCGACTCCAGCTCGAAGGGGCTGACCCGGTAGTCGGAGGCCTTGAACACATCATCGGTGCGCCCGACATAGGTGATGTAGCCATCGGCATCGCGCGCGGCCACATCGCCCGTGCGGTAGTAGCCGTCGCGCATGGCCTCAGCTGTTTTCTCGTCGTCGCCGACGTAGCCCTGCATCAGCCCCAGCGGCCGCTGCGCCAGGTCGATGCAAATCTCGCCTTCATCGGCCGGCTGGCCCTCGGGGTTCAGCAGCACGATGGGGTAACCCGGCAGTGGGCGGCCCATGCTGCCGGCCTTCACGGGCTCGCCCGGCGGGTTGCCGATCAGACAGGTGGTTTCGGTCTGGCCAAAGCCGTCGCGGATGGTCAGCCCCCAGGCCTTGCGCACCTGCTCGATGACTTCGGCATTCAAGGGCTCGCCGGCGCCGAACAGCTCACGCAGCAGCACCGGCGATGCGGCCAGGTCTTCCAGGATCAGCATGCGCCACACCGTCGGCGGCGCGCACAGGGTGGTCACGCGGTGATCGACCAGCACCTTCAGCAGTTCGACGGCGTTGAAGCGCGCGTAGTTGTAGACGAAGACGCAGGCCCCGGCATTCCACGGCGCGAAGAAGCTGCTCCAGGCATGTTTGGCCCAGCCTGGCGACGAGATGTTCAGGTGGTTATCCCCCGGCTGCACGCCCATCCAGAACATGGTGGACAGGTGCCCCACAGGGTAACTTTGGTGGCTGTGCAGCACCAGCTTGGGTTTGGACGTGGTGCCGGATGTGAAGTACAGCAACATCGGGTCGATGGCCATCGTTATGCCGTTAGGCGTGAACGAAGGTGAGGCGTCGAACGTGTCCTGGAACGACTGCCAGCCTGGGGCCGTGCCGGCGGTGATGCGGGTGAATTCGCCTTTGACCTGCTCAAAGCGAGGCACCGCGTCGGCAGCGCAGATGACGTGGCGCACCTCGCCACGCTGCACGCGGTCTTGCAGGTCGGCCGTGATCAGCAGCGTCGTGGTGGGCACCACCACCGCGCCAATCTTCATCAGCGCCAGCATCGATTCCCACAATTCCACCTGGTTGCCCAACATCAACAGCACGCGGTCGCCGCGCTTCACGCCCCGTTGCACCAGCCAGTTGGCCACCTGGTTAGAGCGTGCCGACATCTGGGCGAAGGTCAGCCGCTGCTGCGAACCGTCTTCCTGGACGATGGTCAGTGCGACGGCGTCGTTGCCGCGCGCGATGACGTCGAAGTGATCCAGCGCCCAGTTGAACTGATCGAGCTGCGGCCACGTGAAGCCGGCGCAGGCCGCTTCGCGGTCGTTGCGCCGCGCCAGCAGAAAGTCGCGCGCCTGGTGGAAGGCCTGGGTGGAAGTGGTCATGTGCGTGGCCTCTGGGTCGTTCAGTCAGTCAGTCGGTCATCGCCGGCGTCTCGAACGCCCGCGCACCGGTGTGACAACGGAAGCCACCGCGCACGGCACCCGGCCGGCGGTCGCGGTAGATGGCGTTCATCGACTCGTTGAGCGGGCGGCTGTTCGGCACCGAAAGCCACAGGCGGATCAAGTGCCGCTTCTGGTCAGCGTCGTCGTGGTCTTCGAATTCGGTGCGCGAGTGAACCATGACATGGTTGTTCATGAACTGCATGTCGCCCGGCTCGAACATCATTTCGCCGTAAAACTTTGGGTCGTTGGCCAGCGTCTGCACCAGTTCGACGGCTTCGCGCTGTTCGGGCCGCAGCGGCGGCAGTTCGGGAAACAGCGCCGCGTCAACCGCATGCCCGATCACATGCTGCGGTATGAAGCGTGACGATGGTTTGCCCTGTTCTCTCGAAAACACAGGTTGCAAATACCAGGCCGGCTCGCCGGGGCCTTCCTGCCCTTTCCAGCTCATATAAAAAGGTTGGTACAGAACGTGCAGCAGGTCAGGCCGGGTGCGTGCGATTTCGTCGTGGATGGCTATTG
>JANLYV010000003.1:0-1581 GCA_031365825.1 Rubrivivax sp. | reverse complement strand
AGGGCCGGCTGCGCAATGTCGGCGTCGACACGGCGTTCGAGCTTGCGCTGTGCGCTTGAAATGAAGCTTCCACTGGTCGCAGCTGACGCCCTGCGCCGACTGAAATGAAACGACTTCACTCAAGCCGGAGTTGCCTGGACGGTGTAGCCGATCTGCTGAAGGCGGCGAATGAGTCTTGCGGCGGTCTTGCTGGCGTCGGCTCGGTCGAAGTGGGCTGCGCCGAGGTCGTGCCATTCGGTGCCGTTGCGCAACATGTGCCAGGCGGCGGTGAGCATCGAGGCCGCCACGCCGATGATGGCCTTCTTGGCGCCGCGGCGAGCACGCAGGCGGTGGAACTGCGCCTGCAAGTAACTGCCCTTGACCTTGACGGCCGACCAGGCTGCCTGCACGAGCGTGGTCTTCAGCCACTTGCCGCCGCGGCGCAGCTTGGTGCTGCGTCGCTTGCCGGCGCTCTCGTCGTTACGCGGGCACAGGCAAGCCCAAGACAGCAGATGCCCGGGCGTGGCGAAGCGCGACATGTCGATGCCGATTTCCGCGACAACCACGTTGGCGCTGACAGCACTCAGCCCCGGCATCGTGCTCAGCAGTTTGGCGGCCTGTCGAAACGGCTCAAGCCCACGGCCCACCTCCTTCTCGATGGTGGCGATGGCCTGGTCCAGCACGTCGACATGCGCCAGATGCAGCTTGAGCATGAAGCGATGGTGAGCACTGACGCGACCGCGCAGCGCTTCGAGCAACTCGGCACGGTTGGCCTTGACGCGGCCGATGTGGCGAACCAGTTGTTCAGGGTCGGTCTGGCCATCGATGAGCGCTTGCAGCACCGCACGGCCGCTCTTGCCCAGAATGTCGCTGATCACGACGCTGAGCTTGATGTTGGCGTCTTCGAGGATCTTCTCGATGCGCTGGGCATGGGAGCCGCGCTCACGCACGAACTGCTTGCGGGTACGGGTCAGTGTGCGCAGTTCCTGCACTGCCACAGGGGGTACGAAGCTGGCGCGGATCAGGCCGTGGGCCAGCAGATCAGCCAGCCACATCGCGTCGTTGACGTCGGTCTTGCGGCCAGGGACATTCTTGACGTGTGCGGCGTTGGCCAGCACCAGCTGGAAGTGTCCTTCGAGCACGTGCCACACCGGCTTCCAGTACACGCCTGTGGCCTCCATGGCGACGTGCTCGACGGCGAAGGACTCGAGCCAGTCGGCCAAGGCCAGCAACCCCGATGTGGTCGTCTCGAAAGTGCGAACCTCCTGCAACGCGGGGCTGCCGCCGGCCACACGCACGCAAGCCACGACGGTCTGCTTGTGCACGTCCAGGCCCGCGCAGCGCGGGTAGATGACATCCATGATCGCCTCCATGTCGCGGCGACATCGGCGTGCGGCCCACGTCATCGAACTCTGAAATGCGTGCTCAGGGGCGCAAGACCCCAGGCGACAGTACGGGGTGCTCGTGGAGCCGCGGGTCCAACTGAGATACGGGTTCGAGGCACCAAGTACAAACCGACCTCTGTGCCGGACGCCGCAGCGCTATTTGACCCCCGTTTCATGCGTCGCGGGTCGCGCGAAGCGCGGTGGAGCAACTGAGATG
>JANLYV010000001.1:0-3852 GCA_031365825.1 Rubrivivax sp. | reverse complement strand
CGGCCCTGGACCACCGCCGCGTGGATCTTCCTGACCCTGGGCATCGCCCTGGGCAGCTGGTGGGCCTACTACGAGCTGGGCTGGGGCGGCTGGTGGTTCTGGGACCCGGTGGAAAACGCCTCGTTCATGCCCTGGCTGGTGGGCACGGCGCTGATCCATTCGCTGGCGGTGACGGAAAAGCGCGGCGCTTTCAAGTCGTGGACGGTGCTGCTGGCGATCATGGCTTTTTCGCTGTCGCTGCTGGGCACCTTCCTCGTGCGTTCAGGCGTGTTGTCGTCGGTGCATGCCTTCGCCACCGACCCGCGCCGTGGCCTCTTCATCCTCAGTTTCCTCAGCGTCGTCATCGGCGCCACGCTGGCGCTGTACGCCTGGCGCGCGCCCAAGGTCGGCATGGGTGCACGCTTTGCGCTGCTCTCGCGCGAGACCCTGCTGCTGATGAATAACGTGCTACTGGTGGTGGCTTGCGCGGCGGTGATGCTGGGCACGCTGTACCCGCTGGTGCTGGACGCACTGGGCCTGGGCAAGATCTCGGTCGGCCCGCCGTACTTCGACACCGTGTTCGTGCCCTTGATGGTGCCGCTGGTGTTCCTGATGGGCGTGGGGCCGATCGCGCGCTGGAAACAGGCGCAGCTGCCCGACCTGGCCACGCGCCTGCGCTGGGCCGCTGGCGTGGCGGTGGTGGCCGCGTTGCTCGCGGGTTGGCTGGCCGGGCACGTCGGCGCGATGTCCAGCCTGGGGCTGATGCTGGCGTTCTGGGTCGTGGCCTCGGTCGCCACCGACCTGATCGAACGCATCAAGCCCAGAGGTGAAGGTGCCGCGTCATGGTGGCAGCGCGCCCGGCTGCTGCCGCGCCACATCGTCGGCATGATGGTCGCGCACCTGGGCATCGCGGTCTTCATCATCGGCGTCACCACGGTCAGCGCCTTCCAAGTCGAGCGCGACTTGACGATGGCGCCGGGCGACAGCACCGAGATTCGCGGCTGGACCTTCACCTTCCGTGGTGTGCAACCACTGCAGGGGCCGAACTACGAAGGCGCACAGGGCCTGTTCGAGGTCTCGCGCGACGGGCAGGCGCAGGGCCAGATGCAGCCCGAGAAGCGCATCTACCGCGTGCAACGCAACGCCATGACCGAAGCCGCGATCCGCACGCGGCTAACAGGTGACTTGTACGTGTCGCTGGGCGAGCCGGTAGGGCAGGACGCCTGGACCGTACGCGTCTACGTCAAGCCCTTCGTCTCGTGGATCTGGGGTGGCTGCGTGGTCATGGCGCTGGGCGGCTTGCTCGCGGCCACCGACCGGCGCTACCGCGCGCCCAAGCGCCGCGAGCAAGAGGCCGCCGCGCTGGCGCGTTCATGAAGGCGCTGCGCTTCCTCATTCCGCTGGCGGTGTTCGTGGCGCTGGTGGTGTTCCTCGGCAAGGGGCTGGACCTGAACCCGCGCGAGGTGCCTTCGCCGCTGATCGACAAGCCCGCGCCGGCGTTTGCGCTGCCGCGCCTGGGTGATGCGGGCGGCACGCTCAAGCGCGATGAATTGCTTGGTCGCGTCTGGGTGCTCAATGTTTGGGCCTCATGGTGCGTGCCCTGCCGCGCCGAACATCCGCTGCTGGTGGAGCTGGCGCGCAAGCGAGTCGCACCCTTGTACGGACTGAACTACAAGGACAAGGCCGACACCGCCCAGGCCTTCCTGCGCCAGCTGGGCGACCCCTACACCGCCACCGTGGTCGACGCCGACGGCCGCGTCGGCATCGACTACGGTGTCTACGGCGTGCCCGAGACCTTCGTCATCGACAAGGCCGGCTTCATCCGCCACAAACACATCGGCCCGCTCACGCCCGAGGCGCTGCAGCGCATCGAAATTTTGCTGAAGCAGTTGAATGTCTAACGTCAGACTGAACGGGTGGCTGCTGGCCATGCTGCTCACCGTTTTCGGCGCCATCGCCCACGCGGCCGAGGCCCCACCCGCGGCCACCGATCCGGCCCTGGAAGCGCGCGTGATGGCCATCGCCGCTGAGCTGCGTTGCCTGGTGTGCCAGAACCAGACCATTGCCGATTCCAGCGCCGAGCTCGCGGTCGACCTGCGCCGCCAGGTGCGCGAGATGCTGCAGCACGGCAAGAGCCAGCGCGACATCCTCGATTTCATGACCGCACGCTACGGCGACTTCGTGCTTTACCGCCCACCGCTGAAAAGCAGCACGGCGCTGCTTTGGCTGGGACCGTTCGCACTGCTGATCGGCGGCGTGGCGCTGCTGGCCTGGGTGCTGCGCCGGCGCACGCGCCTGGGCGCTGATGAATTCGAGGCCGACCCTGAAGACAGCGTGCCCGCGACATGACGCAAGACAAGAGCACGATGCCGAGCGACTTGGCCGATTTCGAAGCCGCCCGGCCCACGTCGCGCCTGGTGGGCGTGGTGGTCGTGGCGGTGCTGGTCGTGGCAGCGTTGGGCTACGCCTTCACCGGCATGCCCGACTACGCGGCGCTGGCCGCGCAAGCCGTGGCGGCGCAGCGCGTCAAGGCCCATGCCAGCGATGGCCAACCCGACGCCGCCCAGTTGGCGGCGATGGCCGACAAGCTCGCCGAACGCCTGAAGGCGCAGAGCGACGACGCCCCCGGCTGGGCCATGCTCGGCCGCGTGCGCATGGTGCAGGACCGCGCCGACGAGGCCGTGGCCGCCTACCAGCGCGCGCTGGCTTTGCGCGGCGACGACGCCAGGCTGCTCGCCGACTACGCCGAAACGCTGGGCATGAAAAACGGCCGCACGCTGGTGGGCGAACCGAGCAAGCTGTTGGCGCGCGCGCTGGCCATCGAGCCGCTGAACGGCAAGGCGCTGGCCCTGTCGGGTGCGGCGGCCTTCCAGCGCGCCGACTACGCCGGAGCCGTCGCCCATTGGGAAAAGCTGCTCGCCGCGAGCCCGCCCGAGGCCGAGTTCGTGGCGCAGCTGCGCACCAGCATCAACGAGGCGCGGCAGCTGGGCAAGCTGCCTGCGGCGGTGGCGGCCGTGGCAGTGGCAGCGTCACCTTCGGCTGCATCCACGGCTGCATCCACGGCAGCAGCCCGCAGTGCCAGCGTCAGTGGCACGGTGACGTTAGCCGCCGCGCTGGCGGCTCGTGCTGAGCCCGACGACACTGTCTTCATCGTCGCCCGCGCGGCCGTTGGCCCGCGCATGCCGCTGGCCGTGCTGCGCAAGCAGGTGAAGGATCTGCCCATCAGCTTCACGCTCGACGACAGCCTGGCCATGGCGCCGGCGATGAAGCTGTCGAACTTCAGCAAGGTGGTCGTCATTGCGCGCGTCAGCAAGAGCGGCCAGGCCATCGCCGCCCCCGGCGACCTGACGGGGCAGACGACGGTGGTCGACGTGGGCGCCAGCGCGCTGCGTGTGGAAGTCAACGAGGTGGTGGCCAAACCCTAGTTTGTTCGGGCGCGGCGGGGCGGCACCCTTGGGCATACTTGCCCACCTTCGTCATCCCGGCCATCCGATGCAGCAGCTCACGCCCGAAGACGCGCGCCTGATCCACAACGAGACTGCACGCGCCAACGCCAATGTCTCGCTGCTGCACATCTACGATCAGATGACCGTGCCCGGTGGCACGCTGCGCTTCAAGACCGTGCTCAAGCACATCGAAAGCCGGCTTGAGCGCTCGCCCGTGTTCCGGCGCAAGCTGCAGCGTGTACCGCTCGATCTGGACGACCCGTACTGGATCGACGACGAGGACTTCGACCTCGAATACCACGTGCGTCACCTCGCGCTGCCCAAGCCGGGCGATTGGCGCCAGTTCTGCATCCAGGTGTCGCGCATCCACGCGCGCCCGCTGGACCTGGACCGGCCGCTGTGGGAGATGGTGGTGCTCGAAGGCCTG
>JANLYV010000517.1:0-9243 GCA_031365825.1 Rubrivivax sp. | reverse complement strand
GTTCAAGGGTGATGGCGAGCGCGTGGCTTTCCTGTTCGCGCTGTACGAGAAATACACGAGCTTGCTCGCTTGAGCGGTCAGCGCTTGGGGCTGTGTGTCGGGTGCCTGGGCGTCGAAATTCGTCCAGCCATTGGCGCTCTGGGTCACCCAACAAAAGGCCCGCAGAAGCTGTGCTTCGGTGGGCCTTGGACTTGACTGGTGGCGCTTCAGGGATTTGAACCCCGGACCTGCGGATTATGATTCCAACACCAGACCCCTCTGCGCGCAGTTTAGCACTCCAACACGCGCGCGCTCACAGGGGCGAACCGCCGGACCAAAGTAGCAGCGGGCGCCTCAGCGCCCGCCGTCCAAAAGGCAGGCCCGGCCTTACTTGCCGGGCGCCGCCTGCACTCCGTACACAGCCACGGCGCGGCGAACCTCGGGGAACCTCACGCGTCGAGCTACATCGACCCGGCCCAGGGCCACGAGGTGCGAGAGACGCAGGGCTATATCACGCGGAGGAAGCGAGAGCGCTGCGGCGATGTCAGTCGCCGTGCCTTCTTTGGTCTTCACCGCGTCGAGGATGGCCGCTGCCATTGAACCCATCGCGGGGCTGGCGCTTAGCCGGTGTGGTGCTTTGCCGCGCCGCATGGCTATGCCTTCAAACTGCTGGCCGTCTCACCGGGCGCGATGGCCAGATGGCGGGCCAGCAACAGTGCGATGGCCTGCACTTGATCGGCCGACAGCCCCAGCGGCTCGGGTGCTGTCACCTTGAGGTGCTGCGCGTCCATCCACGCCGACGCCTCGTCGTCTCGCGGTTCGAGCTGGTGCGCATAGCTTGCCGCCTGTTCGGCGGGCAAGTCGATGAACTGGCCAGGATAGGCCGGGCTCTCGCGCAATTCGGTTTGACCGTTGCCGAGGTCGATGATCGTTTGCAGCCGGCAAGTAAAGCCGTCGCGTACTTGAAACTTCATGGTGTTCTCCGTGTTGATGCATAAGGGCGCCCCGGTCAATTCGACCAGGGCGCAAGGCCCAGCCGATCAGGGCGTGAGGGCGTCCGAACAGACCGTGAATGACGCCGATCGGCGCACACCGATATCGACGGTCTGGAACGCGCGAACCAAGACATCGCCAGTCGTGAAGCCGGTGGAGTCGTAGGGGTTCACAAGCACCTCCAGCGTGCCCCACTGCGCGATCACAAGATCGGGCCAGGACCCGAAGAACAGCTCGCTGCAGATGCCGGTGCTCGACCCCTTGGTGAGGTTGCCGCGTACCTGGTTGGTGACAAAGACCGGATAGCCACCGAAGGTGCGCGGCGTCCCCGAACGCTGGCCGGGAGGAAGGTCGGTCCACAGGTACTGCCCGGTCGAAGACTTCAGGTTCTTCAGCGTAGCGACCGTCTTCGGGTTGAGCATGTAGGCACGGCCCTCCATCGGCGCGTTGCCCTGGTTGAGGATCGTCTCCAGCGCAGTCAGCGTGTCCAGCGACACGTTAGCGCCGTTGGTGCCTAGGATCAGCGGCGACATGCCGACGGTGTTGACGATGCCCGACGGCTGGTTGCTCGCACCGCTGCCTGACAACGCAGCCAAGTCAACGCCCAGACCAAGCACCTTCATCAGGTCGTTGCGCGCCATCATCTCAATGGCGGGCGTCCCCTGCAGCAGCATCAACCGCGACATCTTGCTCAGGCCGGCGATGGTCTTGGGGCGCAGCGAGAGTTTGAAGAAGGCGCCTTCCGACTCTGTGGGTGCGCCCGACTCGGACACCCAGTAGCTGCTCGATTGCGCGATCTGACTCGGGATATCGATGTTGCCTTGCAGGCCCGACAAGATCGTGGCACCTGCCTGCGTCACCATCGCCGAGTTGCGCAGCACGTCGATGAACTGGTCGACCATCAGCGAGGTTTCGACTAAAGATTGACCCGCCGTCGAGCCGCTGCCACCGCCGACGACATACGGCGTTCGTTGCCCGACCCAACCGCGCTGCATCACTTCAGGCGGCACGAAGATGCCCTGCGTCGGCCGGCCGTAGCGTGCCTCCATCGTCCTGCTGGCAGCGCGCTCAAGGCCCGCGTTGCGCCAGTCGTTCGTAAGCATGGCATTGACGGCGCGCACCAGCGAGAAACTCTGCACCTCGTCGTCGGACAGGCCCACGTCACCGCTGGCCGGGTTGGCCGTCGGCGTGCCGTAGCTGGCAACCGGCTTCTGAACATGCGAGCGTTGCATCGATTGAAAAATCTGCGAGCGCACCTCTTCGATGGTCGCGCCGGATTCGATGAAGCCACGCTCCATCGCAGGCACGTTCTGGCGCCGACATGCGGCCTGGATGGACAGCACGCGGTCGCGCTCCAGCTCAACGGCCTGCGTGGCGGCCTGGCGGCTGCGCCGGCTTTGTTGCTGTGGGCCATCGTTGGCCAGGTCTTGGATATCCATGTTGTTGAAGTCCTTTTGATTGAAGGCCCGGCCAACACCGACAGTCGGGTCGGCAGGCACGGTCACGATTGAGATTTCCAGGGCCGTCCAGGCTCTGGCGATGTAGGTGTCGCCGTCAGGCTGCTGCTCGTATTGCTCGACGAGGTAAGTCACGCTGACGTTTTTCAAGATGCCGTCTGCTATCTGCTGCAGAGCCCAGCTGCCGCGCTCATCACGGCCCAGCCGCACCAGCGCGCGGCCCTTGCGGTCTGCGCCGATCGAGGCCGACTCGACCACACCCAGCACGTCGCTGGCGTCGTGGTTGAACAGCAGCGGGGCACCGCCATTGAGGCGAGACAGGTCGGCGGCACCCGGCTCGTGCGACAGGATTTCGTCACCGAAACCTTGGTCGCAAGGTGTCTCGCTACTGAAACTCAGTTCGAGCGTGCGGGTCTTTTCGTCGATCACCGGCAGTGCAGACGCCTGCATGAATCGGCGCATGGGACGGCCCGGCCGGGGTGCGGCCTGGCTGTTGAAGGTGCGCATTGCGTTTCCTCAAATTCGGCCAGGCAGAAAGAAGCGGCGAGCCTGACCACAACGAATGAATCCCCGCCGTGGGGTCTTTCGCTTTGACCAAGCTCGCCGCAAAGGCCCGGCTGCGTAAATCCCACGCAACAGGGCCGAGAGGACCGGGCTTCCCGTTTCGGCGGCCACCCCAGGCATGACGCACTGCAAGGCTCCAGGCCGAAACTCAAACGCAACGGAATGCTGACACATAAACCTAATTGCGTAGAACTCCTTTGCGCTTTTCAGTGAATGAATGCGTGGCCCCAAAGCGTCAAGCTGTCAAGTAACCGCCCGGCCCTGCGACTGGCGAGAATCCGCGGTCATCGAGCCCGCTGCACTCATACCCCAGCAAGGACCCGCCGTTTTCGCCGTCCGTTGCACTGACTGCGCTCAGTGGCTGGCGCGAACAAGACCCCTCGCCAAGGTTTGCTGCAGTTCGTCGCGCATGGCCGCAGGCAATGCACCGGATATGGCCATCGCTGCCATCACCGCGGCCTGCATTGCCCGGTCGCGGAGTGCATCGGCTGCAGCCTTGTCCGGGGCCGGGTCGATCTGCCAGGTCACTACCGTCCCGGACTGGATGACGGCGGTTAGGAAGGTCAGCGTGCCAGGGTCCCACATAAAGCACGGACCGTCGGACACACCACCCTCAATGCGGCGCAGAAGCTCTGCAAGGGCGTGGGCGGATGGCCCTTGAATTGGAGGTGCGGCTTTGATAGACGTAGTCATGTGATGTTCCTTTGTAGGTGAAAGCGATTTTGGGTAGTGACCGAGGGACGGTTCATTGGCCTTCGGGCTTGTCGCGTCGTTGTATGCGCCGCAGGAACTTTTCGGCCTGTCGGCGCTGGGTACGGTTTTTCGGCTTGTTGTCCAGCGGCGCAGGCTGGCTAATGACGAACAGCAGTTCGGCACGGCGCTGCAGGCGGGTCTTTGAACTCACGGTCATCGTCCTTTCAGGGTTAGTTGGTTGTTCGCAGAAACTTGTGCGGCTTCGGTCCCCCAGGGGCGGCCAGCTCCATCCATCGCTCCCATGACTTACTTACCTCTCATGCGCTAATCCAATCTGCGCGGAATTCGGGGTCATGGCTCCCGCTTTGCTCACACCCCAGCAAGGACCCGCCGTTTTCTGTGGCCGGCTTGCTCTTACCGACGCACGTGAAGCAGGATGGCCTGGCGTCGCGTCGTCGCAGTTGTCGCAGCCCTAAAGGGCTGCTGCGACTGCGACGACAAAGCGCGCATGTGTCGTGGCTGTCGCAATGCGACGATTGCGACAGTGCGACAAGGCGAGGTTTACTGCTACTTGGGCACATAGACCAAGCCCATGGTTTCAGTCACCAAGCCCGCAAACATCAGGTCATTGATGGCCCGATAGACCGACGCTCTGTGCACGCCCTGGCCTTCCAATGCTTCGACGACCACGGCCTTGCGCACGCCTGTGGCCTGGCCTGCCAGGTAGCCCATGACTTGGCGCTCGGTGGGCCTCATGGTGCGTTTCGCAGCGGGCGCCTCGCCGGGCTCGGTATCGACCACAGCGCACGCCGTAATGGCGCCGCCCCACTGGTCAGTGCCAAGCTCCACCGATACGAAGCGCCCTGTGAAGCGCTCCCCTTTGCTGGCCAGGTCGCGCTGCTTGGTGACATGGGCTGTGTGCGTCTTGCTCGCCTCGTCGGCTGTCACCTCGATCTCGGTATCGAGCGCTGCGCGCAGTGACGAGTGCCCCCGTGCGCCCTTGCTCGCGTCTTTGCCTGCGTGGTGGATGTACAGCAGATGCGCGCCCGTGGTCTGCCTTATGCGGTCGCCGGCGCTGACCAGGCGCCCCATGTCTTGCGCCGCGTTTTCGTCGCCGCCGCCCATGACGCGCGCCACGGTGTCGATGACCAGCAACGCGATAGGCTCGCCAAGGGTGGATTGCTGCTGCTGAATCAGCTCGATCAGCCGGTCAACGTCGATGTTCGGATCGGTTAGGTTCACTGCCTGCGGAATCAGCCCGAACCGCCCGACATCGCGTCCAAATTGCTTTCGGTACGCGGCCAGGCGCAGGCGGATAGACCATGCGCCCTCGGCCGCGACGTACAGCACCGCGCCCCGCTCTGTTCGCCGGCCCAGCCATGGCAGGCCCAGCGAAATACAGATTGCAAGGTGAATGGCGAGGTAGGACTTTCCACTGTTGGACTCGCCGAACATCATCGACATCCCGCCGGCCGTGAGCACGCCTTCTACGATTTGGAAGGGTGCCGACAACGCGCCCACCAGGTCGGCGGCCCATTCCAACGCGATGGGCGGTGCCGGTGGCTCGGACCCTGCGCGCGCCGGTAGCGTGCCTACAAGGCTATCTACGCGGGCATGCAGCGCCTCGCCCCGCAATGGCCCTGCAGCGGCGTCCTGTAGCGCCTTGCCCGCTGCGTCCAGCTGGCGTCGAGCGGCGGCGTCCTTGACGATGGCTGCGTGCGCAGCAGTCGAGCGCGCACTGAGGCACGACTGACAGAGGTCGTTCAGGTAGCGCAGTGTCGAAGCGTCCGCGCCGGCGTCGATGCTTCGCAGGCGCTCAAACACGCTCAAACTATCGAACTGCGCGCGTTCCGCCTTCAGCAGGCGAATGGCCGAGAACACGGCGCGATGCTCGGGGTCCGTGAAGTCGCGTGCTTCAAGGCCCACTGGCTGCACCAGGTCGAACGCCCCGTCAAAGGACATCAACCCACCCAGCACAGATTGTTCGGCCGCATGTGCGATCAGCGGCGAATCTGCTTGCGTAGGCTCTGCCCTGCTGCCCGCCTCTGTGCCAGCCGCTCTAGCCCGCGCAGATGTCTGCACTTTGGTTTGCTGCCTGGCCATCAACTCACCAGGCGTTGCACTGTGGATTCAAGATCACCGGGTTCTTCAGCTCGATTGCGCGCGCTGTGCGCCGATGGTCAGAATTGCCGCGTCGAAGGCGGCAGGCTCCACCAGCCACCGGCCCGTTGGCCGCAGCAACGCGCCGGCTTGCACCAGGGCGCTGCGGTTGCGTCTGACGAACCAGTCAAACGAGGGCTGGCTCGGGAACAGGTGCTGTCGCTGCGCGACGTATTCAGCCGGCAGTTGCAAGCGGTTGAGGGCTTCGGTCATTCAGGGGCTCCCAGTGTTGACGGGTTACTTCCACACACCCCGTTCGGCGCTGGAGAAAGCGCCGATGCACCGAAACTTACGCGCTCACTCCAAATTCAATGGGTGGGCTAATTGCGTGATATATCCCCCCCACCAAGCCAGACAGGCCAACTCCACCACCAATGAAAAAACGCGCCAGTGGCGCGTTTCGGGGCGTCAGGGCGGCAACGGCTATTGCGCTGCGGCGTCCCTGTCTGACGGGTGTTTGCTGGCGTCGAAATAAGCCGGCAGCTGCTTCCATTCGGCCAGGGCCTCCCCTACCAAATCCCGACCTACCCTCGGCACGTAGGGATCACAGACACGCCCGCAATGCTGAAAGACATTCAACGCCTTCCAAAACCGCGAGTTCTCGCCGTGCCCGACAGGCGAGGTCATCGCCCCGTCAGTTGCCCACTCGAGAGCGACCATGGAAACCCAGTCATGGGCGAGATACTTCGGCTTTGACCCACGACCGTCCCAGGCAAACGGCTTTGCGGCCAGTCCCAGGTGGGGCAGGAACGCTTGTAGCTGTTGCAGCTCATGCTCTCCCTGGCTCGTCGCAATGGGCCACCTGGTGTCACGCAACGAGGCCAGGAGCTGCGTGAGATTGGTCAAGGTAGGGCCGTAGGGAGCGAAGTGACGCAGCGCCGTTTGTAGGCCCTCCACGGCCTTGCAGAGCGCAGAGAAGGCCGGACCATCATGGGCCAGGGGTTGCCCTGTGGCTTGCTCCGTTTCAGCCCGCCACAGCCAGACTTCGGCGGCCCACTTGAGAAACCGCTTCTGCGCTCGAAGCATGACTTCGCGCTCCGCACGGTCTAGGTCGCGCATCCACTCGTCGTCCTGGGTCTTGCGGCCCATCTGCTGCGCCTTGATAAGGCGGTTTCGCTCCCGTAGGTCATCAGCAGGGCGGCCGTTGGATGGGGAGATCAGCCAGTCGATGCCCAGGGCGACAGCCTTCTGTTCTGACTTTCGCTTCATGCTGCGCCCTCCTGCGTCAACACCTCAATGATGTCCTGCGCCGTAATGTCCAGCGGGGTCATGTCAACGTGCCGCGTCCGCTTCGGTAGCTGCGCCGCGTAGTCCTGCGCGAAGGCCTCGACGCTTGGCCATTGGCCCCGCTGCTCGGCCCATTCACGCGGTATGCGCCTGGTCAAATGCGCACGCCTGAACCACACCTTGATGGCGGCGATTTCCTCGCTGCTGCGCTTCATCGCAGTTCCCCCAACACCCGGTTGACCAGGGTCGAGCGGTGCGAGGATGCAAGGTGGCTGTATCGCTTGGTCATGGTCAGTTGACGGTGCCCCAACAGGTCCGCGATCTCCAGCAAGGTGGCGCCGTTCTGCGCCAGGAAGCTCGCGCACGAATGGCGCAGGGTGTGGAAGGTCACACCCCGGATTTTCGCGGCCTTCAGTGCTTCATCCCAGCAGGGCTCGAAGCTGTACGCCTTGCTCGGCACGCGCGAAGAGGCGAACACCAGTGCACCGGGCTTGCCCTTGCGGGCCTCCAGCAGTTCGGCCACGGACGGGATGATCGGCAGCACCTTGGGGTCGCCGTTCTTGCTGCGGCCCACATGCGCCACCTTGTGGGCCAGGTCGATGTCGGCCCAGCGCAGCCCCAGCAGCTCGCCTTTGCGGGCGCCAGTGCTGATGGCCAGCAGCACCAGCGGGTACAGGCCCACCCAGCTCGATGCCTTGCACGCGGCCAGCAGGCGGGTGCGCTCATCCTCGGTCAGGAAGCGGGTCTTCTCGTTATTCTCCGGGCGCATCTCGATCGAGCGGCACGGGTGTACGTAGCCCTTGGGCGCAATGCGCCGCTTGATGCTCCAGCTGATGACGCTGGCGAGGGCTGCGGCGTAGCGGTTGATGGTGGCCGGTGCAGGCGGCCTGCCCTTGCTGCGCAAGATCGGGTTGCCGTCTGCATCCTTGCCCGCGAAGCAACGCGCCGGTGCGTTGGCCAGGGCCTCAAGCGCACTGTGCACCTCGTCGTCAGACAACTCGTCCAGGCGGCGCGTGCCGACTTGCTTGCACCACCAGGTCAGGCGCTGCAGTCGGGTGCCGTCGCGCCCCGCGTACTGCGCCATGTAGAGGTCCACCAGCCCGGCGATGGTCAGATGGCCAGCCCGCAGGGGCAGGGTGGCGGGCATCGCAGGGGCCGCAGCCGTAGCGGGCGCGTTCATGCCTGCACCCCGCCGACAACCGGGCTGGCATCGCGCGCCTGGCCCGGATAAAGCCGCCTTCTGATGTCGCTCGTCGTGTCGGCGGGATCGTCCAGCGCTGACACGATCCCGCCTGACAGCACCTTGATGCGCTCGGCGATGACTTCGATCAACGCCCCTATCGAATCAACGTCGACTCCCGCCCTGAGCGAGACAATGCACTTGATTAGTTCAACGCTTAGTAAACTGATATCGCATGCTGCGGCCAGGGACACGGCGAGCCGTGCGGCATCGGTCGCGCCGGTTGTGCAGACGCCTGCGTCGAGGGCGCTCATGCCGCGCTCTCCTGCGCGGCCCTGCACTCGTACAGGCGGCCCAGGATGTCGTTCACTGGCTCGACGTCCATCAGCGCGCTGTTGGCACCGTTGGCCAACGCCTCGATGCGCCCGGCCATGGTAACGATGCACACCGCCGAGGGGTTACCGCACTGGCGATGCAGCCTGTCTGCCATGTCGACCACAGCGTGCGCCAGATCGGCGATGTCCAGCCCGGCCGAAGATGCCAGGGCCAGTGCAGCCTGCTCGGTGCGATAGACGTATTCCACCGGCGAAGGCCGTGGGCCAGGCTGCGGGGCTGCGGATGTGGAAGTCGCAGCGACCGGCGCACCGGCGGAGTTTTCAAACGTAGACATTTCAGGACCCTTCATCAAGAGTCCGCCTTTTTCACCGGCGGACTGAGGTGAGGGGGGTCTGGAAGGCCCGTCAACACTGGGAAAAACCTAAAACTTGGTGGCGCTTCAGGGATTTGAACCCCGGACCTGCGGATTATGATTCCGTCGCTCTAACCAGCTGAGCTAAAGCGCCTGAGCCACGCATTATAGCGAGCGGCTTTTGCTTGCGAACAGGGCCGCTTCGTCGCCCGCGCCCCTCCCCGTCTGCCCTACCCCGAACGATGTTCAGTTTCTTCAAGAAGAAGGCGCCGGCCGCTGTGGCTGTGCCTGTTTCAGAGCCG
>JANLYV010000516.1:0-1695 GCA_031365825.1 Rubrivivax sp. | reverse complement strand
CCGCTGCGCGAGGAAGAGGTGATCGACAACGGATCAGGCCTCTCGCGCAGGACGCGCATCAGCGCCGGGCGGTTCGCGCGCGTGCTGCAGCAGGCCTGGGAAAGCCCGGTGATGAGCGAGTTGATGTCCTCGCTGCCCATCACCGGCCTGGACGGCACGCAGGGCCGCTCACGCGCCACACCCGGCCGCGGCCACCTGAAGACCGGCTCGCTGCGCGACGTGGCAGCGGTGGCCGGTTACGTGCTGTCGAACAGCGGACGGCGCTACGTGCTGGTGGCGATCCTCAACCACCCGCAGGCCGCCACCGCCCGCCCGGCGCTGGATGCGCTGGTGCAATGGGCGATGCGCGACGCGCCGGCGCGGTAGTGCAGGAGGAGCGATGGGCCGATCTAGAACCGGTACGAGGCGCCGAAGGAGTAGGTGATCGGCCGGAAGTCGATCGTGCTTTGCAGCACCACTGCGCCGGTGGCCACCAGCTTGCTCTTCACGTCCACCTTTGCGACGCTGGCAAACAGGCCCCACTCCTTGGTGTAGGCGTAGTCGACGCCGAGTTGCGCAGCAAAACCCACCGAATCGCGCAGCTTCACGTCCCAGGCGTAGGGCGTGGTGATGTTGGTGAATCGGGTGTAGTTGAGGCCCACACCGAGGTACGGCCGCCAGATGTCGCCGGCTTGCCCGAAATGGTAGTTGACGAGCAGCGTGGGCGCCACATTGCGCGCGCTCAGCACCTCGCCCAGGTAGGCCACGCTGCCGGTGGCCTTGGCCGTGATCTTGGGGGGAATACCCAGCGCCAGCTCGACCCCCCAGTTGGGGCTGAGCAGCCGTTCATATTCGAACACCAAGGTCGTCGCGTCGCCGGTCTGGGCATCGGCCCCCGGGGGGACGCCGATACCCGAGATACCGTTGGTCCGCGAATGCGTGGTGTAGCGGGCAATGCCGAACTTGACGACGTTGTCCTGTGCCGAAGCAACACCGGTGGCAGCAAGCATGGCTGCCATCGCCGCTGCGGGCCACGGAAATCTGGATTTCATTCGATATCTCCTGGTCGCCGGGGCTTCAGATCCAGCCGAAGGACCTGAGCTGCGCGGCGAACGTGTCGCTGATGATCTTGTGGCCGCCCGTCGTCGGGTGCACGCTGTCGGCGAACTGCCAAGTGTCGACGCTGGCGCCGGTACGCAGCCCGTTGTATGGGGCTCCGGGCGTGGCGTTGCAGAACAACGACGAGCCGTCGGTCACCTTGCCGCCGGTGATCGCGCTGATCTTGGCCGCGTCGCAGGCCGGCACCGTGTTGTTCGCGAGGCCGTACTTTCCCGGGTTGGCGTAAACATCTTTCGACAACGCGAAGGTGTCGATCATCTGGACGGGCTGCCCGGTCAGGCCGTCGCGAAGCCACAGGTTGAAGATGCGCGACAGGTCGGTCAGCACCGGCCGCGCGGTGGCGGGTACGGAATTGCCGAACGGCGTGTCGGCAAGGTCGCTGAGCGTCATCACCGCCACGTATTTGCCGCCCTTGGAAAGGATCTGCGTACGCACATAGCCGGCAACATCCTGCGCGGCTTTCTTTATTTCGGTCTGCGCTGCGGTCTGGGCATCGAACAGCGCTGCGTTGGCTTGGTCAGCGGTGATCCTGCCGGCTGCGGCGTCGGTCTGGATCTGCTTGGCCGTGGCTGCAAAGGTGCCGAACTGTATCAGGAC
>JANLYV010000604.1:0-4275 GCA_031365825.1 Rubrivivax sp. | reverse complement strand
GGGAAGCCATCTCGCTCAACTACACGTCGGGAACGACCGGCAATCCCAAGGGCGTCGTCTATCACCACCGCGGCGCGGCGCTCAATGCGGCATCGAACATCATCGACTGGGGGATGCCGCGGCACAGCGTGTACCTGTGGACGCTGCCGATGTTCCACTGCAACGGATGGTGCTTCGTATGGACCGTGGCCGCCAATGCGGGGACCAACGTGTGCCTCCGCCGTGTCGAGTCGCAGGCGATCTTCGATGCGATCCGCGAGCATCGCGTCACCCATTACTGCGGCGCGCCCATCGTCCATTCGATGCTGTTCAATGCGCCGGAGTCGATTCGCTCCGGCATCACGCACAAGGTCAACGCGATGGTTGCCGCCGCGGCGCCGCCGGCCGCGATGATCGAAGGCATGGCCCGGCTGGGCTTCGACATCACCCACGTCTACGGTCTCACCGAGGTTTACGGCCCGGCGGCAGTGGCGGTGAAGCGCGACAGTTGGGCCGCGCAGAGCCTGTCAGAGCAAACGCGCCTGAATGGCCGCCAAGGCGTGCGCTACATGCTGCAAGAAGGCATGACCGTGCTCGACCCCGAAACCATGCAGCCGGTGGCCGCCGATGGCCAGACGATGGGCGAGATCATGTTTCGCGGCAACATCGTGATGAAGGGCTACCTGAAAAACCCCAAGGCCAGCGCTCAGGCCTTCGCCGGCGGCTGGTTCCACACCGGCGACCTGGCGGTGATGGAGAGCGACCGCTACGTGAAGATCAAAGACCGCAGCAAGGACGTGATCATCAGTGGCGGTGAAAACATCAGCAGCATCGAGGTCGAAGATGCCCTGTACCGCCACCCCGCCGTGCTGGTGTGCGCGGTGGTGGCGCGGCCCGACACGAAGTGGGGCGAGACGCCGCTGGCCTTTGTCGAAATCAGGCCCGGCGCCAGCGTCAGTGCTGACGAGTTGGTGGCGCATTGCCGTGGCCTGCTCGCCAGCTACAAGGTGCCGCGCGAAATTCGCTTCGAAGCCATCCCCAAGACCAGCACCGGCAAGGTGCAAAAGTTTCAGCTGCGCGAGCGCGCCCGCTCGGCAGCGGCCATCGAATAGGAGCCCGCATGAACCCGCAAAGTCCGCTCTTGCAAGCGACCGACGCGCGTGGCGTCGTCACCCTCACGCTGAACCGGCCGCAAGCCTTCAATGCCTTGAGTGAAGGCATGCTGGCCGCGCTGCAAACCGCGCTCGATGCGGTGGCCGCAGACGACAACGCACGTGTGCTCGTCATCCAGGGCGCGGGCAAGGCTTTCTGCGCCGGGCATGACCTCAAAGAGATGCGCGCTGCACCGTCAACGGCCTACTACGAGCGGCTCTTCGCGCAATGCGCCCAGGTGATGATGTTGCTGCAGCAGCTGCCACTGCCGGTGGTGGCCAAGGTGCACGGCACCGCCACTGCGGCGGGTTGCCAGCTGGTGGCGCAATGCGACATGGCCGTGGCCGCACGCGAGGCGCGCTTTGCCGTCAGCGGCGTCAACCTGGGCCTGTTTTGCAGCACACCCAGCGTCGCGCTGGCGCGCAACCTCGGGCGCAAAGCGGCGTTTGAAATGCTGGTGACGGGCGACTTCATCAGCGCCGAAGAAGCGCGCGTCAAAGGTTTGGTCAACCGTGTCGTCGAAGCCAGCGAGCTTGACGCGGAAGTCGAAGCCTTGGTGGCGCGCATCGTCAGCAAACCACGCGTTGCGCTGGCAATGGGCAAGGCCTTGTTTTACCGCCAGCTTGAAGTTGGCGTGCAGGCCGCCTACGCCGACGCGGCGCAGACGATGGCCTGCAACATGATGGACGCGGCCGCACTTGAAGGCGTGCAGGCTTTCATCGACTAGCGGCCGGCGAAGTGGTGAGGGGCAGCGCGTATTGCGCGTCGGGTCCTCGGGCAAAGGGCCAAGGGTTCGGACGCCAAGAGCTTCAGGCAGGCGCCGGCCGAACTCGTTGGGTGTGCAGCGTTTGCGCGTACTGCGCCGCGCGTGGCGCCATGGCGTGTCGGCGTCTCTGAATATCAGGTGATCAAATCCGCCGCCTCGCCAGCGAGTAGACGCGGTTCCTGACCAGTGTTCACAAGCAGTAGGTTGTAGCCAGTGCGGCAAGCGTGGCATTCACCGCCACGGCGTCATGCGGAATCAGCAGGTAGCGCCATTCTTTTGATCCCGTGCTTGCAGCGTAGGCCGACGCATGCGCGCACCACGCCGCTGCCGCGCGTGCTTTGATCTGCACCTCGTCGGTCTGCACATCGGCAGCCTTCTTCGTCTCGATCAGCAGATTGAGATCGGCCGTCGTCGCCACGAAATCGGGGATGTACTCCGGCTGGTCCGGGCCGCGCGGGTAGTAGATGCTGAACTGCCCCGCCGCCGGGCGCAGCCACTTCAGCGCATCGCGCTCGAGGATCTCCTTGCGTTTGACGCGCAAGTACGGGCGCGGCTACTCGGTGGACAACCTGGAGGCCTTCAGGCAGTTCTATCTGGAGTACCCGCTACTGATTTCCGAGACGGTGCGTCGGAAATTGGGCTCGGGCTCGGGCCTCGCACAACACGCGGCAAGCCCTTAACGCCGGCGCTGCCCCGCCAGCATCTGCACCCACTCGCTGAGCACCTGCTGCGCGGGCATGGCGGCCAGGTCCAGCGCGTGGCAGCGCTTGTAAAAGGGGCTCAAGTCCAGGCCGACGCCGACGCCAAAGATCGCCACGCCGCCTTCACGTTCGTGGCGTGCGACCACCTCGCGCAAGTGCGCATCGAGGTAATGCGTGTCGTTGGCCAGCGCCGTGGCGCCGTCCATCGGGCAGCCGTCGCTGATGACCATGAGCATGCGCTGAGGCGCCTCACCTTCAAGCTCGCAGGCCATCAGCCGCGTGCAGGCCCAGTCCACCGCTTCGCCGTCAATGCCTTCGCGGAACTGTTCCATCTTCAGCAAGGCCGCCAGGCTGTGGCGCGCATGGCGCCATGGTGTGACGGCGTCTTTGAAGATGAGGTGATGGGCTTCATTCAACCGCCCGGGATGCGCGGGCTGGCCGGCGCGTTGCCAGTCGCGCCGGGCGCGGCCGCCTTGCCAGGCGCCGGTGGTGAAGCCCAGTACTTCGACCGTTATGCCGGCGAGTTCGAGCGCACGCGCCCAGATGTCCAGCAGCGGCGCCAGCGTTTCGATGTGCTGCTTCATCGAGCCCGAGCAGTCGACGAGCATGGTCACGGCGCATGCGGTTTGGGGCTTGTGTTGCGGCTGGCGAAAGAGGCGGCGCTCGGTGGGCGAGGCCACCAGCTGGGCGAGGCGGCGGCCGTCGATGTGGCCACTTTCCTGTGCGTCGTCCCAGCCTTCGCGCACGGGCTGCGCCAAGGCGGACTTGAGCTGGCGCGCAAGGCGGTGCAGCGGCACGCCAAGTGCGGCGACGCGGGCATCGAGCTGCTCGCGCCATGCGAGCAACTGCGCTGTGCGCGTGTGTTCGGCGGCGTGCAACTCGCGATCAAAGGCGCGGCTGAAAACGCGGTAGCCGCTGGCCGACTGTTCGAAGACGCGGCTCGTGCCGCCATGGGCGACGGCCGTTTGCTCGACCGCAACATCGGCCTGCACCAGAAACAGCGTGAAGGGGTCGGCGTCGCCTGCGTCAGCGCTTGTGTCTGCGTCTGCGGGGCCATCGCTGCCGCTGCCGGTGATGGCCTCGCGCACGAGGTCAACAAGGTCTAACGCGTGAGTGGCGTAGACAGCTTGCGCGTGGCGCGACTGGCGCAGCGCCACGAGCAGCTGGCCTGTCAGCGGCGCCAGGCCGGCACGCGTGGCCTCGATGGCGTCCTCGGCCGCGACCATCACCGGCTGCGCCAGCACGCGCGCGCGCACCATCTGCAAGACGGTGAAGAGCAGGATGCCGCGCGAGGTGTCGGCCAGGCCGCTGGCTTGGA
The DNA here is from genome assembly GCA_031365825.1 of Rubrivivax sp. GTDB lineage: Bacteria > Pseudomonadota > Gammaproteobacteria > Burkholderiales > Burkholderiaceae_C > Rubrivivax. The sequence continues at coordinate 359 of JANLYV010000604.1, read as the reverse complement.
ACTGCAAGGACCAGGCCCCGAAGCGGTGGCGCAGGTTCAGCACCACGCCGGGCATGCCGTCGGGCACGAGCGACTCGACACGCAGCTGCTCGAAGAGCGAGAAGAGCGAGCGGCCGACGGCGTCTGGCGGCGCCAGGCTGGCGTGCTGCGCGGCGTTGGAGTGACGCAGGCGCAGCGCCAGGCCATCGGCGGCACCGCGAAACGACGTGAAGTCGTCCTCGGGCAGGCGGGGGTGCAGGTGGGGGGCAAAGGCCGGCAGCGCGCGGCCACGGCGGTACAGGCGCTGGCCACGAAAGTGCAAATCAGTCTCGCCCGCCAGCGCGCGGATGGCCGCCGCGCACAAGGCTTCGAACTGCTGC
>JANLYV010000492.1:0-6756 GCA_031365825.1 Rubrivivax sp. | reverse complement strand
TGACGGACTACATGGCCGGCGCCGGCAAGGAGTGGACCAATCCGGGCCTGGACCTGAAGGACTTCATCTTCACCAGCTTCACCACGGCGCCCGATGGCAAGCTGTACCAGTTGCCCGATCAGCAGTTCGCCAATCTCTACTGGTTCCGCGCCGACCTCTTCGCACGCGCCGACCTGAAAGAAAGGTTCAAGAAGAAGTACGGGTACGACCTCGGCGTGCCGCTGAACTGGAGCGCCTACGAAGACATCGCCGCTTTCTTCACCAACGATGTGAAAGAGATCGACGGCAAGCCGATCTACGGCCACATGGACTACGGCAAGAAGGACCCGTCGCTGGGCTGGCGTTTCACCGACGCCTGGTTGTCGATGGCCGGCACCGCCGACATCGGCATCCCCAACGGCATGCCGGTGGATGAATGGGGCATTCGCGTGGCCGAGGACAAGTGCACGCCGGTCGGCGCATCGGTGTCGCGTGGTGGCGCCACCAATTCGCCCGCGGCCGTGTATGCGCTGACGAAGTACGTCGACTGGATGAAGAAGTTCGCGCCCAAGGAAGCCACGGGCATGACCTTCGGCGAAGCCGGCCCGGTGCCGGCGCAAGGCCAGATCGCGCAGCAGATCTTCTGGTACACGGCCTTCACCGCCGACATGATCAAGAAGGGCCTGCCGGTGGTCAACGAAGACGGCACACCGAAGTGGCGCATGGCCCCGGGGCCCAACGGCCCGTACTGGAAGCAGGGCATGCAAAACGGCTACCAGGACGTGGGCTCGTGGACCTTCTTCAAGGACCACGACGCCAACAAGGTGGCGGGAGCCTGGCTCTACGCGCAGTTCATCACCAGCAAGACGGTGAGCCTGAAGAAGACCATCGTCGGCCTGACGCCAATACGCGAGAGCGACATCCAAAGCCAGGCCATGACCGACATGGCGCCCAAGCTCGGTGGCCTGGTGGAGTTCTATCGCAGCCCGGCACGCGTGGCCTGGACGCCCACCGGCACGAACGTGCCCGACTACCCGAAGCTGGCGCAGCTGTGGTGGAAGAACGTGGCGCAGGCGGTGACGGGTGAGATGACGCCGCAAAAGGCGATGGACACCCTGGCCGAAGAGATGGACGACGTGATGGGCCGATTGGAGCGTGCCGGCATGGCCAACTGCCCGCCCAAGCTCAACCCCAAGGGCGACCCCAACAAGTACCTCAGCGACAAGGGCGCGCCATGGAAGAAGCTGGCCAACGAAAAGCCCAAGGGCGAGACCATCGCTTACCAGACCCTGCTCGACGCCTGGAAGGCGGGCAAGGTGCGCTGATGCGCTGATGCACTAGTTTGTGTCCTCCGATAAGGAGTTAGCCACCTGCAGGCCGCAAGGCCGGGCAGGTGGCTTTTTTACGTCGGCGGATGTGGCTACGGCGTGGCCTGCGCCGCGATCCACTCGTCGATGCTGCGCTCCAGCGTCGACAGCGGCAGCGAGCCCTGGTCGAGCACGGCGTTGTGGAAGCGCCGGATGTCGAAACGCGCGCCGAGCCTGGCTTTGGCGCGGTCGCGCAGCTCGATGATCTTCAGCTTGCCGATCATGTAGGCCAGCGCCTGGCCCGGGCGCGAGAGGTAGCGGTCGACCTCGCTCTCGACGAATTCGCGCTCGACGCCGGTGCGCTCGACCATGAAGTCGATCGCTTGCTGGCGCTTCCAGCCCTGCGTGTGCAAGCCCGTGTCGACGATCAAACGCGCGGCACGAAAAGCCTGCCACTGCAGATAGCCGAAGCGGCTGGTGGGGTCGGTGTACAGGCCGAGCTCGGGGCCCAGCGTTTCGGCATACAAGGCCCAGCCTTCGGCAAAGGCGGTGTAGCTGGCCTGGCGGCGAAAGTCGGGCAGGCCGCGCAGCTCGACGGCGCGTGCGATTTGCAAGTGGTGGCCCGGCACCGCCTCGTGCGCGACCAGGCTTTCCATGGCCCAGATCGGCCGTTTGTCCAGGGCCGCGACGTTGGCGAAGAACTGCCCCGCTTTCGTGCCGTCGGGCGGTGGGCCGCGGTAGTACTCGGCCGCGTTGCCCAGGTGCGCCGGCATCGCCACGATGGCGTAAGGCGCGCGAGGCAATTCGGCAAAGAGCTTGGGCAATTCACCGTCGATGCGTTTGCCGATGTCGCGGTAGCCCGTCAGCATCGCTCCGGCGGTCTTGTGAAAGAAGCGTGGGTCGCTGTTGAGGAAGGCCACGAACTGCGTGAAGGTCCCCGTGAACCTGGTCTCGCGCATCACGCCTTCCATCTCGCCGCGCAAGGCCGCCAGTTCACGCTGGCCGATGGCATGGATCTCCCTGGCGTTGAGGCTGGTGGTCGTCTCGCGTTTGACCAGCATCTCGTACACCAACGCGCCTTGCGGGTAGTTCGCGAGCGCGCCATCGAGCGTGGCTTTGGGCAGCACCTCGCCCTCGACAAAGGCGCGCAGCTTGCGCATCGCCGTCAGCACGTGGCGCGTGATGGCCTCGCGGCCGCGGGCCTGCAGCGCCTGGCGCTCGGTCTCGCCCATGGCGCGCGGCAGCTGCGTGAAGGGCAGGAAGAAGGGGCCGGTGTCGATGGGCGCGTCGACCTGTTTGTCGATCTGCTCGAGCACACGTTCGAGGACGTTCTTCGGTGGCACCCAGCCCGCCGCCACGGCGAGGCCGATGCTGGCGATTTCCTGCTCGAAGCGCAGCGGGAAGGCTTCGAAGCGCTTGAAGATGTGTTCGATGCGCTCGGCGTTGTCGGTGGGCATGGCCTGCAGCAGACCGGCGAGAAAACCCTGGATGCCGAACTGCGAGCGCAGACTCATGCGGCGGTAGCCGACGTAGGGGAAGAGCGCCACATCCTGTTCGAGGTCGTCGATGAACATGTCGAGCGAGACGCGGTCGGTGGGCGCCAGCGCGTCGCGCCGGATAGCGCGCGCCTGCGCCAGCCATTGATGCGTCTGCGCTTCCTGCGCGGCCCGGCCGGTGGCTGAAGCGTCGCTGAAGCGGTCACCGAAGCGATGGTCACCGCGCCAGGTGGCCCACTCGGGGTAGAGCCGCGCGGTCTCTTCCCAATAACGTGCAAAGAGCGCGTGCACGGCGGTGGTTTGCGTGGCGTCGGTGGCCGCCGACTGCGCGCTCTGCGCCCACGCCGGGGCCGGCACCGAAGCCGCAGCCACCAGCAGCAAAAGTGCGGCACGAAAGGCCGCCAGCATGAAGCTCGCCATCAAGCATCTCCGAGGGAGGATGGCCGATATTGTCGGCGACACTGCGCGTCATGCTCCACCGCGCCAAGGACCGTGCCGCACTGCTTTCAGGCACCGCCTTTGCCCTCGCCGCCGGCCTGATGTGGGGCCTGGTGTTCGTCGCGCCGACGCTGTTGCCAGACTACCCCGCGGCGCTGCTGAGCTTCGGCCGCTACCTCGCCTTCGGCCTGATCGCGCTGCCGCTGGCCTGGTTCGATCGCGCCCGCATCGCCCAGCTCACACGCGCCGACTGGCTCGAGGCGGCCAAGCTGGCGCTGGTGGGCAACATCGTCTACTACCTCTTCGTCGCCGCGGCCATCCAGCGCGCCGGCGTGCCGCTGCCGACGGTGATCATCGGCACGCTGCCGGTGGTCATCGCCATCAGCTCCAACATCCGCGACCATGCACGCGATGGCCGGCTGCGCTGGCGATTGCTCGCCTGGCCGCTGGCGTTGATCGTGCTCGGCATCGCGCTGGTGAACCACAGCGAACTTGCCGCGCGACGGCATGCTGCGTCAGCGGATCTTGCGCGTTATGCATGGGGCGCCTTGCTCGCGGTCGGCGCGGTGGTGTGCTGGACCTGGTACCCGATGCGCAATGCCGACTGGCTGCGCGCGCATGCCGAGCGCTCGCCCAGCACCTGGGCGACAGTGCAGGGCCTGGCGACGCTGCCGCTGGCGCTGGTGGGCTATGCGGCATACGTCACGTGGAGCCTTGTCAGCGAACAGCCCATGGCCATGCCACTTGGCCCGCAGCCGCTGCGCTTCGTGCTGTTGATGCTGACCATCGGCCTGTTCGCATCCTGGCTCGGCACGCTGTGCTGGAACCAGGCCAGCCAACGTTTGCCGACGACGTTGGTGGGGCAGTTGATCGTGTTCGAGACGCTGGCGGCGCTGGCCTACGCCTTCCTGTTGCGCGGCCGTGCGCCCGATGCGACCACGGCCATGGGCATCGCCCTGCTGGTGGTGGGTGTGATCGTCGCCTTGCGGCTCAAGCCGCAGCGTGGTTGACGGCTCAGCGCAGCACCGGCCGATCGGGCAACTCGTTCGGATTGGCCTGGCCGGGTGCGAGTGCGAAGTGCTGCGTCAGCGCGTCGTCGACGCGCGCGATGGCGCCCATCAAACCGGCTTCGAACTCACCCGCGCGAAAGGCCTGGCGCATGTCGGCCAGGACCTCGTGCCAGTGGCTCTGCGGCACATGCCGCGACAGGCCGCGGTCGGCCACGATCTCGATCGCGTGGTCGGCCAGCAGCAGGTAGATCAGCACGCCGTTGTTGTGCTCGGTGTCCCACACGCGCAGCTTGCCGAACAGCGTGACAGCGCGCTCGCGTGCCGTCAGGTCGCGCCACAGGTACGACAGTGGCAGCCCGGCTTCGACGAGCACGCGGATCTCGCCGCTGTGCCGGCTCTCGCTTTGCGCCACGCGCGCCTGCAGTCGCGACAGCGCCGCCGCGTCGAGCGCGCGCGCCGCGTCACGCTCGTCGAGCCAGCGATGCTTGAGCAGGCGCTTGAGCTTCATGGCAACACCTACCAGTCGCCCGAGGCGCCGCCGCCACCGAAGTCGCCGCCGCCGCCGGATGAAAAACCGCCGCCGCCGCTGCTACCACTGCTCCAGCTGCCGCCACCCAGACCGCCGCCCCAGCCGCCGCGCGAACCGCCACGGGTGAAACGTTGCGCCGCGGCGCCGATGCCGAGAAGGCCGACCACCAGCAGCGTCACGAGGCCGGCCGCCGCGCTCAGCAGCAGGCTCTGGCTCAACCACCAGGCCAGCGCGCCGGCACCGCCCGAGGTCAGCACCGCGCCGAACTTGCGGCCGACGACGCGCGTGATGATCATGGCTGCGACCGGCACGCTGATGAACAGGAACATGCCCAGGTCTTCCAGATTGAAGCCATCGACGGCCGATGGCGCGCCGCGTGGCGACCTCGCCTGCGGCGCCGGCAGGCCTTCGCCGCGGATGCGTGCGCCGAGTTGTGTGATCGCTGCGCCCAGGCCGCCGGCGTAGTCGCCTGTGCGAAACGCCGGCTTCATCGCGGTGTCGATGACCTGGCGCGCGGCCAGGTCGGGCACGGCACCTTCCAGCGCCTTGGCCACCTCGATGCGGATGTGGCGGTCGTTCTTGGCGACGACGATGAGCAGCCCGTCGCCGACGTTGCGCCGGCCGATCTTCCAGGCCTCGCCCACGCGCTGCGCGTAGGACGCCACGTCTTCGGGCAGGGTGCTTGCCACCATCAGCACCACCAGCTGAGCGCCCTGGCCGGACTCGAGCGCGGCGAGCTGGCCATCCAGCGCGGCAAGCTGCGCTGCATCGAGCGTGCCGGTCTGGTCGATCACGCGCGCCGTCAGCGGCGGCACCGGCAGCGCGTCCTGCGCCCACGCCGCGAGTGCTAACGCTTGAAGTACGAGCAGCCAGGCGCAGCGCCTGGACCATCGCCGCCACATCACGCGCCGACGCTCAGTGCCTACTTCGAAGCCGCCGCGGCCGGCGGCGCGGCCTTGTCGAAACTCACCGCTGGTGGCGCGCTGATGGTCGCTTCATTGGCCACCGTGAAGCTCGGTTTGACGCCGTAGCCCATGACCATCGCGGTGAGGTTGGTGGGCAGGCTGCGCACCAGCACGTTGTAGTCCTGCACCGTCTTGATGTAGCGGTTGCGCGCCACGGTGATGCGGTTTTCGGTGCCTTCGAGCTGCACCCGCAGGTCCTGGAAACCCTGGTTGGCCTTGAGGTTGGGGTAGTTCTCGGTCACCACCAAAAGACGCGACAGTGCGCCCGAGAGTTCACCCTGCGCAGCCTGGAATTTCTGGAAAGCTTCGGGGTTGTTGATGAGCTCGGGCGTGGCCTGGATGCTGGTGGCCTTGGCGCGCGCTTCGATCACCTTGGTCAGCGTTTCCTGCTCGAAGTTGGCCTCGCCTTTGACGGTGGCCACAATGTTCGGGATGAGGTCGGCGCGGCGCTGGTACTGGTTGATCACTTCGCTCCAGCCGGCCTTGACTTGTTCGTCAAGGCGCTGAAAGTCGTTGTAGCCGCAGCCGCTGAGGGCCAGCACGGTGGCGGCGCTGGCCAGCCAGTAAGTCAAACGGGGTGTGGTCATCGAGATCCTCCTTTTGAAGCGGGCGCATGGTACCTGCCGCTGCGAGATGAGGAGCGCTGGCGCCACATCAAGGGCCATGCAGGCGCCTCGCGATAATCCGGCGCATGTTCGCACCCCTCGTCAACGACAGCTTCCTGCGCGCCTGCCTGCGCCAGCCGACGACGCACACGCCGGTGTGGCTGATGCGCCAGGCCGGGCGCTACCTGCCCGAGTACCGCGCCACGCGCGAGAAGGCCGGCAACAGCTTCATGGGCCTGGCCACCAACGTGCAGTACGCCACCGAGGTGACGCTGCAGCCACTCGCGCGCTGGCCGCTGGACGCGGCGATCCTCTTTTCCGACATCCTTACCGTGCCCGACGCGATGGGCCTGGGCCTGAGCTTCGGCGTCGGCGAAGGCCCGCGTTTTGCGCGGCCTGTGCGCGACGAGGCCGACGTGGCCGCGCT
>JANLYV010000482.1:0-4225 GCA_031365825.1 Rubrivivax sp. | reverse complement strand
GTCCTGATGCGCCGCGGCAGGCCAATGCCTGACATGCCGCTCGCTACACTGATCCGATGACCCAAGCCCTGCACACCATCGCCAACCGCACCAAGAAGCTGCCTCCCTTGCGCGTTGGCGTCGGCGGCCCGGTCGGCTCCGGCAAGACCACCCTGGTCGAGATGCTGTGCAAGACCATGCGTGACCGCTGGGACCTGGTGGTCATCACCAACGACATCTACACCAAGGAGGACCAGCGTCTGCTGACCGTCGCCGGTGCGCTGGACGCCGAACGCATCATGGGCGTGGAAACCGGCGGCTGCCCGCACACGGCGATACGTGAAGACGCGTCAATCAACCTCGAGGCGGTGGACCGCATGCTCGAGCGCTTCCCCGAGGCCGACATCGTCTTCATCGAAAGCGGCGGCGACAACCTGGCCGCCACCTTCAGCCCCGAGCTGAGCGACCTGACGATCTACGTCATCGACGTCGCCGGCGGCGAGAAGATTCCGCGCAAAGGCGGGCCCGGCATCACCAAGAGCGACCTCTTGATCATCAACAAGATCGACCTCGCGCCCTACGTTGGCGCCGATCTGGAGGTGATGCGCAGCGACACCGAACGCATGCGAGCGAAGCGGCCTTTCGTGATGAGCAACCTGAAGACGCAGCAAGGCGTGGAGCAGGTGGTACGGTTCATCGAAGAGCGCGGCCTGCTGCATACCAGCTAACATTCAAGTGACATGCCATGGCACGCCAGCCTGCGCCTGCACTACCGGCGCCAAACCGACACGGATACCGACACCACCCGCGCCCACGCCGAGCATGAGGGCCCGCTGCGCGTGCTGAAGGCGCTGTACCCGGAAGGCACGGCGATCTGCCATCACACGGTGCTGCATCCGCCTTCGGGCATTGTCGGCGGCGACGTGCTCGACCTCGTGCTAACGCTGGAAGAGAACGCACACGCGGTGTTGACGACACCAGGCGCCAGCCGCTTCTACCGCTGCGACGAGGGCGACGCGACACAGACCCTGTGCGCGGTGTTGCAGCCCGGGGCGCGGCTGGAATGGCTGCCGCAGGAGAACATCGCCTTCAGCGGCACGCGCATGCGCAACCGGCAGCACTTCTGTCTGGCGCCGGGCGCCGAGATGATGGGATGGGACCTGCTGGCGCTGGGTTTGCCTGCGTCACAGCTGCCGTTTGTCGCCGGCGACGTCGCGCCGTCGATCGAAGTGGAAGGGGTGTGGCTGGAGCGCGCGCGCATCGCTGCCGACGACCATCTGCTGCTGCGCTCGCCGCTGGGGCTGGCGGGTCATAGCGCGATGGCCACCCTGTGGTGGGCCAGCGGCGGTCCCCTGGACAGCCCGCGGGTGAACGCGGCGCTGGATGCGGCGCGTGCATTGTTGCGGGCGCATGGCGAGGTGGTGGTCGGCGTGACCCAGGTGCATCCGCAAGTGGTGGTGCTGCGCGCGCTGGCCCTTCAAATCGAGCCGTTGACGTGGCTGCTGCGCGCCGTACGCGCCGCCTGGCGCGTCAGTTTGTGGGAGCTGCCCGCGGTCGAGCCACGGGTGTGGACGACCTGAAGAGGTGACCTGAGCCCGAGGCTCAGGCCGGGTGCGCGAGGTTGCGGATGACGGTCGGCCCGGCGTGATGTTCGATATCGGCCAGCAAGGACTTGAACAGCCCCAGCGGCGCCAGCAGTTCCATCGTCACGAACATCGGCCCGACCAAGAGGCCGGTGACGTCGTCGACGAAAGCCGGTTTGCGCCCTTCGTAGTAGTGGCCGATGAACTGCAGGATCCAGCCGACGACGAAGAGGCCGACACCCCAGCTCGCCCAGGCCAGCAGCGTAGGCGCGGGGATGCGATGCGCCACCAACATCACCAGTGCGAAGATCAGGCTCGTGGCCAGGCCCAGCGCCAAGGCGCCGCGGGTGATGAACCAGAGTGACGCCAGCGCCACCAACAGCCAGCCGGGCGTGAGCACCAGGCCGCCGAGCGCGAAGGCGGGTTTGGACAACAGCACGCCCAAGCCCACGCCGATCAGAGGCACGCCGATGAGATGGGTGGCGATGTTGCGCCGGTCGCGGTGGTACTCGGCGTACTGGTTGAGCAGCCCGGACGCGGGGCGGAAGATGGTGGCCATGGCGCAGGCTCCGGTGAAAGCGCTGAAGGTCATGCTACGTCAGCCTCCTAGAATGGGCCAGCCCGGCATTCCCCTGGCGAACGCCAAAAAATAATCGCGTAGCGCATGACGATCAAGAGCGACAAGTGGATTCGCCGCATGGCAGTGGAGCACGGCATGATCGAGCCGTTCGAGCCGGGCCAGGTGCGTCACGCTGCGGATGGCCAGCGCATCGTCAGCTACGGCACCTCGAGCTACGGCTACGACATCCGCTGCGCGCCCGAGTTCAAGGTGTTCACCAATATCTACAGCACCGTGGTCGACCCGAAGAATTTCGACGAGAGGAGCTTCGTCGACATCAACCAGGACGTCTGCATCATTCCGCCCAACAGCTTCGCGCTGGCGCGCACGCTCGAATACTTCCGCATCCCGCGCAACGTGCTCACCATCTGCCTGGGCAAGAGCACCTATGCGCGCTGCGGCATCATCGTCAACGTCACGCCTTTCGAGCCTGAATGGGAAGGCTTCGTGACGCTCGAATTCAGCAACACCACGCCGCTGCCGGCCAAGATCTACGCAGGCGAAGGCTGCGCGCAGGTGTTGTTCTTCGAGAGCGACGAGGTCTGTGAGACGAGCTACAAGGACCGCGGCGGCAAGTACCAGGGCCAGCGCGGCGTGACCCTGCCCAAGACATGAGGGCTGCCGACGAGTTGCCAACACCAAGGAGCAGCGCATGAAGTGGGAAGGTGAACGCCAGAGCGAGAACGTCGAGGACCGCCGTGGTGAAGGTGGCGGCGAAGGTGGCGGCGGGGGCATGCGTCTGGGCGGACGCAGCATCGGCGTGGGCACCATCGCCGTGGCGCTGCTGGCGGGCTGGATGTTCGGCATCAACCCGCTCACAGTGCTCGGCTTGCTTTCAGGTGGCGGGCCTGAAATCGCCGCACCCACGCAACAGGCACCGGCACCGCGGCCGCCAGCCACCGACAAGCAGGCAGCATTCGTCTCGACCATCCTGGCCGATACCGAAGACGTGTGGGGCAAGGTGCTCGGCGCCGGCGGCAACCGCTACGAGGCGCCGCGCCTCGTGCTCTTCAGCGGCCGCACGCCCACGGCTTGTGGCGGCGGTGACGCGGCGATGGGGCCGTTCTACTGTCCGGGTGACCGCAAGGTCTACATCGACCTGCAGTTCTTCGAGACCTTGCGCGCCCGCCTTGGTGCGCCGGGCGACTTTGCCCAGGCCTACGTCGTGGCGCACGAGGTCGGGCACCACGTGCAGCAACTGATGGGCATCACCGCCAAGGTCGACGGCATGCGCGGTCGCACCTCGGAAGCGCAATCGCATGCGCTGTCGGTGCGCGTGGAGTTGCAAGCCGACTGTTTCGCCGGCGTCTGGGCCCATCACTCGCAGCAGGGCAAGAACTGGCTCGAACAGGGCGACCTCGAAGAAGCCATGAACGCGGCATCGAAGATTGGTGACGATGCACTGCAGCGTCGCAGCCAGGGCACCGTCGTACCGGAGAGCTTCACCCACGGCTCGAGCGAACAACGCATGCGCTGGTTCCAGCGCGGCTACCAGGGCGGCCAGGTCAGTGGCTGCAACACCTTTGAAGCGCGTGCGCTCTGAGGCTGCGCCGATTTGCGCATGACATCCACCCCAGGCGCCATGTTATCCAGCCACGAGACGCTGCTTCCCGACCCATTGATCCACGCCATGGCCGCGCGCGGTGGCACGCGCAACTTTCCGGCGCAGACCATCGTTGTGCATGAAGACGACCAGAGCGACGCGATCTTCATCATGATCAAAGGCCGCGTGAAGGTCTTCGGCACCTCCAAGGCCGGCCGCGAAGTCATCTACAACACCCACGGGCCGGGTGAATATTTCGGCGAGATGACGCTGGACGGCGGCCCGCGCAGCGCTTCGGTGGCGACGATGGAGCCCAGCAGTTGCATCGTCGTGCCGGGTACCGAAGTGCGTGAATTCCTGGCCACGCATCCCGATTTCGCCATGCACCTGGTGCGCAAACTCATCGCACTGGTGCGCCGCTCGACGGCCAGCGTCAAGCGTCTCGCGCTCGACGACGTGTACTCACGCGTGGCGCAGTTGCTGGACGACCTGGCCGTGGCC
>JANLYV010000467.1:0-3745 GCA_031365825.1 Rubrivivax sp. | reverse complement strand
CAGGCGAGCACGATCGACGCGATCGCGCCTGCCAAGGTCGACAAGAAGCGCACCAGGGCCAACTTGTCGAAGTGCATCTCGCGGATCTGCCAGGCGTAGGTCAGCGAACCGAAGGGGTTGAGCACGTAGGTCAGCGCCACGACCATCATGATGTCGCGCATGCGCGGCTCTTCGTAGAACAGCGCCACCGGAATGCTCGCCGCCAGCACGACCAGCCCGAGCAGTACGCCAAGGCCGAGCTGCACCGCCCAGACCGCCCGAATGCGATCGATCGTCAGTTCCTTCTCCTGCACCAGGTAGCCACCCGCGCCCATGTCGCGCACGGTGGTGACGAAGGCCAGCAGCACCATCGTCACTGAGAACACGCCGATGTCTGACGGCGTGAGCAGCCGCGCGATGACCATCGACGTGGCGATGCTGATGGCCAGGCTCGCGTAGCGGTCGAGGTAGGAGAAGACGAGTGAACGGCGGATGGACATGGTGGCAGGCCCGGCGAGGATCAGGGACGCGAGCGCAGTGGGCGGCTTTCCGGTTCAATAGCTGCCTTGGGCTCCAATGCCATCAGTGCGCCCACCACGTGCTTGACGAAGGCCGCCATGCTGTGGCGCTCTAAGTAGGTGCGGTAGGACTGTTCGGCCAGCCTGGCCGCGAGGCCCGGGTCGGTGGCCAGTTGTTCCACCGCCGCCTGCAGCGCCGCCGCATCGCCTGGCGGCACCAGCAGCGCGCCGTCGCCTTCCTGCAGGTAGTCGTCGAGCGTGGCAGTGCGTGTCGCGATGATGGGCTTGCGATAGGCCATGGCCTGGACCACCACCATCTGCCCGGCCGAGATGTCGTCCACCGCCAGCGGCACGACCACCATGCCGGCCGCGCGCAGCTCGGCCACGTAGTCGGCGTCATAACAATGCCGCAGCACGGTGATGTTGGGCGCCTGCGCGCAGCCTTCGAGGGCACGGGCCGAGTCACACACGATGTGCAGCGGCCGGCCACTCGCGGCGAAGACGCGCGTGAGCAAGGCGTAGTCGCGGCCCGAGCGGCCGGCGCTGAGTGCGGGCGTCGTGGCCGGGTCGACCACGGGTGCGGCCTGGTCGTGCCCGTGGATGTGCAGACCGTAGGGCACGAACACGAACTTGCCCTTGGCACCTGGGAAGAGTTCGTCGTAGCGGCCGGCCTCGAGCCGCGAGTGGCAGAAGATGCCGTTGATGGCGCGAAAGAGCCGGCCGAAGTAGTGCCGGCGCAGTGCGTCGAGCAAACGGTTGCTGCGGCGCGTGAAGATGAACCCGAGCAGGTAGATGCGCGTCGGGCGGCGCAGCAGCCACGCGGCGATGGCGAAGACCAGGGCTTCGAGGTGCGAGCCCAACACCACCGCATCGGGCCGCGGTGTCGAGCGCACCAGCGAGCGCCAGACGGAGTGCAGTGCGAAGCGCAGCAGCCGCGGCAGGCCCACCAGCAGCAGCCAGATGCGGCGCTGGTAGCGCAGCAGCACCTTGCCCGAGAACAGACGATGCGGCACGCCCAGGTCGCGCAGGGCCTGGGCGAACGGCGAGTTCGTCGCGTCGTTCGAGAAGGTGACGAAGAAGTGGATCACTGCACGGCCGCCACGTCGTTGAGCAGCGCTGCCAGCGCTTGCGTGCGGGCCACGCGCGAGGCCGCGGCCACGGCTGCGGGTGCGGGCACGGCAGCGCGCCCGGCGCGGTGGTCTTCGAGCAGGCGCGCGAGCTGGGTGGCGATGGCCGCGGCGTCGTCCAGCGGCGCGAGGTAGGGCACGCCGGCGTGGCGCAAGGCGGCGGCGGTGTCGCCCGCCGGGTCGGCCAGGCCGACCACGGGCCGGCCGGCGCGCAGGTACTCGTAGAGCTTGGCGGGGATCTGCTCGTTGCAGTTGGCGGCCTGCAGCACCAGCAGGGCGCCGACGCTGGTCATCTCGGTCAGCGCCGCGCGGTAGGGCACGGCGGGTGCGATGTCGATGAAGCTTTCGACGCCGTGCGCGGCGGCCAGGCTGCGCAGCAGATCGTCATGCACCGCGGCGCGGAAACGGATGCACAACATCTTGGGTGTTAGGCCATGCCGGTCGCGCAGCACGGCCAGCGCCGCCATCAAGGCTGTGGGGTCGCGCTCCGACGGGTAGACGATGCCGCTGTGCAGCAGCGTCAGCGGGCCGGTGGTGTTGACATTGGCATCGATGTGGGCGGCAGGGAGCCCAGCGAAGCTCTCTTCGTCGAAGCCGTTTTCGATGACCTCCATACGCGCGCTCGCCTGCGGGTAGCGCTGGCGGTAGGTGCGTGCCGCGCCCGGGGTGGTGAAGACGCAGCAGGCGGCGTGCTGCATCGCCGCGCTCTCGATGTCGACGTAAGACCGGCGCGTGACCGGGTCTTCGGGGTAACCGTCCTGCGCCATCGGGTCGCGGAAGTCGGCCACCCAGGGCAGGCCGCTGCGGCGCTGCAGCGCGCGGCCGATGAGGTGCGCGGTGGCGATGGGGTAGGTCGACCAGATGACTTGCGGGCGGTAAGCCTTGATCATCTGCAGGCCCTGGCGCACGGCGTCGAAGCGCCAGCTGACCCAGCGGTCCGGGCGCGCCATCCAGGCGAGGTAGCGGCCCTGCACGGTGAGGTGGCGCGCGGTGTCGAGCGCGAAGGCGCGGCGGATGGGCACGCCGGCGGGTAGTTCATCGAGCAGGTCGTCACTCGTGCGCTCGTAGGCGCGGGTGTTGGCGCTCAGCACCAGCGGTGACCAGCCCACGCGCGGCAGCTGCTGCGCAAAGCGCAAGGTGCGCTGGATGCCACTGCTGCCTGCCAGCGGCGGGAAGTGGTACGCGACCATCAAGACGCGGCGTGGGGAACTGGGGGGAAGGCTCACGTCGCGCGGGAAACTTGGGTGATCCGTGTGGAGAGCGGTCTGATGATCGGCCGGGCGGTCTGCGGGCTGCCGCAGCGGGGTGGCACATTCTGGGTGATGCCCGTGCAGCAGCCGGGGCTGAAGTGCCCTGGCACCGAGCGAAGGCGTGCATTGTTCGCGCAGCCCGTTTCATACGGAATCGCGTTCGATCGCATAGAAATCCCGTTCGGGCTGAGCCTGTCGAAGCCCTTCGACAGGCTCAGGGCGAACGGCGATTTCCATACGTTTGATTGCACATCGGTATCAGAGGCGCGGCGGCAGCGCCACCCCGCGCACCGCAAGCCGTCAGGACTTGGCAGCCGATGCCGGCTCGGCCGGTGCTGCCGGGGCAGCGGCAGCCGGCGTAGAAGCCGGCGTCTCCGGCTCTTTCCACTGGCCCGCGGCGGCCAGCATCTGGCGCAGGCCGTCGCGCTGCAAGCCCATGGCCATCGCGCGATGCGCCTGTTCCAGCGCGCGCGGATAGTCCTTGGCTTCGGCATAGACCAGGCCGACGTTGTAGTACGTCACCGGGTTGTCTTGCGCCGCCTGGACTGCGCGCTGCAATTGCGCCCGCGCGTCTTCCGCCCGCGCCAGTTTGTAGAGGTACTGCGCGAAGAGCATGCGCGTCACGGTGTCGTCGGGGCGAAAGCGCGTGGCCCGTTCGAAATAGCACTCGACGGTCCACTTCAGGTGCGGCGGCTGCAGCGCCTTGGTCTTCTCGGCATAGCGTGTGATCGACACCAGCGCACGGTGGTGGTTGGGGAAGGCGCGCAGCGTGTAGTCGAGGTCGCTGCCCACGTAGCCGCTGGAGCCACGGATGAGCATTTCGACCACCGGCGTGAAGTGCGCGCTCTCGACGATGGGCAGGTGTTGGCGG
>JANLYV010000463.1:0-1600 GCA_031365825.1 Rubrivivax sp. | reverse complement strand
TGCCGATCTGTGCCTCGGCTGCCAGCGGCGCGCCGGGGTTGTTGGCGATGGCGATGGTCAAGGCGCCGGCTGCGCGCGCCGCGTGCAATGCACCCAGCGCGTAGGGCGTGGTGCCGCTGGCGGCGATGAGGATGACGACATCGTGCGCCGTGGGCAACAAGGCGCGCAGGTCGGTCGCACCTTGATCGCGGTCGTCTTCGGCGCCTTCGACGGCGAGGTACATCGCGCCCGCACCGCCGGCCATCAGCGCCAGCGCGCGCTCGGGCGGCCAGCTGAAGGTGGGCAGCAGCTCCACGCTGTCGAGTACGCCCAGCCGGCCGCTGGTGCCGGCGCCGACGTAGATCAAGCGGCCACCGGCCTGCAGGCGTGGCAGCGCGGCGTCGACGGCGCGGGCGATGTCGGCCGCCGCGGCAAGCACGGCCAACGCCGCATGCTGCTGATCACCGGCCAGCGCCAACACCAGCTGCAGGCTGTCGTAACCATCGAGCCCGGCATGCGCCGAGTGAACGGATTCGGTGCCCGCCATGGCTGCTGTCACGCGCGAATCAAACGCCGTGCACGAAGATCAGGTTGGTGCGCGCCGCACGCTCGCGCAAGGCCAGCAGCGGCGCGTATTCAGGCGAGTGGTACCAGCCCTCGAGTGCCGCCATGGTGGGAAATTCGAGCACGACACTGCGCCGCGGCTGCCAGCTGCCTTCCATCACCTTGCACTCGCCACCGCGCACGAGGTACTTGCCACCGGCGGCCGCGATCTGCGCCGGCACCTGCTGTCGGTATTGTTCGAACGCGGCGGCGTCGAACACTTCGATGTCGGCGATGAGGTAGGCGGCCATGCAGAGCTCCGGGGAAAAAGGGTGGCGGCAGTATGCGCGAGGCCTTGCGCGGGTTGATCGATGAATGCCCGCCCCTGCTATCGTCGACAGCCCTGTCCCGCCCTGGAGTTTTTCCCATGCCTGAACGCCAGTCCGTGCTCGTGGTCGGCGCCGGTGACGCCACCGGCGGTGCCATCGCCCGCCGCTTCGCACGCGAAGGCTACATCGCCTGCGTCTCGCGCCGCAGCGCCGACAAGCTCACACCACTGGTCCAGCAGATCGAAGCCGAAGGCGGCAGCGCGCACGCCTTCGGCAGCGACGCGCGCGACGAAGCCGCTGTCACCACGCTTTTCCAACACATTGAAAGCCAGATCGCGCCGCTGGCGGTGGTGGTCTTCAATGTTGGCGGCAACGTGCGCTTCCCCATCACCGAGACCACCGAGCGCGTCTACCGCAAGGTCTGGGAGATGGCCGCACTCGGCGGCTTTCTGGTCGGGCGCGAAGCGGCGCGGGTGATGCTGCCGCGCAAGCAGGGCACCGTCATCTTCACCGGCGCCACGGCCAGCCTGCGCGGTGGCAGCGGCTTCAGCGCCTTCGCCGGCGCCAAGCATGCGCTGCGCGCGCTGGCGCAAAGCATGGCGCGCGAACTCGGGCCGCAGGGCATTCATGTCGCGCATGTGGTGATCGACGGCGCCATCGACACGCCCTTCATCCGCGACACATTTCCCGAGCGCTACGCGAAGAAGGCGCACGACGGCATCCTCGACCCCGAGGCCATCGCGCAGAAC
>JANLYV010000405.1:0-12547 GCA_031365825.1 Rubrivivax sp. | reverse complement strand
TGGCGCACCGCGTACAGCAGCTCCTGGCAATCGATGTACATCTGGCGCCACAGCGCAGGCGTGCGCTTGTTGTCGGGATAGGCCTTGGGCTCGGCGATGGGTGTGCGCCCGGCCCAGGGCTTGACCGCGGCATCGAAGAAGTGCGACCAGCCCAGGTCATCGGCCGGGTTGTTCACGCGCCGGCCCAGCGCCGCCAGCTCGTCGGCCAGCACACGCGCCGTGCCGTCGTGTGGCGGCAGTGCGGCGGCAACGGTCTGGTTGAGCGTGTCGGCCAGCATCGGCCAGGCCGTGGCGCCGTCTTGAGATGTCGGGCCCGCGGCCACCGTCGGCAAGGGTGACGGCGGGCTTTCGGGGGAGGTGGGCGCGGTGGCGACGGCAGGTGCTTCGCCGGCCTCGGGTGCCGTCGCATCGCCTTCCCAGGCCGTCAACAGCGCGGCCAGGCGTTGTTGCAGCCGATGCAGGTCACTGCGGCTGCTGCTGAGCACACGCTGCACGCTTTCGCGCCGGCGCCCTGCCGGCCACGTGGCGGTGGGTCGCTCCAGCCCAAGCAACAGCCGGCGCAAGGTTTCGGCGGTGGCCTGGGCGAAGTCCTGCCTTGCCTGGCTGCCTTGCTCGATGAGCTTGTGTGCAGCCTGCCACTGGCCGGCCATCAGCGTGGTGACAAGAATTTCGCGCTGCGCGCCGTCATCGACGAAGGCTTCGGCCATTGCCTGCAACGGCGCCGCAGCGGCCTCGGGCAGCAGGCGTATCGGCGCTCCCCCCTCTTCGGCGTAGGCGCGGGCGTAGTTTTCGGGGGTGGGCTCCTGCTGCGCCACGGCCAGGCGGCGCAACGCGCCTTTGGCCCGCATCGTTGGCGACATCGGCGGCGGCGCGCCCGCGGCGCCAGACTCGGCCACTCAGGATCGCCTTGTCGACGCGCCCTGGGCCTCGAGCACGGGTTCGACCAACTGCTGCGCCGGTACCATCCACGCCGCATTGCGCGGCTGCCCCATGTCGCTCAGCCACTGCTCCAGCTGCAGCGGCGGCACCGGGCGGCTGAACAAAAAGCCCTGCATCGAGGTGCAGCCCAGGCGGTGCAGCACCTCCATCTGGCGCAGCGTTTCCACACCCTCGGCAATGACGCGCAGGCCGAGCGAACGCGCCAGCGCGATGATGGCCGTGACCACCGCCGCACTTTGCGGCGTGACGCCGAGGTCACGCACGAAGCTGCGGTCGATCTTCAGTTCCGAAATGGGCAGCGTCGTCAAATAGGCCAGCGACGAGTAGCCGGTGCCGAAGTCGTCGATGGCGATTTCGACGCCGATCTCGTTCAGCCGGTGCAGTGCCGGGATGACGTTCTGCAGGTCCTTCATCAGGTTGTCTTCGGTGATCTCGAGCATCACCACGCGGTGCGGCACGCCCTGGATCGTCACCGCCTGGTGGATGCTTTCGATCAGGTCGCTGCGCTCGAACAAGCGGCTGGGCAGGTTCACGGCAATCGAGTCGGCAAAGCCGAAACGCTGCTGCCACAGCTTGGCCTGGTGCGCGGCTTCACGCAGCGCCCATTCCGACATCGGCACGATCAGCCCGGTCTCTTCGGCCAGCGGGATGAAGTCGCCCGGCGGCACCAGGCGGTCGGCCCGTTGCCAGCGCATCAGCGCTTCCACGCCGACCATGCGCGCCGTGCGCACATCGATCTTGGGCTGGTAGTACAGCACCAGCTCGTTGCGTTCGATGGCCTTGTGCAATGCGCTCTCAAGCTCAAGCTTTTCACGGCCACGGCCGGCGAGTTGCGGGCCGTAGATGGCCGAGGCGTTCTTGCCCTGGCCCTTGGCCGAATACATCGCCACGTCAGAGTTGCGCATCAAGTCGGCGACATTGGTGCCGTCGCGCGGGTAGATCGCCACGCCGACGCTGGCGGTGACAAAACATTCCTGGCCGCCGACGAAGATCGGCTCGCGCATGACTTCGAGCACACGCTGCGCGACACGGTCGGCATCACGTTCGTCGGCGACTTCGGGCAAGAGCGCCACGAACTCGTCGCCGCCCAGGCGCCCTACGGCTTCCAGCGTTCGATGTGAGCGCAGCCCGCCGAAGTCCAGGCCGCTGTCCATCACCTGGTCGCTGTGGCGCACGCAGCCGCGCAGGCGGCGCGCCACTTCCGTGAGCTATTCGTCGCCGGCGGCGTGGCCCAGGGTGTCGTTGATGATCTTGAAGCGGTCGAGGTCGATCAGCAGCAGCCCGACCTGATGATCCATGCGCCGCGCGTACTCCACGGCGCGCTCGGTGCGCCAGATGAGCTGGCGGCGGTTGGGCAGCCCGGTGAGTGCGTCGAAATTGGCCAGGTGGCGGATCTTGTCTTCGGCCGCGCGCCTGTCGGTCACGTCCTGCACGATGCCGGTGTAGCCGCTGCCCTGGCCGTGGTCGTTGAACTCGGGCTCGGCCTCGATGTGGATCACGCGCTGGCGGCCATCGGGCAGCACGATGGGCAGGTCGGTGGCCAGCACCGAACTGTGGCGAAAGACATCGCGCAGCAGGCCGAACAAGGCGTGGCGCGACTCGCCGGGCACCATGCGCAGCAGCTGGCGCATGCCTACGTTGTCGAGCGGCCCGCGGCCGAAGACGCGCAGCGCTTCGACCGACATCACCAGCCCGCGGTCCAGCCGCGTCCATTCGAAGCTGCCCATGCGCGCCAGGTCTTGTGCCCGTGCCAGCTTGGCCTTGCTGCCCGCCAGCTCGATGCGCGTGCGCGAGGCGCGCAGCAGGTAGCGCAGGCGCCCCGCGAGCAGGCTCCATTGCGTGGCCTTGACGAAGAAGTCGGTGGCGCCGGCTTCGTAGGCGTGGTTGATGGAAGCGTCGTCGTCCAGACCCGTCAGCATCAGGATAGGCACGCTCTCGAAACCCGGCGTGACGCGTATCGCTTCGCAGGTGGCAAAGCCATCCATGCCGGGCATCATGGCGTCCATCACGATGAGGTCGGGCGTCCAGCCCGACAGCAGCTCCAGTGCGCGCTCACCGCTGCTGGCTTCGGTGATCTCGAAGCCGCGGTCGCGCAGCGCCAGTGCCGTGAGCAGCAGGTTCACCTCGTCGTCGTCGACGAGAAGGATATGTGCCGCGATGCTCGCGACTTCTTCCGCTGGGTCGGTGATCAGTTTCATCCGCGTCGCGTGGCTTTCCCTGTGCGTCACTCAAACGTCTCTCAAACGCTTCTCAAGCGTTCCTGAGGCCGCCAGCATGTCGCGCACGGCGGCTTGCGCATGCTCGCCGGCGGTGAACAGTTCTACCAGCACCTCGGCCGATGGCATCTCGCGGTGGTCACGAACCAACGCTTCCAGTCGTGCACAAGCCGCAGAAAGTGCGAGCGCGCCGACGCTGGCCGATGACGACTTCAAGGTGTGCGCCAGCCGGTGCAGTTCGGTCAGGTCCTCGCCTCGTGCGGCCGCGTGCAGGGCTGCCAGCATCTGCGTCAGCGAGCGCTCGAAGGTGCGCATCACTCGCAACACCACGCCACCGCGGCCGTCGGGGTCAAGCTCGCGCAGACGTGCCAGTGCTTGCGCATCGAGCGTCGTCGGGCGCACCACGGTGTCGGCTGGGCTTGGGGGCAGGGTCATGGTCGAAAACAGGATCTCGACGCTGTTATCGGCAGCAGCGGCGAAGGCTGGAGGCCCGCGCTGGAACACACTGTCACGAGGCGCGAATGGTAGGCCATCGCGACCCGCACCGCCGCATCGTTAGCGCCGGGCCCCCTTCGTACAATGCCTGCATGCAAGCCCCGTGCGCAAGGCTCCTGGGTCGGTTCTTGGACATCGCGGCGGCAGGTTGCCTGGCGCTGCTGCTGGCCGGGTGCCAGTCCGTCACCAGTGACGACGGCGCAGCCTGGCTGATAGGCCTGGTGCTGGTGGCGCTGGCGGCGGCAGCGGCCGGCGCCGTCATCGGCACGCAGCGTGCCCAAGCGCGCTCACAGACCGAACGCCGTGCCCGCGAACGCCGCTGGCTGGCGCTGCGCCGTTTGCAGGACGGCCTGTACTGGCAGACCGATTCCGCCTTGCGCATCACCCTCGTCGAAGCCGAACCCGCAGCCTCTGGCGGACCGGAGCAACGCCGCGCGCTGGCCATCGACACGCGCGCCTGGCCCGGCGCCTTGTTGACTGAGCTCATCGTCGACACGGCCGCGCCCCTGGCCGACGGCGGCAGCGCCTTGGTGGCGATGTTCGCGGCACGTTCGATGTGGCTGGCGCGCGCCGTGGCCTTGGCCGACGCTCCGGCGGCCATGCCGCCGCTGGAATTGAGCGCCACGCCCATGACCGACGACCTGGGCCGCTTCATGGGCTACCTGGGCGTGCTGCGTGCGGCCGCTACCGCGGTCCCGGCCGACAGCCAAAGCGAGCGCGACGACGCGCAGGCCTTCAGCTACACCGTCTCGCACGACCTGCGTGCGCCGGTGCGCGTGGTCGAAGGCTTCACCCGCATCCTCAAGGAGGACTACGCGACCCAGCTCGACCGCGTCGGCAACGACCACCTCGACCGCGTGCTCGGCGCCGCGGCGCGCATGAACCAGATGATCGACGCGCTACTGGCGATGGCGCGCCTGAGCAGCCAGCCGCTCGCGCGCCAGCCGGTGAACCTGTCGCAACTGGCCGGCTTCATCGTCGAAGACCTGCGCCGCGGCGCGCCCGAACGCCAGATCCAGTTCGACATCGAACCGGCGATGCTCACCCAGGGCGACCCGACGCTGCTGCGCCAGGTGCTGGAGAACCTGCTGGGAAACGCCTGGAAGTACACGCAGCGCCAGCATGAGCCGCGCGTGCGCTTCGGCCATGAGTCGGTCGACGGCGCGCGGGTCTACGTCGTGCGAGACAACGGCGCGGGCTTCGACATGCGCTCGGTCGACCGTCTCTTTGGCCTCTTTCAGCGGCTGCACAGCGCCAGTGAATTCCCGGGCACCGGCGTCGGCCTGGCCTCGGTCAAGCGCATCGTGGCGCGCCACGGCGGGCGAATCTGGGCTGAGGCCGAGCCCGGGCGCGGCGCGGCGTTTTACTTCTCGCTGCGGCAGTAGGCGGGCGCTCGGCTACTGCGCCGTGCGCGCCAGCTCTTCGACCGCCAGCACCAGGCGTTCGGCCTGCGCCGCCGTCGTCAAGCCCTGCTCCGAGGCCAGGCGCACGAGGCGCGCCGCGGCCTGGCGGCGGTCGAGCGAGTAGCGATGCATGATCACGCCCACGGCCATCGCCGTCAGCTCTTCGGCGGTCGCGCTGCCCGGCCTGGGGGTCTCCGGCGCCGGCACGTCGACCGCAGGAACGGCAGCCACCGCCGCATCCGCGCGCACGCGCGCCATCGCCGCATGCACGTGCGGCACCACCTGTGCCACGTCCAGCGGCTTGACGAGGTAGCCCACGGCACCGAGCTCGTTGGCACGGGCCACGGTCTCGGCGTCGCTGAAGGCCGAGAGGAACATGAACGGGATGCGCGAGGCCTCGCGCAAATAGGCCGCGACATCGAAGCCGCTCTTGCCTTCCATGCGGATATCCAGGAGCGCCAGCTCGGGCCGCTCCTGACGCGCCAGCAGGATGGCGTCGTCGCCGTTGTCGGCGTCGATCACGGTGTAGCCGGCCTGCTGCAGCCCATGCACCAGCGTGGCCAGCACCAGCCGGTCATCGTCGACAACGAGCACACGGCCCAGGCTTGTTTGGCTATCAGTCATGACGTGATTCTGGCTGCAACGGCTCACGCCGGCTGGCGCCGCACGCTTGGTTCGCGCAGGGTGACGCGCACCTGCACGCGCTCGCCCTGCTGCTCGATCGTCAGCCCGGCGCTGCGCCGGGGCAACAGCGCGCGCACCAGGCCAAGGCCCGACACGCCGCCAGGAAAGCGCTCCAGGCTGAAGCCCTCGGGCAACTGGCCCTGGTTGCTGATGTGCACCGTGACGCTGCCGTCGGAGCAGCTCGCGCCGCACGACACGGCCTCGCCCTGGCCGTGTTTGATGGCGTTGGTGAGCAACTCATTCAGCGTCAGCGCGATCGGTATCGCCTCGCCTTCAGGCAGCAGGTAGTCCTGCAGCGCGGCGTCGGCGCTCTCGACCAGGATGCTGCGGCCGAAGGTGCGTTGCACTGAAGCTGCAATCGCTTCAAGCACGCGCGGCACGCGCAGCGGCCCGTCGTCACCCACCTGCAGGCCGTAGACCTGCGCGATGGCCTGCACCTGGCTCACGGCTTCACCGAGCATGGTCGCCAGCTCGGGGTGGCGGTGGGCGTTTTGCTGCAGCAGGCCGGCCACGCCCTGAAGGTTGTTCTTGATGCGGTGGTGCACTTCGCGCACCAGCAGTTCGCGCTGGGTGATGGCCGCCTGCAGCCGTGCCAGGTCGGCCTCGCGCTGCTCGGTCACGTCGCTGGCCACGAGCAGCAACTGCGCCGCACCGACGTCGCTCGCGGCCAGCGCCACGATGCGCACGTCCCACACCCGCGCCGGCTGAGTGGCGCCGCCATCGCGCCATTCGCGGTGCAGCACGTCGGGCGTCAGCGCCGCGGCTTCGAGCC
This sequence comes from Rubrivivax sp., assembly GCA_031365825.1. Lineage (GTDB taxonomy): Bacteria > Pseudomonadota > Gammaproteobacteria > Burkholderiales > Burkholderiaceae_C > Rubrivivax. Next base: position 6,038 of record JANLYV010000405.1, on the reverse strand, counting down.
ACTCGCGCAAGGCGGCGGCGCGCGCCGGCGCCACACATTCCTCGAGCAGCCGGCCCTGCACGTCGGCCACCGGTCGCGCAAAGAAGTTCGCCGTCATCTGGTTGAGTTGCAGCACGCGCAAGGAGCGCGCATCGAAGAGCGCGATCGCCAGCGGCGCCGTTTCGATGACACGCTGCAGCGATGCCTGGGCCTGGGCGATGCTGACCTCGGCCTGGCGGCGGCGTTCGATGTCGAGCAAGGCGTAGGTGAGCTGGGCCTCGCCTTTGCCCTCACGTTGATCGCCGCCCTGCCCCGTGGCCACGACGCTGCCGACGACCCAGAACTGGCGGCCGTCGCGCGCCAGCAGCCGGCACTCGAAAGTTTCGGGCTGGGCGTCGGCGCGGCGCTTCAGGTACTGCACCGAACGCCGCAGTGGGTGTTCGGGGCCACCGCTGGCCACGGTGCTGATGTCCACGCCGACGAAGTCGGCCAGTTCGCCGCCGAACATGCGCCGCGCCGAACGGTTCATCCACTCGATGCCACGCGCCGAGACGGTGACGATGCCCACCAGCACCGAATCGAGGATGGCGCGTGTGCGCTCGGCCTGCTCCAGCAGCGATTCGCGAGCGCGGTGGCGCTCGTCGACATCGACGAACGAGGCGATGACGCCGGCACCGAGGTTGCCCTCTTCCACCGGCCGCACCGCCACTTGCACCCACACCAGCTGGCCGTCGCGCCGGCGCAGCCTGCGCTCGCCCAGGTAGCGGCCGCTCTGGCGCAGCGCCGAGCCCACCGCGGCTTCGAATTCGACGCACTCGCGCGTGCTCTCGTACAGCTCGGCACCGTCAAGCGCACTCAGCTCCGGCGCCGAGTAGCCCGTCAAGGTCGCCATCGCCTGGTTGGCGCGTTCGATGCGCGAGCCGCGCATGTAGGCGATGCCCACTTCCGACAAGCTGAACATCAGCTCGCGTTCGCGCAGCACCTCTTCGAGCTCGGCCTGCTGCGCCTTCAGGCGCGAGATGTCGGTGAGCACGGCCACCGCTTCACTCACCACCGTGCCTTCGCTTTCGGCACGCCGTACCGACAGCGAATACCAGCTCGGCGTGACCGAGGCCAGCGCGTGCGACTGCAGCTCGCCATCGTGCGCGCCGCCGCCGGTGAGCGCTGCCGCCAACGTCTGCAGCAGCGCCGCCGTGTCGGTCGCACTGAAACGGCGGCCGAAGGCTTCGCGCAGCGTCACGCCGGCGGCTTCGCCTGCGGCAAAACCGAGCATGCGTTCGAAGCGCAGGTTGCAACGCACCAGCACGTCGCCGCGCAGGTAGGCAATGCCGGCGGTGGAGCCGTCGAGGATGGTGGTGAGCTCGCGCAGCAGCTGCTCGTTGCGCTGGCGCGCGGCTTCCTGGTCGGAGATGTCCAGCGTCACCACCGACATCGTGGTGCGGCCGTCGGCCATCAGCGTCGGCTCCACACGCGTCATCAGCCAGCGCCGGCCGCTGTCGCGATGGTTGACGGCGTAGCGAACTTCGGCGCGTTCGCGTTTGCGCAAGGCCTGCTGCAGCCTTTCGTATTCGGGCAGCGAGGCGGCATCGACGACATCGCGGTTGATGCCCTGCAGAGCGCGCTGCGCACCCGTGCTGCCCGTGGCCGCGCTCGGCGCCTGCGAAGGCAGCCAGCCGCGCACCGGGTCGAAGGTGGCCACACCCACGCTGGCGGCATCCATCAGCACACCGATCTCGCGCCGCGCGACATCACGCTCTTCTTCGGCGCTGCGGTCTTCCACCACCACCATGGTGCGATGCCGCGTGTCGTCGCCCGGCAGGCTGCGCAGCCGCGCCAGCAGCCGGCGGCGGCGGCCATCGGGCAAGGTGACGTTGACCGAACGCTCCAGCGGCCCACGCGCCACGCGTGCGGGCTGGGCGCCGCGTGCGGCTTCCCAGCCCAGCAGCCACTGCAGTTCGGCATCGGCCTCGGGCAGGGTCACCAGCACGCGGCCGATGAGCGCTTCGAAGGCGGTGTTGGTGCGGATGATCAAGCCGCTGTCGTCGAACACCAGCATGCCGGCCGGGCACAGCTCGAACCACAGCGCCAGTTCGTCCTGCGCGCGCCGGCCTTCGTCACGCGCTTCGTGTTCGGCCGTCAGGTCCTGCAGCACCGCCAGCCACAACGGCCGGCCCTGCGCATCGTGCACCCGGCGGCTTTCCTGGCTGAACCAGCGTTCGCGGCCGCGCACGTCGAGCAGGCGGCCGCGCCGCGTGGCCAGCTGCGGCGGCTTGCCCTGCAGTGACGGATAGCCCGCGCGCATGGCGATGCTGCCCTCGCGGTCGGCCTCGGGTTGCAGTTGCACCGGGTCGACGCCGATCAGTTGCTCGCGCGTGCGGCCGGTGAACGCGACGAAGGCGTCGTTGACGCTCACCACCCGGTAGGCCGCGTCTTGCAGCATCGCCGGATAGGGCGACTGCCACAGCGTCTGCAGCAGCGCGTCGTCGGGCGTCAAGTGGGGCGCGGCTTGCGGCGCGGGATCGGGCGTGGTGGGGGCGGTGTGCGGCAGGCTGAGGTCGGTCACGCCCCGAGTGTCGGGCCAGTGCGTGGCTCAGTCCAGTTGCCGTGCCGCCAACAAAGCCGCAAGCAGGGCGCGGTTGAGGTCGCCGGCACCGAGCATCAAGGTTTCGGCATGTTCGTGCAGCTCGTAGGCGGCGCCGGTTTCCATCGCGCGCACGAGCTCGAGATAGGGCACGAACGGGCCTTCGCCCGCGCCCAGCGCCTGGCGCACACGCTCGGGCAGCGGCACGTTGGGCAGCAGTTCGGCCAGGGGCTGGCCGAGCAGGCAGTCGAGCAGCGAGAACACGCCGCAGATGAACATCTCACTACCCATCTCGGTGTCACCGGCAGCTTTGGCCAGCTCTTCCATCACCATGCCGCGGCGCACGGCGGCGTACATCACCGGCTTCAGGCGCGCATCTTTGCTGGCCGAGGCCAGCAGCAACGCCAGCCAGCGCTTGAGCTTGCTGTAGCCCAGCATCATCAGCGCGTGGCGGAAGGAGCTGATCTCGACCTGCAGCCCGAAGGCCGCTGAATTCATGTAGCGCAGCAGGCGAAAGGCCAGCGATGGGTCGCCCTTGAGCGTGGCCTCGAGGCGGTCAATCGGCTCTTCGCGGTCGACGCGGTTGATGAGTTCGAGCACCACCTGCATCTCAGGCGCAACCTTGGGCCGCGTGCCGGTGGTGGGTGCCGCAGGCTGCAGGGTCCAGCCGGCGGCGGCCGTCGCGCCGCCCTTGATGGCGGCATCGAGCTCGTCGATGTTCTGGATGCCGGCGGCGATGCTGGCCATCGCGCCACGCGCCGGCGCCGCGCCCGGCAGCTCGTACAGCACATGGCCAAAGCAGCCGCGCACGTCAGCGTCGAGCTGGGTCGCGCCGCGACCTTTGATCCACAGTTCACCGCCGGCCGCATGCTGCGCGTGCACCAGCTGCCGTGTGGCCTCGTCGGCGAGCACGAAGGTCGGCACTTCGATCGCAAACGGCGCCACCGGTGCGGCGCGCAGCAGCGACTGCAGCAGGCCTTCGCCGGCAACGTTCAGGGCCACCGTGCCGGGCGTGAGAGCACTGCCCGACTTGCGCGGGGCCGGCTCGGGCGCGGGCCAGACCTCGGCCAGTGCCGCCAACACCTCGGCGCCTGCGGGCACAACGTCGCTCCGCCAGCACGACAGCGTAAGCCGCACACCGACGGTGGCGCGCTGCGCGTCCAGCAGCGGGCTGTGGCTGATGGCCAGTTGCGTCAGGACAGGATGGTCGGCAATCGCCATGGCGTTCTCGCTGTCGGTGCAGTCGGTGCAGTCGGTGCGATTTTCAGCGGCCGATGTAGTCGAACATCGACAGCCGCTGCACCATCGAATAGGTCTGCAGCGCGGCCTGGTAGCCGGTCTGTTTGCTCTGGAATTCCGAGATCGACTTGACCATGTCCAGGTCTTCGGCGTCCGAGCGCTCTTTCTGCGCGCCGAGCTTCACCTGGCCCAGGCGTTCTTCCATCGAATCCGCACGTGTCAAGGCCTCGCCGCTGCGCGCGCGCCAGCCCGAGAGGTTGTTGCTGCTGGCGTCGATGTCGCGCAGGCTGTCGTGCAATCCGGCCACCACCGTGCCGCTGCTCTGGCCGGGTGTTTCCAGATTGGCCACGGTGCGGTCGATGACGTCGAAGACGGAGATGTCGGCCGTGCCCGTACTCGGGTTGCGTGCGGCCATCCACGCGGCCTGGCCGTCGACGGACAGTGGCAGCGGGTCGTCGGTGGCGGCGCGCAGGCTGCCGGTGGTGCCGACGAAGTCCACGCCGCCGGGCGCGTCGATGAAGGGCTGGCTGGTCGAGCCCTGGCCACCGAAGAGAAAGCCGCCGGCGCCGTCGCTGCGGTTGGCCACCGACAACAGCTGCGTGCGCAGGCCGCGCAGCGACACCGCCACGATCTGCCGCTCGGCGTCGGAGTAGCTGGCGTTGCCGGCGCCGACCATCAGCTCGCGCACCTGCTGCAGCAGGTCGCCGGCGTCACCCAGCGCGACCTCGGTCTGCTGCATCGTGCTGCGGCTGGCGTCGAGCGCGCGCAGGTTGGCCTCGGTGCGGTTCACCTGCGCCAGCGCGCGTTCGGCGCGTGCCGCAGACGTGGGGTCGTCGCTCGGACGCAGCACGCGCTTGCCGCTGGTGAGCTGCTCCTGTGCTTCGCCCAGCGCGACCTGGCGGCGTTGCAGGTTGGCCAGTGAGTTGTCGAAGGCGTGGGCCGAGGCGATGCGGATGGTCATGGTGTTCTCGTCAAAAACTCTGCGTCTGAGTACTAGACGACGGCGTTGCGCAGCAAGGCGTCGATCACCTGCTGCGCCACCTGCAGCACCTTGGCTGCCGCCTGGTAGGCCTGCTGGTACTGGATCAGCATGGCCGCCTCTTCGTCGAGGTTCACGCCCGAATCGCCCGAGCGTGCGGCTTCGGCCTGTTCGGCCATCGAGCCGGTGATGGTGGCGGTGGAGCGCGCGCCCTGCACGCGCACGCCGACATCGGCCATGGCCGCGGCGTAGCTGTCGGTGGCGGTCGAGCCGTCGACGATGAGCGCGTCGCGCAACGAGGCCAGCGCCACCGCATTGCCGTTGTTCTGCACGAAGTTCTGGTTGTCGGCGGGCTTGATCACCACCTGGTCGCCGAGCCTGGGCACACCCAGAAGCGTCAGCGAAAAGCCGTTCATGTCGGTCGGCGGCGTGGGAATCGGGCTGCCCGCCAACCAGGTGCCGCTGGCCGTGCTCACCACCGCGCCGGTAGGGTCGAGCAACTGCCACTGGTAGTTGCCGGCGTCGTCGGTGAAGGTGATGTTGACGCTGTGGTCCGGGTTCGGCGGCGGCGTCAGCATGCGCAGCGCATTGATGGCCACCGTGCCCGTGGCCGTGGGAATGGCCGTGGCCACCAGCGGCGAGGCAGCGGCCAGATCACGCACGTCGGTCAGCAGCATCGCCATGCCGGCCGCGGCCTGCGCCACCGGCTGCAGCAGGAAGCGGTCGCCCGGTGCCAGCGGCGCGAGCACATCGAAGCGCACGCCGTCGAGGATGTCGCCGCTGTTGATGCTGCGCACCTTGCCGTCGTCCAGCCGCGTCAGCTTGTAGACGCCGGGGGCACCGGCCGGGTCGGCTTCGAGCCGGTAGTCGCTGGCTTTGAGCGCGCCGGGGTCGACCACGTTGATGTCGACGCTGGCCACGAAGTTGCCGGTGACGTCGGTCAGGTTGGCCGAGTTCGGCACGATGCGCGGCGCGCCCACGCCGAAGATCGGCTGCGTCGGCACCGAGCCGAAAGGCTGGTACAGGTTGACCCCCAGCAACTGCTGCTGGTTGACCGCACCCGACACCGCGGTGGCGATGCGGCCGCTGAGGTTGTGGGCATCGACCAGGTCGTTGTTCTGGAAGCGCAGCAAGCCGACGATGGAGCCGCCACCCAGCGTGTCGGCGTCGATGGTGCGCATCAAGCCGTCGTCGACGAAACCCACCGCCGCGCGCGACGCGTCGTCGGGGTCCTGCATCACCGACAGGCCGCTGGCTTCG
>JANLYV010000391.1:0-2450 GCA_031365825.1 Rubrivivax sp. | reverse complement strand
CCGCACCTGCTGTGCCCGGTCGTCACCGACATGAAGCAGGCCGCCAACGCGCTCAACTGGGGCGTGGGCGAAATGGAGCGCCGCTACAAGCTGATGAGCAAGATGGGCGTGCGCGGGCTGGCCAGCTACAACAAGAAGATCGACGACGCGAAAGAGCGCGGCGAGCTGTTGCCGAACCCGTTCAGCCTGACGCCCGAGCAGCCCGAGCCGCTGGAGCGCCTGCCTTTCATCGTGATCGTGATCGACGAACTCGCCGACCTGATGATGGTCATCGGCAAGAAGATCGAGGAGCTGATCGCACGCCTGGCGCAGAAGGCACGCGCCTGCGGCATCCACCTGATCCTGGCGACGCAGCGCCCGAGCGTCGACGTGATCACGGGCCTGATCAAGGCCAATATCCCGACGCGCCTTTCGTTCCAAGTCAGCAGCAAGATCGACAGCCGCACCATCCTCGACCAGATGGGCGCCGAGGCGCTGCTCGGCCAGGGTGACATGCTGTACCTCACGCCCGGCACCGGGCTGCCGGTCCGCGTGCACGGCGCCTTTGTCAGCGACGACGAGGTCCACCGCGTTGTCTCTTACTTGAAGACCCAGGGCGAACCCAACTACATCGAAGGCATCCTCGAAGGCGGCGTGCTGGACGGTGACGTGGCCGGCGGCGACATCGGCGCTCCGGGTGGCGGCAGCGGCGAGGCGGATGCGATGTACGACCAAGCGGTGGAAGTGGTGCTGCAGCACCGTCGCGCTTCGATCTCGCTGGTGCAGCGCCACCTGCGCATCGGCTACAACCGAGCCGCCAGGCTGTTGGAGCAGATGGAAAAGTCCGGCTTGGTGTCCGCGATGGGCCACAGCGGCAACCGCGACATCATCGTGCCGAAGCATGAGTAACCCTCCCGAAGCGGCTGCGCCGCTCCCTCCCAGGGGGGGCGAGCCCGCACCGAGCAAGCGCCGGCGCGCTTGCGAGTGGCTGGCGAGCGCATGGCGACATGCAGGTCGCCATGCAACGCCAGCGGCCCGGCAAAGCCGGTTCCGCGGCGTTTGCTTGATGGCTGCGGGCCTGCTTGCTGCTGCCGGGTTGGCCCACGCTGATGCGGTGGACACGCTGCGAGAGTTCGTGCGCGATGTGAAGTCCGGTCGCGCCGCCTTTACGCAGACGGTCACTTCCACCGATGGCGCGCGCAAGAAGATATCCAGTGGACAGTTCGAGTTCCTGCGCCCGGGCCGCTTCCGCTTCGTCTACCAAAAACCGTTCGAGCAGCTCATCGTGGCCGATGGCGTGAAGGTGTGGATCTACGACGCCGACCTCAACCAGGCCAGCTCGCGCAAGCTCGCGAACGCCCTGGGTGCGACGCCGGCAGCGCTGCTGGCGGGCAGTTCGCTGGACGCCGATTTCGCGCTCGCCACGCAGCCTTCGAAGGACGGATTGGAATGGGCGCTGGCCACGCCGAAGGTCAAGGACGGGCCCTTCCAGAGCATGCGCGTGGGCTTCAAGGGCCGCGAGCTGGCGACGGTGGAAATCGTCGACAGCTTTGGCCAACGCTCCATGCTGCAGTTCAGCGGTTTCGAGGCGAATGTGGCGTTGGACGAGAAGCGCTTCCGCTATGCGCCGCCGGCTGGCGTCGACGTGGTCGAGCAGTAGCTGAGGCCGGGCTAAAGCTCGGCGTGCAAGCGCACCGACAGCAGGCGCACCGGACCGCGGTCGCGGTTGTAGGCGGGGGCGCGGATGTGCTGCATGTCGCCGCTGAGCCACAGTCTTTCGCCCAGCGCGGCGCTGTAGAAGGCTTCGAAGATGACTTCGCGCCCATAGCGCAGCCTGCCGTCGCCGAGGAAGAAGTCGGTGCCGCCGGCAGCCAGAAAACCCCGGTGCGCGGCCGAAAGCCCATTGCTGGCCAGCGCCACGCCAATGCGGTCCGCAGGCCGGCTCCAGGAGGTGCCGCGCCACAGCAGGCCAGCCGAGGCTGAATCGTCGATGGAAGCGAAAGAGTAAGGCTCGGTCGCGCCATCGTGCCGGCCGGCGCGGGCGAAGGCGTCGACATCATCCGTCAGCGATTGCTCGCCACTCAGACCCCAGCCCTGCTTGGCCTGCAGCCTGCGCACCGCGTCCAGTTGCGGCACCGCTCCGGCGTCTGCGCCAGCCAGCGCTTCGTCGAAGCGCGCCATGCGCGCCAGATTGCGAAAGCCCAGCATGCGCAACACGCCGCCGCGGCCGGCGATCCGGTGCCGATGTTCGATCTCGATCTGGTCGCCGTAGCGCGTGCGCAGATGACTGTCCAGCGCTAGCCCGTTGGACTCGATCGGCACCGCGAAGCGGCCGCCGCGCAGTGCCCAGGCACCGCTGATCCACTCCAGTGCCAGACCCTGCGAATAGCCGCGCGAATCGGCGGCGAAGTCGAAGTGGCCATGCGTGAGCAGCGCCCAGTTGAGGAACTGGCTGCGCGCGTCGTGCGCCA
>JANLYV010000385.1:0-1878 GCA_031365825.1 Rubrivivax sp. | reverse complement strand
CGCCGATGCAGAGTGATGCAACGCCACGGTTGAGGCCGTACTTCTGCAGCGCCGCCAGGAGTGTGACGATGATCCGCGCGCCCGACCTTCAAGGCCGCCGGCGCCGACATCATCCTCACGCTCGGTGGCGTGCAAGCCATCGCCACGCTGGCCTTGGGCCTCTTCACCGGCCGGGCCGCCGACGTGGTGGTAGGCCCGGGCAACAAGTTCGTGGCCGAAGCCAAACGTGCGCTCTTCGGGCGTGTCGGCATCGATGTCTTCGCCGGGCCTTCCGAAGTGGCGGTGATCGCCGACGACTCGGCCGACGCCGCCATCGTCGCCGGCGACCTGGTCGGCCAGGCCGAGCATGGGCATGAATCGCCGGCCTGGCTCTTCACCACCTCTGCCGGGTTAGCCCATGAGGTGATGCAGCGTGTGCCAGCCTTGATCGACGCGCTGCCGCCGACCGCGCGCGACGCCGCGTGCGCCGCCTGGCGCGACTACGGCGAGGTCATCCTGTGCGACACACGTGAGGAAGTCGCCGCCATTTCCGACCGCTACGCCAGCGAGCACCTGGAAGTGCACGCCTGCGACCTCGACTGGTGGCTGGCCACGCTCACCTGCTACGGCTCGCTCTTCCTCGGCGAAGAGACCACCGTGGCCTACGGCGACAAGGCCAGCGGCCCGAACCATGTGCTGCCCACCAAAGGCGCGGCGCGCTACTCGGGCGGGCTGTCGGTGCACAAGTTCATGAAGACGCTGACGTGGCAGCGCATGAGCCGCGAAGCCGCGCGCGACATCGGCGAAGTCACCGCGCGCATCTCGCGCCTGGAAGGCATGGAAGCCCATGCGCGCACGGCCGACGACCGGCTGGCGAAGTACTTTCCGGGGCAGCGGTTTGATCTTGGCGAGCCCGTGAAGGTGTGATGGCGTGATGGCTGTGAAGCGGCGCATGACATGACTGCCGCCTACTTCGACCAGCTCTTCTCACTGCGCGGCAGAGCCGCCGTCATCACCGGTGGCAATGCGGGCATCGGCCAAGCCATCGCCACGGCCCTGGGTCGTGCCGGCGCCGCGGTCTGGCTGGTGGCACGGCGCGAGAAGGCGCTGCATCAAGCGGCCGAGCGGCTGCGCGATGAAGGCATCGAAGCCCACACGCTAATGCTCGACCTGAGCGTCACCGAATTGCTGCCCGCCGCGGGGCGAACCATGCTGGCAACGGCCGGCCGCGTCGACATCCTCGTCAACGCCGCCGGCATCAACCTGCGCCAGCCCTTCGGCGAGGTCACGCCCGACGCCTGGCAGCAGCAACTGACGCTGCATCTGGCGGCACCCTTCTTCCTGACGCAGGCCCTGGCGCCGGCCATGGCCGCGCGCGGCTGGGGCCGCATCATCAATATCGCCTCGCTGCAATCGACACGGGCCTTCGCCGACAGCGCCCCGTATGGCGCAGGCAAGGGCGGCGTGGTGCAACTCACGCGCGCCATCGCGCAGGCCTGGTCGGGCCAGGGCATCACCTGCAACGCCATCGGCCCGGGCTTCTTTCCCACTGCACTGACGGCACCGGTATTCGCCGACCCGGACCTGGCCGCGTTCCACGCCGGGCGCACCGCCATCGGCCGCAACGGCGAGCTGCACGACCTGCACGGCGCCGCCGTGTTCCTGGCCAGTGCGGCCGGCGGCTACATCACCGGGCAGACGCTGATGGTCGACGGTGGCTATACGTCTATGTAAGCGGAGTCTGAACCATGAAAGCCTTGGTCTACACGCAACCCAACGAAGTGCAACTGCACGACCGGCCCGAGCCCGAGATGGCCGTGGGCGACGTGCTGCTGCGCATCGACGCCGCCGGCATCTGCGGCTCGGACATGCACGCCTTCCACGGTCACGACCCGCGGC
>JANLYV010000373.1:0-6464 GCA_031365825.1 Rubrivivax sp. | reverse complement strand
GTCTGCGCCTGGATGCAGCCCAGCGCAAACATGAAGCCGCGCGCGGCGTTGCACCAGTCGGCGCCGATGGCCATCAGCCGCGCGATGTCGAAGGCACCGATGACCTTGCCTGCCGCGCCGATCTTGATGCGGTGCCGCAGGTTCAATCCGAGCAACGTGTTGTGCACCAGCTGCAGCCCTTCCTGCAAAGGCGCGCCGACATGGTCGGTGAATTCCAGCGGTGCCGCGCCGGTGCCGCCCTCGCCACCGTCGACGACGATGAAGTCCGGCAGGATGCCGCTTTCCATCATCGCCTTGCACAGCGCGAACCATTCCCAAGGGTGGCCTATGCACAGCTTGAAGCCCACCGGTTTGCCGCCTGACAGTTGGCGCAGCCGCTCGATGAACTGCATCATCTCCAGCGGCGTCGAAAACGCGCTGTGCTGGGCCGGGCTGACGCAGTCCACACCCACCGGCACACCGCGCGCGGCCGAGATTTCAGGCGTGACCTTGGGGCCCGGCAGCACGCCGCCATGGCCGGGCTTGGCACCCTGGCTGAGCTTGAGCTCGATCAGCTTCACCTGCGGGTCGCGCGCGTTCGTGCTGAAGCGTTCGGCGTCGAAGCTGCCGTTGTCGTGGCGGCAGCCGAAGTAGCCCGAGCCGACTTCCCAGATGAGGTCGCCGCCGTGAACACGGTGGTGTGCGCTGATCGAGCCTTCGCCGGTGTCGTGCGCGAAGCCGCCCTTTTTCGCGCCACCGTTGAGCGCCAGAATGGCGTTGGCAGAAAGCGCACCGAAGCTCATCGCCGAGATATTGAAGATGCTGGCGGCGTAGGGCCGGGTGCAACTGCTGCCGCCTTCGCCGATGTTCACGCGAAAGTCGTGCGAGCCCACCGTGCTTGGCGCGATCGAGTGGTTGATCCACTCGTAGCCGCTCTGGCGCACATCCAGCTGCGTGCCGAAAGGCCGCTTGTCTTGCTCGCCCTTGGCGCGCTGGTAGACGAGTGAACGCTGCTGGCGCGAGAACGGCGCGGCCTCGTTGTCGCTCTCGATGAAGTACTGGCGGATCTCGGGCCGCACGAACTCGAGCAGGAAGCGGATGTGGCCTATCACCGGGTAGTTGCGCAGCACCGAGTGCCGCCGCTGGTGCGTGTCGCGCCAGCCCAGGCCGACGAGAAAGAGGCATACCAGCGCCGCGATGCCGCCGATGTTGAAGGCCACCCAACAGAAGGTGAACAGCAGAACGCCCACGGCGCTGAGCAGCCAGGCGGTGTAGCGCACCGGGAAGTGCTGGTCGATCTTGTGCAGCCATGCGTGCATGCCGATCCCTCCTAGGCTGGCGCGGGCGGCCGATGGTAGCGGCAGCCCGCGCTGGCTCAGACCCCGAGTTGCCCGGTATTTGTGCCTCTTCTGGGCACGCTGCAACGCCTCGATATACTTCTTGCCATAGCGCCGATTTGTCCCTGATTGCGGGCGCTCAACAAATGCCGCTAAAGCGCGGAGCGCTTTGTCCGGTGCCGTTTTGTCTGATGAGCACCCTCGGAATCGTCCAGCCCCAATCGATGTTTTTTCGCGAGCCCCTGGCGCTGAAGAGCGGCACGGTGCTGGGCGAGTACACGCTCGCCTTCGAGACTTACGGCAGGCTCAACGCCGAGCGCAGCAACGCCGTGCTGGTGTGCCATGCGCTCAACGCCAGCCACCATGTCGCCGGCCTGGACGCGCAGGGCCAGCTCGGCTGGTGGGACAACATGGTCGGCCCCGGCAAGCCGCTGGACACCGAGCGCTTCTTCGTCATCGGCGTCAACAACCTGGGCTCCTGCTTCGGCTCGACCGGGCCGATGCAGGTCAACCCGCTAACGGGCAAGGTATGGGGCGCCGATTTCCCGGTGGTGACGGTCGAAGACTGGGTCGACGCGCAGGCGCGGCTCGTGCAGCAGCTGGGCATAGAGCAGCTCGCCGCGGTGATGGGCGGCAGCCTGGGCGGCATGCAGGCCCTGGCCTGGACGCTGCGCTACCCGCAGAAGCTGCGCCACTGCGTCGCCGGGGCCACGGCGCCAAATTTGTCGGCGCAGAACATCGCCTTCAATGAAGTCGCGCGCCGCGCCATCATCACCGACCCAAATTCCACGGCGGCCACTTCTACGCGCATGGTGTGCTGCCGCGGCGCGGCTTGCGCGTGGCACGCATGATCGGGCACATCACCTACCTGTCGGACGATGCGATGGCGCAGAAGTTCGGCCGTCAGATCAGGAGCGTCCAAGGGGCTGCGTCCTTGGACGGGCGCGCCGCCGAGTTCGGCTACAGCACGCAGGAGATCGAGTTCCAGATCGAGAGCTACCTGCGCCACCAGGGCGACAAGTTCAGCGAGTATTTCGACGCCAACACCTACCTGCTGATCACGCGCGCGCTCGACTACTTCGACCCGGCGCGCGAGTTCGACGGCGACCTCGCCCGCGCTTTCGCCGGCGCGCGCGGCAACGGCTTCCTGCTGGTGAGCTTCACCACCGACTGGCGTTTTGCCCCGGCGCGTTCGCGCGAGATCGTCAAGGCGCTGGTCGACAACCGCATCGCCGTGAGCTATGCCGAGATCGCCGCGCCACACGGCCACGATGCCTTCCTGCTCGACGACGCGCGCTACATGAATGTGATGCGTGCCTACTTCGAGCGTGTTGCTGCCGGGTCGCTGCATGTCCGATAGAAAAGACCTCGAAATCATCGCCGGCCTGGTGCCGCCGGGCAGCCGCGTGCTCGACCTCGGCTGCGGCAATGGCGAGCTGCTGGCCCATCTGCACCAACAAAAGGGCTGCGAGGGCTACGGCATCGAGATTGACGACGCCAACGTGCACGCCTGCGTCAAGCGCGGCGTCAACGTCATCCAGCTCAACCTCGAAGAAGGGCTGGCGCTGTTTGACGACCACAGCTTCGACGTCGTGCTGCAGCTCGACACGCTGCAGCACCTGCGCAATACCGAGCGCATGTTGCGCGAGACGGCGCGCGTGGGCGGCATCGGTGTCGTCAGTTTCCCCAACTTCGCGCACTGGCCCAACCGGCTGCGCGTGGCCAGCGGGCGCATGCCGGTGACCAAGGCCATGCCCTACGAGTGGTACGACACGCCGAACGTGCGCTTCGGCACCTTCGCCGACTTTGAAGTGCTGGCGCGCAAGACCGGGTTGGTCGTCGACGACGCGTTCGGGCTGCAGGACGGGCAGGTGCTGCGCCGCTGGCCCAACCTGCGCGCCAGCGTCGCGGTGTTCAGGTTCTCAAGACGCTGATGGCGCGGATGGCGGCGGCGCTGCCGGCAACACCAGCGTGAAGGTGCTGCCCTGGCCCGGCTGGCTGCGCACACGGATGTCGCCACCCATCGCGGTGGCCAGCTGGCGCGACAAGGCCAGCCCCAGGCCCGTGCCCGGCACCGTGCCGCGCTGCGCGCCCAGGCGCTCGAAGGGGTTGAACAGGCGCGCCAGCTGCGCTGCATCCAGGCCGGCGCCGCTGTCGCAGACGTCGAGCTCGACAAACGCACCTTGTGCCCGTGCCGACAACGTTAGCGTGCCGCCGCGGCGGTTGTACTTGATGGCGTTGGAGAGCAGGTTGCTCAGCACCTGCTTGACGCGCCGACGGTCGGCCAGCACGGCGGGCAAGGGCGTGACTGGCTGCGGCAACTGCAGCGGCAGCTGCATCGCGGCGGCCTCGGCGGCGAGCATCGTGATGCACTCCTGCAGCGCCGGCAGCAACTCGAAGCGCGTGAGGTCCATGGTCATCTGCCCACTCTGCGCGCCACTGAGGTCGAGGATGTCGTCCACCAGCCCGAGCAGGTGGCGGCCGCTGGCCAGCACTTCGCGCACCCACTCGCGGTGCGTCGGTGCGACGCCGGCGTCGGTGGCCAATAGCTGCGCGAAACCGAGGATGGCGTTCAAGGGCGTGCGCAGTTCGTGGCTGACGCGCGAAAGGAACTGCGTCATCTCTTGTTGCGCGGCCTGGGCACGGTCGCGGTCGTCGCGCAGCGACGCGGCTTCGTAGGACGCGGTGACGTCGACAAGGACGCCGACACGCACCTGTTCGTCACCCTCCTGCGTCGCGGCCGACGAGCTCATCTGCAGCCACTTGATGCGTCCGTCGTCGAGCCGCACGCGGTAGCGCAGCGTCAGCGGCGCTCGGCTCGACATGGCCGCCGCCACCGCCTCTTCGATCTGCGCCGCGTCGTCGACATGGCGAAAGCGGCGCAGTACGCGGGCATCGTCGATCAACTGCTGCGGCGCGATGCCATAGAGCTCGCGCACGCCCTCGCTGACGAAGCTGTAGCGCGCACGACCATCGGGCCGGGCGTGCACGCGGTAGACCATGCCCGGCACATGCTGCGCGATCTGGCGCAAGTGCGCCTCGCTGCGCTGCACGGCCTGCGCCGCCTGCACGCGCTCGGTGATGTCTTCGACCGTGCCTTCGTAGTACAGCACCTGGCCATCGGCGCCGCGCACGACATGCGCGTTCTCGCTGATCCAGATGCGTTCACGCGTGCGATGGCGGTAGATCTCCGAGACGAAGCCGCGCACATGGCCGTGGCTTTCGAGTTCGCGCCTGAACTCGCTGCGGCGCTCGGGGTTGACGTACCACTCCAGAGCGATGTTGCGCACGCCGGCCAGCATCTGCGCTTCGTCGTCGTAGCCGTTGAGCCGCACCAGCGCCGGGTTGGCGCGCAGTTGCTGGCCGTTGGGCAGCGAGCGATAAGCGCCCACCGGCAGGAAGGCGAAGAGCGTGCTGAAGTCGGCGAGGCTGTCGCGTTGGGCGCCGTTGGCGGTGGTGGGGTCGACGTGGGACATCGTGCTGCCAAGCATAGCGCCGCGCCTACACTGTCCGCCCCATCAACGCGCCGCGCGGCGCATGGAGCAGCACATGATCGGCTACGTCACCCTGGGCACCAACGACCTGCCGCGCGCGGCGGGTTTCTACGACGCGCTGCTGGCCGAGATCGGCGCCAAGCGGCTGATGGATTTCGGCCGCGGTCATGCCTGGGGCGTGACCATGGACAAGCCGGCCCTGGCCTTGATGAAGCCCTTCGACGGGCAGCCGGCCACGGTGGGCAACGGCGTCATGGCGGCCATCGTCGTTGACTCTCGCGAGAAGGTCGACCGCCTCTACCGCCGCGCGCTCGAACTCGGCGGTGCCGACGCCGGCCCGGCCGGCCCGCGCGGCGAAGGCTTTTACGCTGGCTACTTTCGTGACCTCGATGGCAACAAGCTGAACGTCTTCTGCACGGGCTGATGTCGACGCCGATGGGTGATGATTTCGAGCGCGCACGTGCGCTCTTCATCGAGGGTGTGCGTGCATTCGAAAGTGGCCACGCGACGCAGGCACGGGACCGTTTCGAAGCCTCGCTCGCGCTGGTGCCGGGCCGGCCTTCGACGCTGGTGAATCTGGCGGCGACGCACATCAAGCTCGGTGCGCCCGAGACGGCGCTGCCGCTGCTCGACCAGGTGCTGCAAGCCGAGCCCGGCAACAGCGACGCCTGGGCCTATCGCGGCGCGGCGCTGGCCGACCTGGAGCATTACGAGGAAGCGCTGACCTGCCAGGAGCGCGTGCTAGCGGCCGAGCCACAACATCGCGCCGCAGCCTTCGAGCGCGCGGCCCTGCTGAACCTGCTGGGGCGGCACCGCGACGCGCTGGACGGCCTGGACGCGCTGCTGCGCGACGACGTTGACCACGCACCGAGCTGGATCGAACACGGCCACACGCTGCACGCGCTGGAGCAGCCCGAAGAGGCGTTGCGCTCGTACAAGCGCGCCCTGGCGCTGGACGGCGTCAACGCCGAAGCCTGGAGCCAATACGGCGGCGTGTTGAAAGACCTGGGCCGGCTCGAAGCTGCGGCGCATGCGTTTCGCCAGGCCCTGGCCTTCGGCGGTGACGCCGATGTCGACGGCTTCATGCTGGCCTCGGTCCAGCCCGAGGCCATGCACAGCGTGCCCACCGCACCACCACGCGCCTACGTGCTGGGCCTGTTCGACCAGTACGCCGAACGCTTCGACGACCATCTCTTGCGCGACCTGGCCTACCGCGCGCCCCAGGTCTTGTGCGGCCTGCTGCCGCCAGGGCGGCGCTACCGCGCGGCGCTGGATCTGGGCTGCGGCACGGGGCTGTCGGCCCTGCCGTTGCACGCGCTGACGGACGCCATCGACGGCATCGACCTGTCGCCGCGCATGCTGGCGAAGGCGCGCCAGCGTGGCCTCTACCGCGAGCTGCGGTGTGGCGACCTGACCGAGTTGCTGCAAAGCTGCAGCGCGCGCTACGACCTGGTGCTGGCGGCCGATGTCTTCATCTACGTCGGTGCGCTCGATGCGGTGTTTGCCGCCGTGGCGCAGGTGCTGGAGCCGGGCGGCCACTTCGCGCTGTCACTCGAAGAAGGCCAGGCCGGGCTCGAACTGCGGGCCAGTTCACGCTACGCTCACTCCGAGGGTTATGTGCGTGAACTCGCCGCGGCGGCGGGCCTAGTGCTGC
>JANLYV010000371.1:0-4278 GCA_031365825.1 Rubrivivax sp. | reverse complement strand
TCCGGTGAAGAGTGCGCGCGTGGTGGGCGACGTGCTCGGCCGCTTCCATCCGCACAGCGACCTGGCCGCCTACGACGCGCTGGTGCGCATGGCGCAGGGCTTTTCGCAGCGCTACCCGCTGATCGACGGCCAGGGCAATTTCGGCAGCCGCGACGGTGATAGCGCCGCGGCGATGCGCTACACCGAGGCGCGCCTGGCACCGATCTCGCGCCTCTTGCTCGACGAGATCGACGAAGGCACGGTCGACTTTCAGTCGAACTACGACGGCTCGACCGAAGAGCCGCGTCTCTTGCCGGCACGCCTGCCGTTCGTGCTGCTGAACGGTGCCAGCGGCATCGCCGTGGGCCTGGCGACCGAGGTGCCCAGCCACAACCTGCGCGAAGTGGCCGCCGCCGCGGTCGCGCTGCTGAAGAACGACAAGTTGAGCGACGACGAACTCTTCGCCATCCTGCCCGCGCCCGACTTCCCTGGTGGCGGCCAGATCATCTCCAGTGCCGCCGACATCCGCGAGATCTACCGCAGCGGCCGTGGCAGCCTGAAGGTGCGCGCGCGCTGGGTCATCGAAGAGCTGGCACGCGGTCAGTGGCAGTTGGTCGTTAGCGAATTGCCGCCGGGCGTGAGCACGAAGAACGTGCTGGAAGAGATCGACGAGATCACCAACCCCAAGCTGAAGGCTGGCAAGAAGGCGTTGACGCAAGAGCAGACGCAGCTGCGTGCGGCCATGCTGGCCATGCTCGACGCCGTGCGCGACGAGTCGGGCAAGGAAGCCGCGGTGCGGCTGGTGTTCGAGCCGAAGACGCGCACCACCGGGCAGGCCGACTTCATCCAGGCGCTGCTGGCGCACACCAGCCTGGAGACCAGCGCGGCGCTGAACCTGACGATGATCGGCGGCGACGGCCGCCCGATGCAGAAGAGCCTGCGCCAGATGCTGGTCGAGTGGTTGGCCTTCCGCCAGGCCACGGTGCAACGGCGCACCCAGCATCGATTGGCGCGTGTGCTCGAACGCATCCATGTGCTCGAAGGCCGGCAGCTGGTGCTGCTGAACATCGACGAGGTGATACGCATCATCCGCAACGCCGACGAGCCCAAGCCGGCGCTGATCGCGCGCTTTGCCTTGAGCTCCGCCCAAGCCGACGACATCCTCGACATCCGCTTGCGCCAACTGGCGCGGCTCGAAGCCATCAAGATCGAACAGGAACTGAAGGACCTGCGCGAGCAGCAGGCCAGGCTCGAGGACGTGCTCGCCAGCCCGGCGTCGTTGAAGCGCACGCTGATCAAGGAAATCGAGGCCGACGCCAAGACCCACGGCGATGCGCGGCGCACGCTGGTGCTGGAAGACAAACGCGCAGTGGCCGAGGTGCGCGTGCTCGACGAGGCGGTGACGGTGGTGGTCAGCCTGAAGGGCTGGGTGCGCGCGCTGAAGGGGCACGAGCTTGATATCGCCACGCTGCAATTCAAGCCGGGTGATGGCCTCTACGGCGCCTTCCCATGCCGCAGTGTCGACACGCTGGTGCTGCTGGGCAGCAACGGCCGCGCCTACAGCGTGGCCGTGGCGCAGCTGCCCGGCGGGCGCGGTGACGGTTTGCCCATCACCAGCGCCATCGAGCTCGAGCCCGGCACACAAGCCGCGCACTACTTCGCCGGCGACGGCCAGAGCACGCTGCTGCTGGCCGGCACGGGTGGTTACGGCCTGCTCGCACGCGCGGCCGACCTGGTGTCGCGCCAGCGCGCCGGCAAGGCCTTCCTCACGCTTGAAGCCGGCGAGCACGTGCTGCCGCCGGTGGTGGTGGCGCCGGCACACACACAGGTCGCCTGCCTGGCGCTGGATGGCCGCTTGCTGGTGTTCCCGCTGGGCGAGCTCAAGCGCCAACCGGGTGGTGGACGCGGGCTGACCTTGATGGACGTGGATGCCAAAGCGCCGCTGCTGTCGGTGGCGACCTGCCTCGACGCCGTCACCTTGACGGGCAGCGGCCGCGGCGGCAAACCCAAGGAAGAGCGGCTGCGTGGTGAACATCTTGAAGCGCACACGGGTCGGCGTGCGCGCAGGGGGCGCAAGGTCGAAGGCTTCGTCAAAGTCTTGCGTGTGACGTGAGGCGTGACCTGAACAGCGACGCGGCGCGGGGCGTGATGCATGACGCTGTCGCCGCGTGCAAACCCGGGTTACCGCGCTTCCGCGCTGCCGCATAGACTTGTCCGCACAAGCGCTTGCCGGCAACCGTGTCGGCGACCTTCCCAAGAGCCATCTGGCCAAGGAGACAAGGTTTGCAGCCAACCAATGTCAGCAACCCGGCCTACTTCCACAAGGTCGTCGATTGCCAATGGGCCTGTCCCGCGCACACGCCCGTGCCCGAGTACATCCGCTTGATCGCGCAGGGGCGCTACGACGACGCCTACATGGTCAACTGGGTCAGCAACGTCTTCCCCGGCATCCTCGGCCGCACCTGCGACCGGCCGTGCGAGCCGGCCTGCCGGCGCGGTCGCGTTGAAGAGGAAAACAACGTCAAACCCGAGCCGGTGGCCATCTGCCGCTTGAAGCGCGTGGCGGCGGATAACAAGGGCGGTGAGGTGAGGGCGATGATGCCCCGCCCGCTGCCCAAGAACGGCAAGAAGATCGCCTGCGTCGGCGCCGGCCCGGCCTCACTGACGGTGGCGCGAGACCTCGCGGCGCAAGGCTATGCCGTCACCGTGTTCGACGGCGAGAAGAAGGCCGGCGGCTTCATGTGGACGCAGATCCCGCGCTTTCGCCTGCCCGAAAGCGTGATCGACGAAGAGACCGGCTACATCATGGCCATGGGCGTCGAGTTCCTCGCCAACCAGCGCATCGATTCGATGAAGGCGCTGCTGGCGCAGGACTGGGACGCGGTGTTCGTGGGCTGCGGTGCGCCGCGTGGCCGCGACCTGCAGGCACCGGGCCGCGTTGACGCCGCCGCCAACATCTTCATCGGCATCGACTGGCTGGCCTCGGTCTCGTTCGGCCATGTCACGAAGATCGGCAAACGCGTCATCGTGCTCGGGGGCGGCAACACGGCGATGGACTGCTGCCGTTCGGCGCGGCGGCTGGGCGCGGACGACGTGAAGGTCATCGTGCGCAGCGGTTTTGAGGAAATGAAAGCCTCGCCCTGGGAAAAAGAAGACGCGATGCACGAAGGCATCCCGATCGTCAACTTCCACGTGCCCAAGGCCTTTGTGCATACGGGTGGAAAGTTAGTCGGCATGAGCTTCGAGATCGTCGAAGCCCAATACGACGCCAAAGGCCGGCGCAGCCTGGTGCCCACCGGCGCGCCCGACGTGGTGTTCGACTGCGACGACGTGCTCATCGCCGTGGGCCAGGAAAACGCCTTCCCGTGGATCGAGCGCGACTGTGGCATAGCCTTCGACGAGTGGGGCATGCCGGTGCTCGACGCGACCACCTTCCGCACCTCGTTGCCGCATGTCTTCTTCGGCGGCGATGCGGCTTTCGGCCCGAAGAACATCATCACCGCGGTGGCGCACGGCCATGAAGCGGCGGTGTCGATCGACCGCTTCCTGCATGGCGAAGACGCCAGCCAGCGCCCGGCGCCGCACGTCAACCTGATGTCGCAGAAGATGGGCATCCACGAGTGGAGCTACGACAACGCCATCTCCGACGACCTTCGCTTCAAGGTGCCGTGGACCGATGCGCAAAAAGCGCTGGCAAGTATCAAGATCGAGGTCGAGCTCGGCTTCGACGCCGCCACCGCCTTCAAGGAAGCGCAGCGCTGCCTGAACTGCGACGTGCAGACGGTGTTCGCCGACAAACTGTGCATTGAATGCGACGCCTGCGTCGACATCTGCCCGATGGACTGCATCAGCTTCACCGGCAACGCCGAAGAGCCGGTGCTGCGCACGATGCTCAGCGCACCGGCCACGAATACCACGCAAGACCTCTACGTCAGCAAGGAACTGAAAACTCAGCGCGTGATGGTCAAGGACGAAGACGTGTGCCTGCACTGCGGCCTGTGCGCCGAGCGCTGCCCCACAGGCGCCTGGGACATGCAGAAGTTCCAGCTGACCACCACCAACGCCGGGCCGATGGCGCGCGACCACAAGAGCGCGACCGTGAAGACAGGGGTATCGGCATGAACCGGCTCGAGTCCGTCAACAATTTCGTCATCAAATTCGCCAACGTCAACGGCTCGGGTTCGGCTTCGGCGAACGAGCTCTTCGCCAAGGCCATCCTGCGCATGGGCGTACCGGTGAGCCCGCGCAATATCTTCCCCAGCAACATCCAGGGGCTGCCGACCTGGTACGAGGTGCGTG
>JANLYV010000344.1:0-1524 GCA_031365825.1 Rubrivivax sp. | reverse complement strand
TCGAGCGCCTGTCGGCAGAGCAATTGCCGTACTACCTGCGGCTGATGCAGCACCTGGCGCGCCAAGGCCTGCCGGTGCCCGAGCCGCGCGTCGACGCCAGCGGCCAGCTCTGGCACCGGGTCGCCGGCAAGCCGGCCGCGCTGGTCAACCGCCTGCCTGGCGTGACCCAGCCGGCGCCGGATTTGCACCACTGCGCCCAACTCGGCGGCATGCTGGCCCGCCTGCACCTGGGTGTGGCCGACTTCGAATGGACACAGCGGAACCTGCGCGGCCTGGCCTGGTGGCGGGCCACCGCGCCGCAAGTGGCCACGCAATTGGCACCGCCCCAAGCCGCACTTCTGGCCGACGAACTGGCCTTCGCCGAGCAGGTGGCGGGCTCGGCGGCCTTTGCCTCGTTGCCACGCGGCGCAGTCCATGCCGACCTGTTCCGCGACAACGTGCTGTTCGACGGCCTGCCCGGCCATGAAAAGCTCACCGGCTGCTTCGACTTCTACTTCGCTGGCGACGACGCCTTCGCCTACGACCTGGCGGTGTGCCTGAACGACTGGTGCGCCGACGCCGACAACGGCCGCCCCGACGAGGCCCGTGCCCAAGCCTTGGTCGCCGCCTACGAGCGCGTGCGTCCGCTGTCGTCGGCAGAACAGCGCCTGCTGCCCGCCCTGTTGCGCGCGGCGGCGCTGCGCTTCTGGCTGTCGCGATTGGCTGACCTGCACCTGCCACGCAGCGCGGCGCTGCTACAGCCCAAAGACCCGGCGCACTTTGAGCGCATCCTGCGCATTCGCACCAACCAGCCTTGGCACCCGCCGCGCCAGTGAACTGCGCATCCTGTCGACCATGCAACTGAAACTTCACCCCGTGGCGCCCGGCCAAGGCCTGCGCTGGATCCGCCAGGGCCTGGCGCTGTGGTGGCGCCGACCGATGGCCTTTGTCGGCCTGTTCGTGCTGTTCTTCGTCGTCGTCTCACCGCTGATGGCGCTGCTGCCGCTGGTCGGCGTGGTGCTGGGCGTGGCGATGCTGCCGATGCTGACGCTGGGCTTCATGGTCGCCGCGCGCAGTGCCAGCAGCGATGGCCCAGTCCACGCGCTGCAATTGCTGGACGGCCTGCGCACGCCCGACAAGTCGCGTCGGCGCAGCCAATGGGCCTTGTGCGCGGCCTACGCGGCTTGCTCGCTGTTGGCGTTCTGGCTGGCCGACCTGGCCGACGGCGGCACTTTCGACGCTTTGCAACGCGCACTGGCCCAAGTCAAGCCCGGCGCCGACCATGCCGAGGTTGACGCGCTGCTGGCCGACCCGCGCCTGGCCTGGGGGATGGTCGTGCGCTTTGGCCTGATCGCGCTGCTGTCGGTGCCGTTCTGGCATGCCCCGGCGCTGGTCCATTGGGGCGGACAGGGCCTGACGCAGGCGCTGTTTTCCAGCACGCTGGCGATCTGGCGGGCGCGGTCGGCGTTCACGCTCTACATGCTGGGCTGGAGCGCGCTGGTGATGGCCGTGTCGATCATCGTCACGCTGCTGGTGGTGCTGACC
>JANLYV010000335.1:0-1716 GCA_031365825.1 Rubrivivax sp. | reverse complement strand
CGTGCAGCCGTGCACTTCACGCGCCCAGCGCACGTAGTCGTAGGTCTCGGAGAGATGGCTGTGCAAGCGGATGCCGAGCCGGCGCGCCTGCTGTGCCATCGGCTTCAGATGTTCGACGGCGCAGCTCCAGCTTGGCGTGGTGATGGCGCTGACGACGCGCCTCATGGCCATCGGCGCAGGGTCGTGGAAGCGCGCGGTGTCGCGCTCGATCGCGGCCATGAATTGATCAAGCGTTTCGGGCGCGGCCTGCGGCGGCGCGTCGGCATCGGTCATGGCGCGCGGCTGCGTCTGGCCGCCGCGGCACAACACAAAACGCAGGCCCAGCTTCTCGGCTTCGTCGAACACCGCGGCGGAGGCGTCGAACGGCATGCCCGGCCAGTAGTGGTACTGGTGGTCGGCCACGGTGGTGCAGCCCGACAAGAGCAGCTCGACCAGACCGATGCGCGCCGCCAGCCGCAGCGAAGCCTCGCCATCGAAGTGACGCCGGTAAGGCACCGGCACCGCCGCCAGCCAGGGCACCAGCGCCAGGTTGATACCGGCCGGGATGCCTTTGAGCAGGCTTTGGAAGAGGTGGTGGTGGGTGTTGATCCAGCCGGGGTAGATGACGCAATCGGTTGCGTCGATGACGTGCTCGCCCGGCTCGGGGCGCAGCGTGCCGATGGCGGTGATGACACCGTCGCGCACCCGCACATCATGGCCGTTAGCCGCACGCATCGCAGTGCCACGCTGCCCGGTCCACAAGTGCGAGGCGCCCTGAACGAGCAGGTCACTCATGGTGCGTCTCACTCTCGTGCCAGCTGCCCAAGGCCCAGGTCGACAACACCGACATCAGCGCAAACAAGCCCACGCCGGTGAGCGTGATGAGCACCAGCGACGCGAACATGCGCGGGATGTTGAGCTGGTAGCCGGCCTGCAATATCTGGTACGCCAGCCCGGTGCCGGTGCCGCCGGTTCCGGCGACGAATTCGGCCACCACCGCGCCGATCAAGGCCAGGCCTGAGCTGATGCGCAAGCCGCCGAAAAAATACGGTAGCGCCGAAGGGATGCGCAGCCGCGTGAGCGTTTGCCAACGTGTCGCGCGGTTGAGTTTGAAGTAGCTCATCAAGCCCGGATTGACGCTGCGCAGACCGAGCGTGGTGTTGGCGATGATCGGGAACAGCGCCACGAGCGTGGCGCAGATCACCAGCGAGGCCGTGGGGTTCTTCACCCAGATGATGATCAGCGGCGCGATGGCGACGATGGGCGTGACCTGCAACAGCACGGCGTAAGGGAACAGCGCCGTCTCGATCACGCGGCTTTGCACGAACGCGAATGCGATGAGCACGCCGAGCACGGTGGCGCAGAAGAAGGCGAAGAGCGTGATCTTCAGCGTGGTGAGCAGGGCACCGAAGAGCAGCGCGGCATCGGTGACCATGACCTCGGCCACGCGCAGCGGGCTGGGCACGAGGAAGGGTTGAACGTCGAAGCCGACGACCAGCGCCTGCCACAGCGCCAGCAGCAGCACCGCCACCAGCGCCGGCCAGAGCACGCGCTGCACCTCGGGCCGCTGGTGCCAGGATGTGGCCGCGTGGGGTTCAAGCTGCAAGCCGGGAGTCAAGGCACTCACCATCGACCCCGTTCGCACTGAGCTTGTCGAAGTGCATGCGGCTGTCGTGGCATGGGCTTCGACAAGCTCAGCCTGAACGAATCTTGGGGCGCGAACATGCCTGCCAGTTC
>JANLYV010000318.1:0-3336 GCA_031365825.1 Rubrivivax sp. | reverse complement strand
TTCAAGCGTCACCGGCAGCGGCCCGCAAGGTCAGCAGGTGCGCCTCGTGCTGGCCATCACGCTCATCGGCAAGGCCGCGGGCCACGACTACAAGCTCGAACTCGCGGCCGCCGATGACTTCGGCCACCGCGACCGATTCACCCGCGCCGGCGCGGTCTCGGTACAAAAAGCCGATCGGCACTGACGTGGCGAGGACGCGGCAATGATGCGGCGGGCGCCGCCTCAGTCGAAGCGCCCGCCCGCCTGCGCCTGTTGCACGACGATGGCGGCGGGCTCGAAGCGCGGGCCGTGGCGCGCCGCAAGTTCACGCCCGCGCACCACGAAAGCCTGGGCCCCCATGGCGTTGATGAACTGCAATGCGCCGCCGTGGAACGGCGCGAAGCCCCAGCCGAAGATCGAGCCGATGTTGCCGTCGGCCGTGCTGCGCAGCACGCCTTCTTCGACGCAGCGCGCGGCCTCGTTCGCCTGCGCGAACATCAGCCGGGCTATGAGTTCGCGTTGTTCGGGTTGCGTGGCCGCCACCGGGTACATCCGGGCGAGCTCAGGCCACAGTGTTTTGCCATCATCACCCCAGTCGTAGAAGCCTTTGCCGGCCTTCTTGCCGATGCGGCCGATTTCGCATAACTGCCGAATGACGCTGACACCGGGATGTTCGGCAAACACCTTGCCCTCGGCCGCGAAGTCTTTCTTCGTCTGCTCGGCCACATGCAACGACAGGCTCAGCGAGACCTCGTCCTGCAGCGCCAGCGGCGGCATCGGCATGCCGGCCTGCTGGCCGGCGACTTCGATGCTGCGCGGGTGCACGCCTTCCTTCAGCATGGCGATGCCTTCCATCACGTAGGTGCCGAAGACGCGGCTGGTGAAGAAGCCGCGACTGTCGTTGACGACGATCGGCGTCTTGCCGATCTGCATCACATAGTCGAAGCCTCGCGCCAAGGTTTCGGGCGACGTCTTTTCGCCGACGATGATTTCCACCAGCGGCATCTTGTCGACCGGGCTGAAGAAGTGCAGGCCGATGAACGACGCCGGCCGCACGCTGGCCTGGGCCAGGCCGGTGATGGGCAGCGTCGAGGTGTTGGAGGCAAAGACCGCACTCGCGGCAAGCACGGCTTCGGCGCGCCTTGTCACGTCGGCCTTGATGGCGCGGTCTTCGAACACCGCTTCGATGACGAGGTCGCAGCCAGCAAGCTCGTCGTAGAAAGTCGTCGGCTTGATGCGCGCCAGCAGCGCGTCGCGCTTCTCCACCGTGCTGCGGCCCTTCTTCACCGCCTTGTCGAGCAGGCCCGACGAATAGCCCTTGCCCTTCTCGGCTTGTTCGAGCGTGCTGTCGAGCAAGACCACATCGATGCCGGCCCTGGCCGAGACATACGCAATGCCTGCGCCCATCATGCCCGCGCCCAGGATGCCGAGCTTACCCACCTTGGCTTGCGCCACGCCCGCCGGCCGCGACGCGCCCTTCTTGATGGCGTTCAGCTGGAACCACAGCGTGCCGATGATGTTCTTGGCCTCAACGCTGATGGCGCAAGCGGCGAAGTAGCGGCTCTCGACCACGCTCGCGGCTTCGAAGTCGAGCAGCCCGCCTTCGAACACGCTGCTCATGATGTGGCGCACGGCCGGGTAGTTGCCCCAGGTCTTGGTGCTGGCGATGGAAGGGGCGATGGCCCACATCTGCGCCACCGCCGGCGCACGCGAGTCGCCACCGGGGAACTTGAACTTCGGCAGATCCCAGGGCTGCGCGGCTTTGGGATTGGCCAGGCACCAGGCGCGAGCCTGGGCCATCAGCTCACTTTTGTCGTTAGCGAGTGCACCGAGCAAACCCATCGAGAGCGCCTTCTGCGGCGTGAGGTCACCGCCTTCGCCCATGATCTGCAACGCCGCCTGGATGCCCACCAGCCGCGGCAGCCGCACCGTGCCACCGCCGCCGGGCAGCAAACCGAGCTTGACCTCGGGCTGACCGAGCTTGAGCCGCGGGTCGTCGATGGCGATGCGCATGTGGCAAGCCAGCGCGATTTCCAGGCCACCGCCGAGTGCATGGCCGTTGATGGCCGCGACCACCGGCTTGCCTTGTTTTTCCAGCTGGCGCAGCACGGCCTTCATCGCCATCGAAGCCTCGAACGGCTCTTCGGGCTTGGTCCACTTAGCCATGCGATCCAGGTCGCCGCCGGCGCAGAAGTCGGCCTTGCCCGAGGTCAGCACCATGCCCTTGATGGCAGGGTCAGCGAGCTTTTCCAGCGCCGTGGCGATGCCTGACATCAGCTCGTCGCCGACGACATTCATCGGCCTGCCGGGCAAGTTCATCGAAGCGACGAGGATGCCGTCGCTGCCCACTTCCAAGGTGATGGCGCTCATGTCAGATTCTTTCGATGATGGTGGCGATGCCCATGCCGGCGCCGACGCACAGCGTGGCCAGGCCGGTGGACAGGTTGCGGCGCTCGGGCTCGTCGAGCAAGGTGCCCAGGATGATGCAGCCGGTGGCGCCCAGCGGGTGGCCCATGGCGATGGCGCCACCGTTGACGTTCACGCGATCCATGCTAACGCCCAAGTCACGCGCCGTCTTCATCGGCACCACGGCGAAGGCTTCGTTGATTTCCCACAGGTCGATGTCGGCGGCCGTCATGCCGGCCTTGGCCAAGGCTTTCTGGCACGCGGCGGTAGGGCCGGTGAGCATGATGGTCGGCTCGGAGCCGATCACCGCCGCGCTGCGAATGCGTGCGCGCGGCTCCAGCCCGGCCTTGGTGCCGCCCTCTTTCGAGCCGATCAACATCAGCGCCGCGCCGTCGACGATGCCCGACGAATTGCCGGCGTGATGCATATGCTCGATGCGCTCCACCGTCGTGTACTTGCGCAGCGCGGTGGCGTCGAAGCCCATCGCGCCCATCATCGCGAAGCTGGCTTCGAGCTTGGCCATGGCCTCGGCCGAGGCCGCACTTGAGGCATGCACGCGGATGGTTTCGTCTTCGGCGAGCATCGGCAGCCCGGCGATGTCGCTCACCGGGATGATCGAGCGCAAGAAGCGGCCCTCGGCACGCGCGGCGGCTGCACGCTGGTGCGAGCGCAAAGCGAAGGCGTCGACATCGGCGCGATGCCAGCCTTCCATCGTGGCGATGAGGTCGGCGCCCACACCTTGCGGCACGAAGCCGAGCTTGTGGTTGATGCGCGGGTCCATCACCCAGGCGCCACCGTCGCTGCCCATGGTCCAGCGGCTCATGCTCTCGACACCACCCGCCACCACCAGGTCTTCCCAGCCGCTCTTGACTTTCGCCGCGGCCAGGTTGACCGATTCCAGGCCCGAGGCGCAGAAGCGCGACTGCGTCACGCCGGCGCAGCTCTGCGCCC
>JANLYV010000302.1:0-9242 GCA_031365825.1 Rubrivivax sp. | reverse complement strand
CTGCTCGGATTGAACCTGCGGCACCGCTTCACGATCGGCGCGGCAGGCAAGGTCATCGGTGCCTTCGACCTCGCGCGGCTGTTGGCCATGGGCGCCGGCTGGTGCAACGCCGCGCGCGGCTTCATGTTTGCGCTGGGCTGCATCCAGGCGCAGACCTGCCACACCGGCGCCTGCCCGACAGGCGTGACGACGCAAGACCCACAACGCCAGCGCGCGCTGGTGGTGCCCGACAAGGCCGAGCGCGTCTACCGTTTCCACGAGCACACGCTGCTGGCGCTGAAAGAGCTGGTGCAGGCCGCCGGGCTCCTGCATCCGAACCAGATTACCGCCTCGCACATCGTGCGCCGCCTGGCCGGCGGTGACGTGCGCCTGCTCGCCAACGTGCTGCAGACGGTCAAGCCCGGGGCCTTGCTCGACGCCGATGCCGGCCGCGTGGCGTGGCCGCACATGGTGTTCGAGCTGTACTGGCCGCGTGCGCGCAGCGACAGCTTCGCACCCTTGGCAACCGACCTCGCGGTCGACTGAACGCCGGGTCGGCAGAACGCGGCCGCGCCGCGCTACACCGGCGCCGGTGGCGCCGTGTCGATGAAGCTCTGCCTGGCGGCGAGCTTGTCGTACAGCCGATGCAGGTTGGCGTGTGCGCCGCGCCAGTCGATGTGGGCGAAGCGAAAGTCGAGATAGCCTAACGCGCAACCTACGGCCACATCGGCCAGCGTGAAATGGTTGCCGGTGCAGTACGGCTTGTCGGCCAGGCCCTGGCCCATGGCCTTGAGCGCGGCGTCCACGCGCGACATCTGGCGCGCGATCCACGCCGGCGAGCGTTGCTCGGCCGTGCGCCCGGCCCAATGGGCTTCTAGCCGCGCCAGGATGCTGGCGTCGAGCGCACCGTCGGCCAGCGCTTCCCAGGTGCGCACTTCGACGCGTTCGCGGCCGGTGGCCGGAATGAGCTTGCCCACGGGCGACAGGGTGTCGAGGTATTCGACGATGACGCGGGAATCGAACACCGCCTCGCCGCCTTCCATCACCAGGCACGGCACCTTGCCCAGCGGGTTGGACTTGAGCATGGCGTCGCTAGCCCACACGTCTTCGAGCACGAGCTGGAAGTCCAGCTTCTTTTCGGCCATGACGACGCGCACCTTGCGCACATAAGGGCTGGTAAGCGCGCCGATCAGTTTCATGGATTCGTGGGTCTTTCGAGAAGGGTCTGGGTGCGCTTCATTCTAGCCAGCGCCCCCTGTCGCCCAGGCCTGGCGCTGTCGTGTGAAATCCACGCTTGCCGGCCGGCCGGCAAGGTGCAGCGACGCGACGCGCGGCGCCGAACGCGCGATGACCACGCCGGCACGCACCACACAGAGGCGCGGCGCACGCAAACGGATCGCCTCTTCGCGCGAGCGCGCCTGCAAGAGCACGAAGTCGGCGCGGCAGCCCATGTCCAGGCCGTAGCCCTCAAGGCCCATCACGCGCGCGGCGCTTACCGTCACCGCGTCGAAACACTGGCGCGTGGCGGCAAGCGAGGTCATCTGCGCGACATGCAGGCCCATGCTGGCGACTTCGAGCATGTCGGCCGAACCGAGTGCGTACCACGGGTCCATCACGCAGTCGTGACCGAAGGCGACGTTGATGCCCGCGGCCAGCAGCTCGGGCACGCGCGTCATCCCGCGGCGCCTGGGGTAGGTGTCGTGCCGGCCCTGCAGCGTGATGTTGATGAGCGGGTTGGCCACCACGTGCAACTGCGCCTCGGCCATCAGCGGCAGCAGCTTGCTCACGTAGTAGTTGTCCATCGAATGCATCGACGTCAGGTGCGAGCCGGTGACGCGCCCGTGCAGGCCCAGGCGCTGGGTGTGAAAGGCCAGCGTTTCGACATGGCGCGACATCGGGTCGTCACTCTCGTCGCAATGCATGTCCACCGGCAGGCCACGCGCGGCGGCGAGTTCACACAGCAGTTTCACGCTGGCGCTGCCTTCTTCCATCGTGCGCTCGAAATGCGGGATGCCGCCGACCACGTCGACGCCAAGATCGAGTGCGCGCTTCAGGTTCGCCAACGCCGAAGCTGAGCGTAGCAGGCCGTCTTGCGGAAAGGCCACGAGCTGCAGATCGAGGTAGGGCTTGACCAACGCCCTGACGTGCAGCAGCGCCTCCACCGCCAGCAGCCGCTCGTCGCAGATGTCGACATGCGAACGGATGGCCAGCAGCCCCTGCGCCACGGCCCAGTCGCAGTACTGCAATGCGCGCTCGACCAGCGCCTCCTGCGTCAGCAGCGGCTTCAATTCACCCCACAGCGCGATGCCTTCGAGCAGCGTGCCGCTTTCATTCACGCGTGGCAGGCCGTGGCTCAGCGCCGCGTCGATGTGGAAGTGGGCGTCGACGAAAGGCGGGCTCAGCAGCCAGCCCTGCGCGTCGATGACTTCGGCGCCCGCAGCTGCCGTCAGCGCGGGTGCCAGCGCACGGATGCGGCCGCCTTCGCACAGCACGTCGATGCCGCTGCGGCCGTCGGGCAGCGTGGCGTTGCGAACCAGCAAGGGTGCGGCCATGGCGCCCGCGCTACTTCATGAACGATGGCAACCACAGCGCCAGCTGCGGGAAGAGCAGCACCAACACCAGCCCCACCACCAGCGGCATGCAGAAGATGGCCGAGCCGCGGAAGATCTGCATCATCGGCACGTCTTTCAAGAGCGCGTTCATGACGAACATGTTCATGCCCACCGGCGGCGAGATCAGCCCCACCTGCACCACCAGCACGATCAACACGCCGAACCACACCGGGTCGAAGCCGAGCTGCGTCACCACCGGGAAGAACACCGGCAGCGTCAGCAGCACCATCGTCAACTCTTCCATGATGGTGCCGAGCACGACATACACCAGCATCATCGCGCCGATGACGGCCAGTGGCGGCAGGCCCAGCTGCGTGATGCCGTCCTTCAGGTCGCCGGGCATGGTGGTGAAGTTGACGAAGGCCGAGAAGATCGACGCGGCGATGAGGATGGTGAAGAGCATGGCCGTGGTGCGTGCGCTTTCCAGCAGCACCTCGAACAACACTTTCAGCGTGAGCCTGCCGCGCAGCAACGCGAATCCAAACGCCCCTGACGCGCCTATGCCCGCGCCTTCGGTGGCGGTGAACACGCCGCCGTAAATGCCACCGAGCACGATGACCACCAGCGCCAGCACGCCCCAGATGCCGCGCAGCGCACTCAGCCGCTCGGCCGTCGAACTGCGCGGCCCGGCCGGCCCGGCGTCGTGATCGCGCCAGATGACCCACAGCACGCCCAGCATCAGCAGGCCGGCACACACCAGCCCCGGCACCACGCCGGCGGCGAAGAGCTTGCCGATGTGCGTTTCGGTGACGATGCCGTAGATGACCATGATGGTCGACGGCGGAATCATGATGCCGAGCGTGCCACCGGAAGCAATGACGCCGGTTGCGAGGTAGTCGGCGTAGCCGAGCTTCTTCATCGGCGGGTAGGCCACCTTGGTCATGGTCGCGGCGGTGGCGATGGACGAACCGCAGATCGCGCCGAAGCCAGCGCAGGCGATGACGGTGGCATGCGCCAGCCCACCACGTACATGGCCGACGAAGGTGAAGGCGGCATGGAAGAGTTCATGCGCCAGGCCGGCGCGCGCCACGAAGTTGCCCATCAGGATGAACAGCGGCACCACCGACAGCGTGTAGGCAAAGCCGGTGTCGAACACCACCTGCGAGGCGTTGGCCATGGTCGGCTGCCAGCCGCGCAGCAGGCCCAGGCCGATGAAGCCCACCAGCCCCATGGCGAAGGCCAGTGGCACGCGCAACAGGGCCAGGATGAAAACAGCGCCGAAGCCCATCAGCGCGTCGCTCAAAGGGCCCCCTCGGGTGTGTGGTTGGCGTCTTGCGTGGCCTCATGGCCAGCGCCGGGTTGCACGATCAGCCAGGCATGCATCAGCGCTGCCAGCAGCAGCAGCAGCGACATGGCATAGACCACCACGTCCACCGGCAACTTCAGCTGCGAGGTGGTCTGCCCGGTGGCGCCGATCTGCCCGGCCTTGACCCACATGACCCAGGCCAGGCCGCCCATCAACACGGTGCTCAGCAGCTCGACGATCACGTGTTGCGTGCGCCGCAGCCAGCGCGGCAGCCGCTCGTCGAGCGAGTCGAAGACGACATGTTCACCGCGCAACGACACCAGCGGCAGCGCGGCGAAGATGACGCACACCATCAAGAGTTCGGTGAGTTCGAGCGAGCCCGGCACCGAGCTGTCGAGCAGCTTGCGCCCGCCGACATCCACCAGCGTCAGCAGCATGATGCCGAACAGCCCCAGCGCGGCCATCACGCCGCACAGCGTGCCGAGCTTGTGTTTCAAGGCGCTGCCCTACTGCAGCTTCTTGATCTCGGCGCGGAATTCGCCGAGCACCTTCTTTGCGTCCTTCAGGCCCTTCTTCTCGGCCTCGGCGATCCACTTGGCTTCCACCGGCGCGGTCTTCTCGGTCACGGCCTTGACGAAGGCCGCGTCGGCCTTGGTGAACTGCACGCCCGCGGCCTGCATGAAAGCCATGCCCCGGCGATCGACCTTGTCCCAGCCGCGGCCGAACAAACGTGCGGCAAATTCGCCCGAGAGTTCGTCGATGGCCTTCTTCACATCGGGCGCCAGGCTGTCGTACTTGGCCTGGTTCATGACGAAGACGAAGCTGGTGTTGTACAGGCCGCCGGGGAAGAAGGTGGCGTACTTGATGACCTTGTCGATCTTGAAACCTTCCACCGATTCGGCCGGGAACAGCGTGCCGTCCATCACCCCGGTGGACAAGAGCTCATAACTTTCCGTGGCCGGCTTGAGCGTGACGTTCATGCCCAGCGCCTTGCTGATCTCGATCACCATGCCGCCGCCGATGCGGAACTTCAAGCCCGTCAGGTCGTCGACCTTGGTCAGCGGCCGCTTGGTGTTGAAGATGATGCCCGGGCCATGCGTGAACACCGCCAGCACCTTCACGCCCTTGTGCTCGTCGGCGAAGGCCGGGTACTTGGCGTACATGCGCTGGAAGGCCACCGACGAGGCTTCGGCCGAGTCGCCCAGGAACGGCACCTCCACCATCTGCGTGGTGACGAAGCGGCCCGGCGTATAGCCGTGCACCGTGAACGAAAGGTCGGCCACGCCGTTGCGCACCGCGTCCAGCGTGCCCGGCGGCGCGCTCACCGCGCGTGGCAGCAGGTTGCACTTCGCCTTGCCCGTGGTCTTCTGTTCAAGCAGGGCGCACCACTCCTTCTGCGTCTCGGTGAGCGTGTGCGAAGGCGGCACCCACGACGACGCGGTGAGCACGGTCTGCGCCCCGGCCAATGCCGGCAGCAGCGCCAGCGCGGCGCATGCCAGCTTGAAGGGATGACGATTGAAAAGCATGAAGACTCCTGGTGGCAAGGCATGCGCCGCAGCGCGTTGGCGCGAATTATCCGGCCCCCGGAATGCGGGGTCTGGCGGTGCTTGCACTAGGGCAAGGGCAAGTTGCACGCGGCCTCGGCCCCCGCACTCCAGGGGCAGGCAAGGCTGAGGTGAGTGCCTAGCATCGCGCCAGCCCATGAACAGCCTTGTCTCGTCCAGATTGCTCAGCGCATTGCGTCGCTTGAAGGCGCTGCCCGCGCTCGACTGCGCGTGGGATCAATTGCACATGCATGTGTCGGGCCACGTCGACGTGGCGCGCGCTTACGCCGAAGCCTTGGCGCTGGCCGATGCCGAAGCCCATCTGGAAGCAGCTCTGGCCTTGAGCCAGAGTGGGCCAGGCGTCGATGGCCGCGTCGACCTGCTGTGCGAGCTCTCAAGCATGGCCGCGCAAAGTGCCGACGCCGCCGAACAACGGCAGGCCGGCTCGGGCCTGGCCGCCAGGCGCCGTGCGCGTGGCCACGCCGCGCATGCGGCGCAACTCGCGGCCCGGGTGTCCGACCCGGTGTGGGAGATCAAGGTGCTGCTGCGCATCAGCGATGTCTTCGGCCGTCTCGGCAACCACGGCGAGGCCACCGACCTACAGATGCGCGCCTTGCGTTTGATGGCACTGGAGATGTGCCTGCCCCGCGCCGGGCAGTAGCGCACGCCCGCGCTGGCACCCGGGCCCGCACCTTGCCACGGTGCCGGCGCCACGACATCATCGACGCATGCCCCGGCCCGACGCGACGCACGACCTGCTCGAACAACTGGCCCCGGTCATCCGCGCCATCCTGATGCGCAAGTCGGGCATGAGCCTGGCGGCACACGACTCGCGCAGCGACAACGTCGATGCGCTGGAGCTCTCGCAGGACGTGATGGCGCGACTGTGGGAACGCATCGCCGACGGCGGCGGTGACGCGGTGGCCGACCTCAAGGCCTACGCCGCCACGGTGACGCACAACGCCTGGTCCGACCACCTGCGCCGCAAGTACCCGCAGCGTGCCAGCCTGAAGAACCGCCTGCGCTACTTTCTCAACCACCAGCGCAGCTACGCACTGTGGAACGACGGCGACGGCGAACTGCTGGCCGGACGCCATGGCTGGCAGCTGAAGGCTATGGCCGCGGCCGATGCGTCGCGCATCAACGCGCTGCGCGACGGCCAGGCGCAACTGCCTCGCGGCAGCGTCGCGCGCAAGGCGATGGATCTCTACGCCGCGCCCGAGTGGGACCGGCTCGTCGGCGCCGTGCTTGAACAGCTCGCCGCACCGCTGCCGCTGGACGAGCTCGTGGGCATCGCCGCGGCACTGCTGGGGCTCAAGGAAGACCGCATCGAATCGCTCGACGACGTTGAAGACGGCGACCCGGCCATCAACGTCGCCGCCGACAGCGCCGAGCAGCCCGAGGCGCTGGCCGAAACGCGCAGTGCGCTGCGCCAGTTATGGGGCGCGATCCTGGCGCTCAAACCCGACTACCGCCGCGCCTACCTGTTGAACCTGCCCGGCCCCGGCAAGCAGCGCGCCGACATCGAGGTCTTCGTGCTTCACGGCGTGGCCACGATGGCCGACATCGAAGCCGCGCTGGCCTTTGCTGAAGCGCAGTACCGCGCCGCCTTCACACGCATCGAGCTCGACGCCGGCGAGCGCTTCGAGCTCGAACGCTGCGGCTCGGCGCGTGAGCTCTTTTGCCTGCTGTGGCGGCACCTGCCGCTGGCCGACAGCATCATCGCCGTGCTGCTCGAAATGGAAGCGCAGCAGGTCATCAACCGGCGCATGCTGGCGCTGCGCGAACTGGCGCGGCTGGTCGGCCATCGCGCCAAAGGGCGGTGACGATGGCATCCCTTTCGGCGCCGGTAATGTGCCCGTGGCCGCCACGTCTCCACCGCGACAGGAGACCGTCATGAACATGCATCCCGAAGCCGACGAACTGCAGTCCTTCCGCCAGCGGCGCCTGCCCGCAGCGGCGATGCTGCGCATCGACCAGCACCTGGCGGACTGCGCGCATTGCCGTGCGCAGCTGTCAGCGTCCAGCGTGACCGCAGCACGTGCGGCGCGGCGCGTGCTCGGCGCCGTCGTCGCCGCCGGGCCGCATTTGAGCTTCGAGCAGATCGAAGGCCTGGTCGACCAGCGCCTGGCCGGCAGCGCCATGGTCAGCGCGCAAGCCCATGTCGACCAGTGCGTGATGTGCCGGCGCGAGCTCGACGAGCTGCGCCAGCACGCACCGGCCTTGCGCCAGGCGCTGGCGCCGCGTGCTGCCACCGCGCCCACGGCCTGGTGGGCATCGCTGCTGCGCCTGGGGCCGGCCTTGGCGCTGGCGTCGGTGGTCGGCGCGGTGGCCCTGACGGTGTTCGTGCAGGAGACCAAGCAAGGCGGCAGCGGCGTGGAGTCGCTGCAAACACCCCAAGGCAGCGCCCCCGCGGCGGGCTTCGACCACAGCGCGCTGGCGCAACTCGATGCCGTCTCCGCAGCTGCGGCCAGCGCCTGGCGCGAGAAGAACTATGCGCAGCTGGTGGCACTGCTCAAGCCCTTGGGCGAACGCAGCCAGCCGCTGGCGCTGTCGGCCCTGGCCAGCCTGTACGCGCAGGGCCTGGGCGTGACGCAAGACTGGCGCATGGCCGAGCAGTTGTGGCAGCGCGCGGCGGCGCTGGGCCAGCCTGGTGCGAAAGAGAACCTGCTGGCGCTACGTCAGCGCGGGGCTTGACACCGCATCACTCATCCACCGGCAACATGCCCGTCGTCGCCACCGTGTGGCGGCCGCAATCGACGCGCAGCGTGAACTGCGGGTGCGCCGAGGCGCGCATGGCTTTGGCTTTGGCCGCGTCCTTGGACGTGGGCACAAGCAGCCGCACGTCCTTTTTCGTGAGCTCGCCCTTGCCGAACTTCTTGCTCGCGCTGGCCAGCTCGTGGCCGTCGGCGCCATGCACGCTGGCGTGCAGCACGCAGGCTTCGGCACTGCTTTGCGCGATGCGCGCCTGGCCCTGCACCTCGATGCCGTCGTCGCCGTGGCGTGCGCGCGCCATCTCGATCTGGCCACTGCTCAGGGCCGGCTGGCTCGCCGCCTCGGCCGCGGCGCCCGCCGGCACAAGCGGCGCCAGACCACCATCCTTGATGTCGCCCGGCGCGGCCACCGGCGGCAAGGTTTCAACCACCTTGCGCGGTGCCTCGCGCGATATGAATCGGCTGATGCGCTCGCGCTGGCTCCAGGCCAGGCCGGCGAGCAAGGCCAGGCTCAAGGCCGCGATGACCAGGCGCTGGCGCGCAATATGCAGCTGCGCCGCCTGCATCGCGTCGGGCATGGCGGCGGCGCCAGGCTCGGCGCCGCCAGTGCCCGGCACTGCCGCGCGGCGCCCTTCGGCGCGCACATCGCCGGCCATCAGCGCCAGCGTGATGTCGTCGCCGCTGCCATGCGTCGAAGCATGCTCGAGGATGCCCGGCAGTTGCTGCGCCACGGCGTCGAGACCGCGGCCATGCACCAGGTCGAGGAAGTCGCCGCCGACCTTGAGGTAGTCGGCGTCGGTGCGGAACGAGTTGGCATAACCGTCGGTGGACAGAAGCACCAGTGCCGGCCGCGCCGCCGCGCCTTCGAGCACGAGGCAGCGGAAGTCGCCTTCGGCGCCGGCGCGGCAGATCGACGTCGTGAAGTTACCCACCAGCCGCTCGTCGCGCGCCACCGGCCGCGCGGTGCTGCCGTCGGGCGCGACCAGCAGCACGTCGCCGTCACCGAGCTGGCACAACACCAGGCAGCTCGGTGTGGCCAGCGCAGCGAGCAGCGTGGCGCCATAGGCTAACAACGCATCCGAACGCACATGCGCCAGGCCCTCGGCGCCTTCGCGCTGCTCGAGCAAGGCCCATTCGTCAGGCGTGA
>JANLYV010000232.1:0-16648 GCA_031365825.1 Rubrivivax sp. | reverse complement strand
CGCCACGCTGCGCGACGTGGTGCTTTTGGTGCGAGCCGATGAAGCCCATCATCGCGACATCAACCACGGCCTGGCGAGCCAGCTCGGCGGCGCGACGCAACCACCGCAGGCCGCCGCGCCCTACCCGGCGCATGCCGACAGGCTGCGCGTCGAGGTCTGAAGCGCGGTGGTGTCCCCTGCCAAACCCACGTATCGAAAGCGACCATGAACCCAAGCCCGAACCACCCTCAAGCCGCAAAGACCGAGGCCACGCCATGCTGATCCGCGTCGGCTTCGAGATGGCCTACGAGTGCCCGGCACCGACGCCGATGATCCTGGCGCTGAACATCCACTATTCGCGCGCCTCGGACCTGGTGCGGCCGGACCACCTGGTGACTGTGCCGGCGGTGCCTGTCACGGCCTACCGCGACCTCTTCGGCAACTGGTGCAGCCGCGTCGTCGCGCCGGCGGGCGTCTTCACGCTCAGCACCGACGCCGTGGTGCACGACAGCGGCCAGCCCGAAACGATGGCCACCGGCGTGCCACAAGTGCCGGTGGAATACCTGCCCGAGTCGACCCTGGTGTACCTGTTGGGCAGCCGCTACTGCGAGACCGACCAGCTGAGCGACATCGCCTGGCAACGCTTCGGCCACGGCCCCGTGGGCGGCGCGCGCGTGCAGGCCGTGTGCGACTTCGTGCACCAGCACATCAGCTTCGGCTACCAACATGCACGGCGCACACGCAGCGCGCTCGAGGCCTACCACGAGCGCCAGGGCGTATGCCGCGACTACGCCCACCTGGCCATCACCCTGTGCCGCTGCCTGAACATTCCGGCGCGCTACTGCACCGGCTACCTGGGCGACATCGGCGTCACGCCGCTGCCCGGGCCGATGGACTTCGCCGGCTGGTTCGAGGCCTACCTGGGCGAGCGCTGGTACACCTTCGATGCGCGCAACAACGTGGCCCGCATCGGCCGCATCCTCATGGCCCGGGGCCGCGATGCCAGCGACGTGGCGCTGGCCAGCACCTTCGGCGTGAACACGCTGCAACGCTTCAAGGTGTGGACCGACGAAGTGGCAGCGGCCTGAGCTAACGCTCAAGCCGAACGCCGTCACCCGGCAAGGCCGGGGACGGCGCGGCAGAGGCTTACTTGGGGGTGGGTGTCGGCGTGGATGCCGGCGCCGGCGCCGCGCCGACTTCGCGGATCACCAGCTCGCGGTAGATGCCGCCGGCAGCGACACTGCCGCTGGCCGTACCCTGGCCCTGGATGCGCGCCACGCAATCGCTGCGCTCGACGTCCGGCAAGGGTTCGCAGCGGCGCAGGGCGTTGCGCTGCAGGACGTCTGGCGCCTCGTCCGAGGGCGTGGGAAGGTAGGCCGCGCGGCGCGTGCTTGCTTCGCTGAGGCAGTTCGCGCGCTCATCATGGTCGCGCATCTTCATGCACGAGGCGCTTTCCTGCAGGTAGCGGCGCTGCGCCTCGGACGCGGTGTTTTGCTTGGCCGCGAACGCAGAGTCGCAGGCCATGGCCGCGAGGATGGTGGCCGTGGCCACGACAGGTCGCAAGACGGTGAATCGGCTGTGACGCATGGCTAACTCCTAAGGGTTGCTGACAAACAAGGGCAAGGCCGTGGTGCTTTCATTCAGTTCGTGCATGCACGTATCGCGCAGGCTGCGGCCCGGCAGCGCGTGGCAGCGCCAGACACTTTCAGACTGCGCCGCGGTCGCTTGCTGGCGTGCCTGGCCCTGGTCGGCCAAGTGCTGCACCACCTGCTGGAATGCCACCAACAACCCCACCAGTGCCACGGCGGCGGCGGCAGCGGGCACCCAGTGCGGCCAAGCCTGGCCGGGGCTGCTGCGCGCCGCACGATGGGGGGCGGCGAGGGTCCAATCCAGCTTGAGCATGTCCATGACGGGGTTCCTTGCGGGCCCACGGGATGTGGGCTCAACCTGGATGCCATGGTGTGCCGGGCGTCGCGCCGCCGCCATCGGCCAAGGGGTGAACGTGCTGTAGGCCGCGGCTGACAGAGGCGGGGCGGCTCGCGCCGCGGCGACACGACAATGCGCCATGAATGCACCTTCGTGGCCGCGGCGCTGGCGCTGGCTGGCACTGCTGGGGCTGCTGGCGGTGGCCATTGCGAAGGTCACCGAAGATGTCGTGGGCCTGGAGTCGGGCCCGGTCGACACCGCCGTGCTGTGGTTCGTTCGCGCCCATGTGCCGGCCGCCCTGTCCGGGTTTTTCGGCGCGGTCACGCGCAGTGGATCGGCGGCGCTGTTGTTGCCCGCCAGCGTGCTCGTGGTGGCCGCCTGGTGGTGGGCGCGACGGCGCATGGACGCCATGTTGATGGCGACGTCGATGCTGCTGGCCACGCTGGCCATCTACGCGCTCAAAGCCATCGTCGGCCGCGAGCGGCCCGCGCTCTGGCAGGCCGAGGCTTATTGGGGATCGAGCTTTCCCAGCGGCCATAGCCTGGGCACCGCCGCGTTTGCCACGGCCGCCGCGCTGGGCCTGGCGCGCCAGTGGCCACGACTTGCCATCCCGGCACTGGCCACGGCGGCCATGTGGGCCGGCCTGGTGGCCGTGTCGCGGCTGGTGCTCGGCGTGCACTGGCCCTCGGATGTGCTGGCCGCGTTGTGCATCGGCGCCTTCATTCCCCTGGCCTTGAACGAGCTGCTGCAAAGGCGCTGGCCGCAAGCGTGAACATTCCTGTGCGCGCCGTGTGCGCCGACGCACAGACGCACACACCGCGGCGCAGAACACTTGGGCATGCTCAACCTATCCCACCCCATCGACCCGCTGCCACGTCGGGCACCGATCCGCGTTCGCAGTCGGCCACTGCCACTGACACCAGCGCTGCCGCCAACGCCCGTCATGGCGCGCAACAGCTACGCCTGCCCGGCGTGTTCGGGCCCGGTGAAGCGGGTTCATCGGCGCTTCGTCGACCATCTCATCGCCGCGCTGACTTTGCTGCCGTTGCGCCGCTACCGCTGTCAAGACGAGCGCTGCACCTGGTCGGGCGTGCTCAAGCACGAGTACTCCCAGTCGCGCCGCGCACCGGTGTAGACCCAGGTGAAGGTCGCGCCGATGAGAAAAATCTGCGCCGAGTAGTACACCCAGAGCAGGACCACCACCAGCGAGCTGGCCGCGCCGAAGACCGACGCCGTGCCGCTGCGGCCGATGTAGGCGCCGATGAGTGTCTTGCCCAGCGTGAACAGCGCGGCAGTGACGACCGCGCCGACCCAGACGTCGCGCCACTGCACCTGCGCCCGCGGCATGAACTTGTAGATCAACGCGAAGAGCGTCGCCACCAGCGCGAAGTCGCCCAGGGCATGCACCGTCGACACCAGCACCGACCAGCCGCCGAGTATGGGTTGCCACCACTGCTCCAATGCCGCCAGCGCGGCACTGGCCACGAGCGAGACGATGAGCAGGAAGCCCACGGCCAGGATCAGGCCGAAGGCGAGCAGGCGCGAGCGCAGCAGCGTGAACAAGCCGCCTTTGGCGGCGGGCGCAGGCACACGCCAGATGCGGTCGAGTGCGCCCTGCAACTCGGAGAACACCGTCGTCGCGCCGACCAGCAGCAAGAGCGTGCCCAGCATCGCCGCCATCAACCCTTCGGCCGGTTTGGCGGCGTCGACGATCATCTGCTGCACCGCCAGTGCGGCGTTGGCGCCGACCAGGGACTGCAGCTGCGCGTCGAGCGCGCCGCGTGCGGCGTCGGCGCCGAAGACCTTGCCGGCCAGCGCAATAACGATCAACAGCAGCGGTGCCAGCGAGAACAGCGTGTAGAACGACAAGGCTGCGCCCATGCTGGCGACATCGTCGTCCACCCACGAGGCACCGATCTGCCTGGCCATGGCCCAGGCGCGGCGCAGCGACGATTCATCACGCATGGTGGTCACGACCCGTCTGGTGAAGAAACGAAAAAGACCGCCAGGGCGAAATCCCTGGCGGCCTCATCACATCACACCGTCGGATGATAGAGGGCGTCGCTTCAGCTCTTGCCGAACTTGGCCTTGGCCATCGACACGCAACTCGACTTGGCGTCCCCCGCCAGTGCGTCGCACTTCTGCGTCGCCACCAGGTAGTCGGCGTCGCGCTTGTCGGCCGCAGCGTCGGTCTTGGCTTCGCTGATCTGGCGGCCCATCTTGATGTCGGCAAGTGCCTTGACTTCAGCCGCCTTGGCCTGTTTCACGCACACGCTCTTGTCGTTGCCAGCCTTGTCGTCGCACTTTTCCTTGGCCACGGCATAGGCGCCCTCGGCCTTGGCCACGGCGATCTTGGTCTGGTCACGCGGCTTGCCGGTGTAGCTGTACTCGAGTTCGGCGCGGGCCACCTTTTCCTTGGCGCGGCCCTCTTCGATGCAGATGTCGCGGGCGTTATCGGCCATGGCCTTGCAGGCCGCCTTGTCGGAGTTGTAGGTCGCGCTGATGCGTGCCTTCTCGGCCTTGTAGTCGGCCTTGCTGACGGTGCTGCCATGGGCCAGCGGCAGTGCAAAGAGTGCCATCACGATGAGTGAGGCCTTGGTTCTGGATTGAATGTTCATGAGATTCCTCGAAAAGTTGGTGAGTGACAGGTGGATCGGTGGACGCCTTCAGATGTTGAAGTCCATCGCCTCGTGACCCTTGAAGGCGCGCAGCTCGTCGTCGACCCGGTCGACGACGAGCCAGAACCAGGTGATGAGGCCGGAGGCAGTGACGAAGGCGATGCTCGAGAGCAGCAGTACGACGATGTCCATGAACGCTCCTTGAATGGGTTCAGCGTGGCCGCAGTGTCGGTATGGCGCGTGCTCACGCCAAGCAGACAGCGCCGCCGCTTCGCGTAGCCCTTGTCCTACGCCGCGCCGGCGGGTGTTCTTCCTACAGCGGCACGCTCGCCACGCCGACAGTCGCAACCCGGCGCCGGCAGCACAGTCGGCTTCGACGCGGCGAAGGCGCTGTCCGCATGCGCTGTCGGCTCCCCTGACTTTGAGAGATAGCACCGTGAAGATCGAAACCCAGACCGGGCCCGAGCGCATTCAGCTCGGCCGACTGCTCGCAGACTTTTCCGTGGCGATGTTGACCAGCGCCGACGCGCAGGGCGACCTCGTCAGCCGCCCCATGGCCGCGCTGGAGCTCGACAGCAACGGCGCGCTGTGGTTCTTCACGCACGCGCACTCGGCCAGGCCCGACCAGCTGGCACGCATCAACCTGTGCTTCAGCGACAGCGCCAGCGGCACCTTTGTCTCGCTCTCCGGGCGCGGCCAGATCATTCTCGACTGCGAACGCATCGAACGACTGTGGACGCCGTTCGCGCGGCCGTGGTTCCCCGACGGTTCGGGCTCGGCCGACCTGGCGCTGCTGCGCGTCAAGCCCGAAGGCGCCGAGTACTGGGACGCGCCGCACAACAAGATGGTGCGCGTGTTCGCCATGGCGGCATCGATCGTCGCCGCCAGACCCATCGGCCTGGGCGAGCACGACCGGCTCACCGACCTTGGCACGACCGTGACGCGTCAGCCGTTCGGCTCGGTGTCCGACTGAGCATGGATGGGCCGGCCGCACCACCAGCGCGCCGTCGGCGCCGCAGAGGCGTCATCGTGCTGGCCCTGGTGCTGGCCGGCGTCCTGGGCGTGCTCGGCATCGGCGAAGCGATGGGCTGGCCCTGGCTGGCGGTGCCCTTACAAAGCCTGTTATCAAAGCGGCTGGAACGCAAGGTGACGCTGCTTGCAGACACGCTGCCCGATGCAGCTGAACAGCCCGGCTTCAGCCTGCGCCTTCTCGGCGGCATCCGGCTCTATGCGCCCACGCTGGAGATCGCCGCGCCGGCCTGGAGCCAGGCGCCGTACACCGTGCAAGCGCGCCAGGCGAGCCTGCTGCTGCGCTACGTCGATGTCTGGCGCGCGCTGCAGGGCGAGAGGCTGCGTGTGCAAAGCTTCATGGCGAGCCAGCTCGACGCCGCCATCGAACGCCTGGCTGACGGCCGCGCGTCGTGGTCGATAACACCGCAGGCCGAGGCGCCGGCGCCGCCGCTGATGGCGCATCTGCGCGTCAACCAGGGCAGCGTGCGGCTGCGCGACGCACTGTCCGAGCTCGAGCTGCAGATCAAGCTGTCGCTGGTCGACCTGCGGCCCGAGGTGGCGACGCTGCGCGCCGATGCCGTGGGCCGCTTCCGCGGGTTCCCCGTCACGGGCGAACTGGCGGCCACCGGCCCCATGCCGTGGCAGGCGGCAGGGGGTGCTAACGTGGCGCCTACGCTGACCATGAAAGCCCAGGTCGGCCGGGCCAGCTTCAGCCTGGACGGCAGCGTGAATGACTTTGCCGGCTGGCAGGGGTTGAACGGCCGCTTCACGCTCAAAGGCCCGTCGCTGGCCGCGGTGGGCGACGCGCTGCGCGTGACGCTGCCGACCACGGCGGCGTTCAGCAGCCGTGGCCGGCTGGCGCGGCAAGGCAGCGTCTGGCGTGTGGTGATCGACGAGGCCACGATCGGCGCCAGCCACCTCAACGCTGCCGTCAGCTACGACACCGCGCCGACCCTGCCACTGCTGGCCGGCCGCATCGGCGGCAGGCACCTGGCGATGGTCGACCTGGGCCCGGTCGTGGGCGTGGTCGCCGCGCCGGGCACGGCCAAAGCCAAGGTGCTGCCGGTGCGCCCCTTCGACCTGGCCTCGCTGCGCCGCATGAACGCCAACCTGCTGCTCGACGTCGACGAGGTCGACATGAACACGCGCTTGCTCGAGCCGCTGCAGCCCTTGCGCGTGCACCT
Organism: Rubrivivax sp.; assembly: GCA_031365825.1. Lineage (GTDB taxonomy): Bacteria > Pseudomonadota > Gammaproteobacteria > Burkholderiales > Burkholderiaceae_C > Rubrivivax. The sequence goes on along the minus strand of JANLYV010000232.1, from coordinate 9,930 downwards.
GGTGCTCGACGGCGGCGTGCTGCGCCTGAACCAGATCGACGCGCGCACGGCCGATGGCCGCCTGTTCGGCGACCTGCAGCTCGATGGCCGCGCCGACATCGCCGCCTGGCGCGCGGACTTGAAGTGGCAGGCGGTGCGCCTGGAACGCTGGATCCACCAGGCGCGCACCGACACCGCGTCGCCGTGGATCTCGGGCCGGCTCGACGGCGGCGCCGTATTGCAGGGGCAGGGGCGCTCCACCGCCGAGATCCTCGCCAGCTTGCAGGGCAAGGTACACGCCGAGTTGCGCGAGGGTTCGGTCTCGCACCTGGCGATCGAGGTCGCGGGGCTGGACCTGGCGCAGGGCCTGGGCCTGTTGATCAAGGGCGACGACGCATTGGCCGTGCCCTGTGCCGTGGCCGACCTCGAAGCCAGTGGCGGCGTGCTGCGGCCGCGGCTGGTGGTGCTGGACACGAAAGACTCGGTGGTCTGGATCGACGGCTCGCTGTCGCTGAAGAACGAGACACTCGACCTGCGCGCCATCGTCGCACCCAAGGACTTCAGCCCGCTGACGCTGCGCACGCCGCTGCGAGTGCGCGGCAGCTTCGCGCAGCCCGAGGTCTCGGTGCAGAAGGACGCACTGGGGCGCAAGCTCGGTGCCTCGGTGTTGCTGGGTCTGCTCAACCCGCTGGCCGCGCTGATCCCCTTGATCGACCCCGGTGACCGCGCCGCCGCCAGTGCCGGCGCCGCCGATTGCCAGAACCTGCGGCAACGCGGCCTGGCCACGGCCGCGCCGACACCACGCACCACCGCCAACACGAAATCCGCGCGCCTACGTTCGCCAGCGCACGGACCGGCCCCGACGATGGGCCTACGCTGACGGAGAAGCAGGCGAACGCTTTCCCGATTGCGCCGCCGGCGCAGTTTCACTTGACCTTGAACAAGGAGTTGTTATGAACCGAATGATCCTGATGCTCTTGCCTTTGGCCGCGATGGGCCTGGTGGCGTGTGACCGCCCGGCGGTGGTGGTCGCGCCCGTCACGCCTGTGGCCGTACCCGGCCCGCCGGGCCCGCAGGGTGCGACCGGCAACACGGGTAGCACCGGTAGCACCGGTAGCACCGGAAGCACCGGCAACACGGGCATGACCGGTAGCACCGGCGCCCAGGGCGACACCGGCATGACCGGCCGCACCGGCCCGGGCACGACGGTCATCGTCGTACCGCCGGCGGCATCTGCTCCCAGGAACTGATTGCACCCACCGAGGAGAACACCATGGGCTTAGGCACCATTGTTTTGATTGTCTTGATCTTGATGTTGATCGGCGCCGTACCGACCTGGTCGCACAGCCGCAGCTGGGGCTATGGCCCGAGCGGCGGCATCGGTTTGGTCGTCGTCGTCCTCATCGTGCTGTTGCTGATGGGAAAGATCTGATCTGAGGGAGAACGCCATGCTCATCGGCATCGTTTTGCTGCTGCTGTCCATCTTCATGTTCGTGTTTGTCATGCCGCGCTGGGCCCACAGCCGCAACTGGGGCTACGTGCCCAGCACCAGTGTGGGTATCGTCGTGTTCGGCGTACTGACGCTGGCGGTGATGGAAATGGTGTGACCTTCGTGACCCGCGCTGCATGGCACGTCACTGTGGCGTTAGCACTCACGGCGCTGTGCCTGTCCGGCTGCGGTGACACCGCGCGGCTGCAGGTCGCCGACGGCACCGGCCGCAAGCCGGTGCTGCCGGCGCCGAACCCGACGTTGATCCCGACGGTGAACATCGCGCCGGTCAAGGGCTGGGCGGCGAATGCCACGCCGCAGGCCGCGCCGGGGCTGCAGGTCAAGGCTTTCGCAATCGGCCTGGACCATCCGCGCTGGCTCCATGTGCTGCCCAACGGCGATGTGCTGGTGGCCGAGGCCGACGCGCCACCGCGCCCTGAAAACACCCCCGGCATCCGCGGCGCGGTGATGCGCTGGGTGATGGCCCTGGCCGGTGCCGGCGTGACCAGCGCCAACCGCATCACGCTGCTGCGAGACAGCGACGGGGACGGCGTGGTCGACCAACGCACGGTGCTGCTCGAGGGCCTGAATTCACCTTTCGGCATGGCGCTGGTGGGCGACGCGCTCTACATCGCCAACACCGATGCGGTGTTGCGGTTTGCGTATGTGGCGGGCGCGACGCGCATCAACCAGCCTGGGGTGCAGGTGCTGGCGCTGCCGGGCGGCCCGATCAACCACCACTGGACCAAGAACCTGGTGGCAAGCAGGGACGGCAGCAAGCTCTACGTCACCGTCGGCTCCAACAGCAACGTGGCCGAACGCGGCATCGAGGCCGAAGCCGGGCGCGCGGCGATCTGGGAAGTCGACCTGGCCAACGGCGCCCATCGCATCTTCGCCTCGGGCCTGCGCAACCCCAACGGCCTGGCCTGGGAGCCGGCCACAGGCGCGCTTTGGACGGTGGTGAACGAGCGCGACGAAATCGGCAGCGACCTCGTGCCCGACTACATGACCGCGGTACACGACGGCGCTTTCTACGGCTGGCCGTACAGCTGGTACGGCCAGCATGTCGACGAGCGCGTGTTGCCCCCGCGCCCCGACCTGGTGGCAAGTGCCACCGTGCCCGACTACGCGCTAGGCCCGCACACCGCCTCGCTGGGTCTGGCGTTCGCGGCCGGCACCGCGCTGCCTGCGCCCTTCGTCAACGGCATGTTCATCGGCCAGCATGGCTCGTGGAACCGCCGGCCGCACAGTGGCTACAAGGTGATCTTCGTGCCCTTTGCCGATGGCAAACCCACCGATGCCTTGCCACTGGACGTGCTGACGGGTTTCCTCAGCGCCGAGGGCCAGGCCTTCGGCCGGCCGGTGGGTGTGGCGCTGGACAAGACCGGCGCGCTGCTCGTGGCCGACGACGTGGGCAACGCCGTCTGGCGCGTCAGCGCCAAACCCTGAAGCCGGCGTCGCGGGCCGGGCCTGAACTTCAGCGGCCCTTGTGTTGGACAGCGTACAGACCGCGCGAAGCGCTGCGAACGATGATTTGTACCGTAACGAGGTGAACATTACGAGGCCACGACCATGATCAATCCCTTGAACAAACGCAAGCTCGGCGGCCCAGTGAAGAAGAAGACCACGTCGGCACAACGGCTGGCGCGGCAAGGCACCGACTTCACAGCCGAAGGCTCGCCGCCACCCGGGCGCGTGGCGACCGAAGTACCCGGCAGGGGCGACAGCGTGCCGGCAGCGGCCGCCGACACGCGCACGAAGCACCCTGCGCCCGGCACCACGCTGCCGGGCGGCGCGCACTGAGGCTGGCCATGGCCGCTCTTGCGTTGGTGGACTCGTCTGCCTCGGCCACCGCGGGGTCGTCGACTTCGGCGCCCACGTCGGCGCCGCGGTCCCTGCACGCCGGCAGCCTGACGATCGAAGACTGCGACTCGCTCTTCGGCGCCATCGAATACCGGTTGCGGAAGTCGGTGGCAGACACCGCCGTCAGCGCCGATTCGGGACTGGTGCGCCAGACAGTGCTGGACTGCGTCGACGCGCTCGAGAAGCTGCAACGCAACATCGCCGACGAACGCCTGCGCTACAGCCAGGTCGATGACTTCGCGGCCGACATCCAGCGCCGGCTCTCGCAGGCTCTTTCGGACCTGACGATCGCCCGCAACGACCAAAAGCAGGCGCGCCACCTTGCGCTGCACGACGGCCTGACCTCACTGCCCAACCGCAGCCACTTCCGGCAGGTGCTCGATGGCGCGCTGCGCACGGCCGTGCCGGGTGCGTCGAACCTGGCGGTGCTGTACCTGGATCTTGACGACATGAAGGCCGTGAACGACACGCACGGCCACTGCGTCGGCGACCAGTTGCTGATGGTGGTGGCTGCGCGGCTGGCGCGTGCCGTACGCAGCACCGACTTGGTCAGCCGCCAGGGTGGCGATGAATTTGCGCTGTTGATGTCGGCCATGCCCGACTGGGAGCAGGTCGGGCACGCGGTGGGCGACATGGCGGGCAAGCTCTTCGACGCGGTGGCCGCGCCCGTGCTCATCGGCGAACTAACGCTTCAAGTACGCGCCAGCATCGGCATCGCGCTGTGCCCCGACCACGGCACCGTGGCCGACGAATTGATCAGGAACGCCGACGCGGCGATGTACTACGCCAAGCGCGAGCAAAGCCGCTACGCGTTCTTCGACAACTGCGATTCGCGCTGAAGCGTCGGCAAGCCTTCGCCACGCGTCAGAACGACAAAGGGCCAGCGGCTTCGCACACTGACCCTCGTGAATGTTGGTGGGCCCTGCAAGATTCGAACTTGCGACCAACGGATTAAGAGTCCGCTGCTCTACCAACTGAGCTAAGAGCCCCCGGAATACCTGCCGCCCATTTCGCGCCAGGCGGTGACGACTTGCTTGTCACAACCATCGCGTGGTGGGTCGTGCGTGACTCGAACACGCGACCAACGGATTAAAAGTCCGCTGCTCTACCGACTGAGCTAACGACCCGCGTGGGCAGAGCCCGTGATTATAGCGGCTCCACCGCATCTTCCCGGCCCGCAGGCCGGGCCAGAAGCTGCTCGATGGCCTGCGCCGCGGCGACCATGCCGAAGGTGGCGGTGACGCTGACGCTGGAGCCGTAACCAGCGCAGTTCAGGCTGCCGTCAACGGCGCCTTCGGCCGCCGGCAGCACCACCGCTTCGCGCGAGAACACGCAGCACAGGCCCATGCGGCCCTGGCGCGGCGCGCCGGCCTCCTTGCGCAGGCGCTGGCGCAGGCTGGCCAGCAGCGGGTCGTGCGTGGTCTCGGTGAGGTCGGCCACTTCCACGCGTTGCGGCTGGCGCTTGCCGCCGGCGGCGCCGACGCACACGAACGGCAACGCCTGCTCGCGCGCCCATAACGCCAGTGCCAGCTTGGCGCGCACCTGGTCGCAGGCGTCGATCAAGGCATGCACCGGCCGAGGCAGCAGTGCTGGCCAATTGCCAGGCTCGACGAAGGCTTCAACACCTTGCACCGCGCAGCCCGGGTGAATCTCGTGGATGCGCTCGCGCAACGCCTGCACCTTGCTCTGCCCCAGCGTGCGGCTGGTGGCCTGCACCTGGCGGTGGATGTTCGATTCGGCGACGTGGTCGAGGTCGATCAGCACCAGGCCGGCGACGCCGCAGCGCGCCAGCGCTTCGGCGGCCCATGAGCCCACGCCGCCGAGGCCGACCACGGCCACCGTGGCAGCGCGAAGTCGTGCATAGCCTTGAGCGCCATAGAGGCGGCGCAGGCCGGCGAAGCGGCGCTCGAGGTCGGCGTCGTCCAACCCTGGCACGGCCTCTGGCGCAAGCGGCATCTTCAGCCGATGCGGTCGAGCCGCCAGACCTGGTAGCGCAGTGCGAGCACCGCGCCGGCGATGATGGCCGCCAGCGCGATGAAGCTGCCGATGGCCAGCGTCGACACACCCGACAGGCCCTGGCCGACCGTGCAGCCCATGGCAGTGACGCCGCCCACCCCCATCAACAACGCGCCGACGATGTGGTTGGCGGTGTCTTCAGTGCCGCCGAAACCTTCCCAGCGAAACGTGCGCGTGGCCAGGGCCACGACGAACGAGCCCGCGACCACACCGAGCGTGCTGACGATGCCTAGGGTCAGCACCTTGCTCTTGTCGGAAAAGAGGATGAGCCAGTCGACCGTGTAGGCCATGGGTGCGACGAAGGTGAGTGATTCCATGCGCTGGGTGTTGGTGGCGAGGAAGACTTCGTCCAGCGTCTGGGGATGCTCAGCCAGGTGCCCCAGGTGTCCCGAGACCCACCACACGCCGACGATCACCGCGCCCACCACCAGTCCCACCGTCCAGACCTCGGCGCTGCGGCCTTCGGGCCGCGCAAAACAGAAGACCAGCAGCAGCGCGCCGATGCCGCCGCCGAGCAGCAGCGCAAGCATCGGACGCGCCATGCCGCTGGCCTGCGCCAGCAGCGAGGGCAGGTCCTGTCCGGTGCCGAAGGTGACGGCGACGGTGTCGACGGTGGCCACGCGTGCCACGGCCGTCACGCCGCGCAGCGTGGCGTAGGCGGCGATGGCCAGCACCACGAACACGAGCAGCGACTTCAAACTGCCGCCGCCGATGCGCACCAGCGTCTTGCTGCCGCAGCCCGACGCCAGCACCATGCCGAAGCCGAACATCAGCCCGCCGAGCAGGTTCGACAACCACACCAGCTTCGGTGCGGCGTAGACGCTGTGTTTGGCATCGAGCACGCCGGCCCAGACCAGCGCGTTGAAGCCGATCATGGCCACGGCAATGGCCACGAGCCACATGCGCATGCGCGTCCAGTCGCCCATGTTGACGATGTCGGCCACCGCACCCATGGTGCAGAAGTGGCTGCGCTGCGCGATCGCGCCGAAGACCGCGGCCAAGGCAAAGCTGGCCCACAACACCTGGCGGATGAGGCCGGGCAGATCCGCTTCCTGCATGGCGCGCCTACTTCAACGCCGCCAGGCGTTCGCGGCCGGCCTGCGCGGCTTCGGACTGCGGGTAGGCCTTGATCAAATCGTCGATCGTCTTGCGCGCGCCTTTGATGTCACGCGTTTCGGCCAGGCTGTTGGCCAGGCCGAGCATGGCCTCGGGCGCGCGCGGGTGCGAGGGCGAGGCCGCGGCGAAGGCGCGGAAGGTGGCAATGGCGTCCTTGTAGTCGCGCTTGCCGTAAAGCGCATTGCCCAGCCAGAAGCGCACCGAAGGTGCAAAGCCGCTGGCCGGATAACGCCGCAGGAACGTTGACAGCATGATCGCCGCGCGGTCGAAGTCACCGCCGCGCAGCGCGGCCATGGCGTCGTCGTGGGCGCGCTTCTCGTCGGGGTCGGCCAGGAACTCGTCGCCGTCGAGCGCCACCTTCACCGGCTCGAGCTTGCGCAGCCGGTCGTCGATGGCCTGGCCCACGTCCTTCTGGCGCGCCTGCAGCTCACTCACACTGCGCGTCAGTTGCTCGTTAGAGCCGCGCAGGCTGGCCTGCTCGGCGCGCATCGCCTCGATCTGGTTGGCCAGCTCGAGCAGGCTGCGCCGCAGTGCTGCCAATTGCTCCGCCATCTGTGCGTTGGCCGCCGCCTGCTCGCCAGCGCGTGCCTTGGCCTGCTCGTCGTTTTGGGTGATGCGACTGCGCAGGTCGAGGATGGCCTTGCGCGCTTCGTCGTCGTCGAAGAGGCCGGCCCGGGCCGAACCCAGACACAAGACCGCGGCCAGCGCGGCCGACGCGGCCCTACCGCGCCGCATCAGCGGTCCCTCAGCTCGGCGCGGCGGTTCTTGGCCCAGGCCGCTTCGTCGCTGCCTTGAACCGCCGGCAACTCGTTGCCATAGCTCACGGCTTCGAGCTGGTCTTCGCGGGCGCCAAGCAGCATCAGCGCGCGCAACACCGTCTCGGCGCGCTTCTGGCCCAGCGCCAGGTTGTATTCGCGGCCGCCGCGCTCGTCGGTATGGCCTTCCACGACTATCTTCTTGCCACGATTGGCGGCCAGCGCCTTGGCGTGGGCGTCGACCACGGGCTTGAACTGGTCTTTGAGCACGAAACTGTCGTAGTCGAAATAGACCGTGCGGCCGGCCGCGTTGGCCGCGGCGATGGCCGCGGTACCGGTGTCGATGCGGGCCACGCCCGACGTGCCCGACGGGTTGGCGCCGCCCGGCGTGGTGCCGCCCGTACCCGAGGCGGTGGCCGGGTTGCCGCTGCGCGACTCGACCGGCGCTTCGTTCAGGTCGACCTTGGACGCGCAGGCGCCGAGCATGAAGACAACGCTCAGCGCCATCATCTTGCAAGCAGATCGGATCGTCATGGGCTAACTCCTTGGGTGAGGTGGTTGCATCGTACGCAGCGTTGGCTGCCTGTCAAAGCCTCTCGGTCTGGAACGGGCCCCAGGTGGGCTCGCGCAAGTCGCCGCCGCTGCTGAGCAAACGCGTCTTGATCTTGCCGTCCAGCGTGGACGTCATCAATACATCGCGGCCCTGCTGGCGCGTGGCGTACAGCAGCAGCCGGCCGTTGGGGGCGAAACTGGGGCTCTCGTCGTCGCTGGTGTCGGTCAAGGTCTGCACGTTGTTCGAGCCGATTTCCTGCAACGCCACGCGGTAGGCGCCACCCTGGCGCGAGATGTAGGCCAGCTGTTTGCCATCGGGGCTGATGGCCGGGCTGATGTTGTAGTTGCCGTTGAAGGTGACGCGCTCGGCATTGCCGCCGCCCGTACCTGTGCCAACCGCCATGCGGTAGATCTGCGGGCCGCCGCTGCGGTCAGACACGAAGTAGATCTGCCGCCCGTCCGGCGCGTACACCGGCTCGGTGTCGATGCCCGGGCTGCTGGTCAGGCGCTGCGCATTGCCGCCCTGGCGCGGCATCACGAAGAGTTGCGTCAGGCCTTCGCGCGACAGCGCCACGGCAAGCTGCTGGCCATCGGGCGACCAGGCCGGCGCACTGTTCGAGCCGCGAAAGTCGGCCACCGCGCGGCGCCGGCCGCTTTGCAGCTCCTGCACCCACACCACGGCTTTCTGCGACTCGAAGGAAACGTAGGCCATCTCCTTGCCATCGGGCGACCAGGCCGGCGAGATGATGGGCTCGTTGCTGGTCAGCGCCACCTGGCCACCCTCGCCATCGGCGTCGGTGATGCGCAGCGTGTAGTTGCGGCCGCTCTTTTGCACATAGGCCAGCCGCGTGGCAAAGACACCGCGATCGCCGGTGAGCTTTTCGAATACTTCGTCGGCGATGCGGTGCGCCGCCAGGCGCAGGTCGGCTTCGTTCACTACGCGGTTGCGCGCCAGCACTTCTTCACCGCGCACCACGTCCCACAGCTTGAAGCGCAGGTCGTGGCGGCCGTCGGCCAGCCTCGTCGCCGAACCGGCCATCAGCGCGTCGGCACCACGCGCACGCCACTCCGGGCTGTTGATGGCGCTGGTCTCATCCAGCGGCTGCGTCACGGCGCTGGGCGCAAAGAGGCCGCTGCGTTGCAGGTCGGCAGCGACCACGCCGGCGATGGCCAGCGGCGTGCGCTCCTGGCCGCGCAGCGCGGCGATGCTGATCGGGATCTGGCGCGCGCCCACGCCGGAGATCTCGACGCGAAACTGCGCAACCGCCGGCATGACGGGCGCCGCGGCCGTGGCCAGCAGCAAAGTGCGTCGTGTGATGAAAGTTGAACGCATGGGGTGAGCGATCGGTGTCGCCAGAGTGGCTTGTCTTCTTGGTCTGCAAACGGTGCCCTGCCCGAGCTCGCGCGGCGCATTGTAGGCAGCGCGAAGTGCGACTTGCGGTTGACGATAATCGCCGCAGCCGGGTCGCCTGACACTCGTGCTTACACACGAAGTACACACGCAGCCGCCGCCGTCCATGCCCTCGCTGACCCAACGCTTCGCCCGCCTTGCGCCCTACCTGCAAAGCGGCCGTCGCGGCCTGGTGGCGGCCGTGCTCGCCGCCCTTGTCGGGGCCATCACCGAGCCGATGGTGCCGGCCCTGCTGCAGCCTTTGCTCGACGACGGTTTCACCGCCGGGCGGCTGCCCTTGTGGCTGGTGCCGCTGGCCATCATCGGCCTCTTCGCCGTGCGCGGCGTGGCCGGTTTCGTGGCGCAGTACAGCCTGGCCTGGACGGCGAATCGCGCCGTGCTCGAATTGCGCCGCGCGATGTTCGAGAGGCTGCTCACCGCACGCGCGTCGATCTTCACCCAGCACACGTCCAGCAGCCTGAGCAACACCCTCGTGTACGAGGTGCAATCCGGCACCACGCTGCTGGTGGCCTCGCTGCTCACGCTGGTGAAAGACTCGCTCGTGCTGGCCGCCCTGCTGGCCTACCTGTTGTGGCTCAACTGGCAGCTGACGATATTCGTGGCGCTGCTGTTCCCGGTGGTGGCCTGGGTCATGCGCGCGCTCGGCCGGCGGCTGCATAGTCTGACGGTGCAAGGCCAGGCCGCGACCGACGAGCTGGCCTACGTCGTCGAAGAAAACGTGCTCGCCTGGCGCATCGTGCGCCTGCACG
>JANLYV010000585.1:0-1715 GCA_031365825.1 Rubrivivax sp. | reverse complement strand
AAACGATGGTCCAGGCATCCGGAAGAGTTCGGCCACGGTTCGCCCGAAGGCATTGCCGCGCCCGAATGTGCTAACAACGTAGTCACCGCCACAGCGCTGGTGCCGCTGTTGAGCCTGGGCATCCCGGGTGCGAACTCGGCCGCCATCCTGCTTGGCGGCTTTCTCATCCACGGCCTGCAGCCCGGCCCGATGCTCTTCGCCAAGGCGCCCGAGGTGGTGTACGGCCTGTACGGCGGCCTCTTCATCGCCAACATCGCCATGCTGCTCATCGGCCTGGTGATCCTCTCGCCCTGCATCTGGCTGGTGAACCGGCCCAAGCCCTACCTCATCGCCGCCATCCTGGCGCTGGTGATGTCGGGTGTGTATGCCATCCACCAGAGCGTGTTCGAGATCTTCCTCGTCATCGCCATCGGCGTTTTCGGCTACACCATGCGCTGGCTCAGGCTGCCGGTGCTGCCGCTGGTGCTGGGCCTGGTGCTGGGTTACCTGGTGGAGAGCAACTACCGGCGCAGCCTGTTGATTTCCGGCGGTGACACCATGATCTTCGTCACCGACAAGGTCTCGCTCGCGCTGCTGCTGCTGGCCTTGTTGCTCACCGGCTATACCGCGTGGAAGGAATTTTTCAGCAGCAAAGGCAAACGTGATGGCTGAAGACCCTTCCGTGGCACAACGGCTGGCACGCGGCATCGTGGGCTGCGTGCCTGAAGCCGACCCGCGCGCCCTTGCCGTCGCGCGCCGGCTCGTGCTCGACATCACCGGCATCTGCATCGCCGCACGGCACGAGCCCTATGTGCTGGCGGCCATCGCGGCCATCGACCAACCCGGGCCGTGCACGGTGATCGGCGCCGCGCTGACGCTGGGCGCAGAAGGCGCGGCCTTCGTCAACGGCACCGCCGCCCATGGCGAAGACTTCGACGACACCTACGAAGGTGGCCCGGTGCACGCCGGTGCGGTCATCGTGCCTGCGGTGTTAGCCGCCGCTCAACGCCATGGCGCAAGCGGCGCTGACTTGTTGCGCGGCATCGCCGTCGGCGTCGAGGTCACCTGCCGCCTGTGCGCCGTGGCGCCGATGAAAGTGCACAAGGCCGGTTTCCACCCCACCGCCATTTTCGGCGTGATGGGTGCCGCGGCCGGCGTCGGCGCGTTGCTGCGGCTGAACGAAGCGCAACTGGTCAACGCTTTCGGCATCGCCGGCAGCATGGCCGGCGGCATCATCGAGTACCTGGCCGAAGGCGCCTGGACCAAACGTATGCATCCGGGCTTTGCGGCGCAATCAGGCTACCGCGCGGTGCGCCTGGCGTTGGGCGGCTTCATCGGCCCGCGCACGGTGTTCGAAGGTCAGCACGGTTTCTTCCACGGCTACGCCAACACCGGCGATGGCGACTTCGAGGCGATGCTGGATGGCTTCGGCGTCACCTGGGTCTGGCCCACCATCGCTTTCAAGCCCTATGCCTGCGGCACCATGGCCCACCCCTTCATCGACTGCGCCCGCGCCTTGCGCCGTCGCGGTATCGCTCACGAACAAATTGAACGCATCGAATGCGACACCGCCGAAGGCATCGTGCACCGGCTGTGGGAACCGCTGGCGCTGAAGCAGGCGCCGCCCAACGCTTACGCCGCCAAGTTCAGCATTCCCTACGCCGTTGCCGTGGCGCTGCTGCACGACAACGCCGGCCTGGGCGAATACACCGACGCGCTGGCCCACGACCCCGCGC
>JANLYV010000224.1:0-3597 GCA_031365825.1 Rubrivivax sp. | reverse complement strand
TGTTGTTCGCCTCCGAAGCCAAAGCGCTGTTCGCCATTGCCGGTGTGCCACGCCGGCTCGACCCGCTGGCGCTGGCCGAGGTGTTCACGTTCTGGGCCCCGATCGGCTCACGCTCGGTGTTCGAAGGCGTGCAGTTGCTGCCGCCCGGCCACCTGATGGTGGTCGAGGGTGGCAAGACGACAAGCACCTGTTATTGGGACTGGGACTTCCCCACCGAGCCGATCGAATCGACCCGGTCGGCCGCCGACTACGCCGACGAGTTGCGCGCGCTGATGGTCGACGCCGTGCGCCTGCAACTGCGCGCCGACGTGCCGGTGGGCGCCTACCTCAGCGGCGGGCTCGACTCGTCGATCATCACTTCGCTGATCCACAACTTCACCGACACGCCGCTGCGCACCTTCTCGGTCACCTTCGAAGACGGCGAGTTCGACGAGAGCGCGCACCAGAAACAGCTGGTCGACTACCTCGGCACCCAGCATTCGCAAGTGCATTGCACCCGCGCCGACATCGCCGCCGCTTTCCCGCGGGCACTGTGGCATGCCGAGGCACCGATCCTGCGCACCGCCCCCACGCCACTGATGCTGCTCTCGGCCTCGGTGCGCGAACAAGGCTACAAGGTGGTCCTGACCGGCGAAGGCGCTGACGAGGTGTTCGGTGGCTACGACATCTTCAAGGAAGCGCGGGTGCGGCGCTTCATGGCGCGCGCGCCGCAGTCGACCGTGCGGCCGAAGCTGCTCACGCGCCTGTACCCTTACCTGAAACACTCGCCGGCCACCAGCGGTGCGTTCGCGAAGAGCTTCTTCAGCGAAGGCATCGAGCACCTGAACGACCCGTACTTCGCGCACATTCCGCGCTGGAACACGACCGGCCGCATCTCGCAATACTTTTCTGCGCAGATGCGCGACGCGACCGCAGGCTGGTCGGCCTACCCGGCGATCGAAGCAACCCTGCCGGCGAACATTCGGCGCTGGCAGCCGATGGCGCGTGACCAGTACGTGGAGGCGCACACCTTGATGTCGGGCTACCTGCTCAACTCGCAGGGCGACCGCATGGCGATGGCCAACTCGATCGAAGGGCGCTTCCCATTCCTCGACCACCGCGTGATCGAGTTCGCCAACCGCCTGCCGCCGCGCTACAAGCTGATGGGTCTGACCGAGAAGTACCTGCTCAAACGCTCGATGAAGGGCCTGCTGCCCGAGTCGGTGCGCACCCGCAGCAAGCAGCCGTACCGCGCGCCCGACAGCCAGAGTTTTTTCGTCGATGGCAAGGCGCCCGAGTACGTGGCCGAGCTGATGAGCGAAGAGAGCATCGGTAAAGCCGGCTACTTCGATCCGAAGGCGGTCCGCAAGCTGTTCGAAAAGAGCCGCAGCGGGCGCACCATCGGCTTCGGCGACAACATGGCCTTCGTCGGCATCCTCTCCACGATGCTGATCGACCAGATGTTCATTCAAGGCAGCTCGACCGCACCGCGGCCAGTCATCGCCTGAGTTTTTTCAGAAACCCACCACGATGCTGCTGCACCAGTTGTTCGAAGACAGCGCCCGGCGAACTCCCGACAAGCTGGCGCTGGTGTTCGAGAGCACACGCCTCAGCTACGCCGATCTCGATCGCCTGGCGACGCAGCTTGCCGCGTCATTGCAGCAGCGCAGCGTTCAGCGTGGCGACCGGGTCGCGAGCTTTCTGGACAACGGCGTCGAGGCTGTCGTCAGCCTCTACGCTGCGCTCAAGTGCGGCGCCGTGTTCATGCCCGTCAACCCGCTGACCAAGCGCGACAAGCTGGCCTATCTGCTGAACGATTCGGGCGCCAGCGCGCTGATTGCCCATGCTGCGCTGAAGGGCGAGTTCGAAGACGCGCTCTCGCAGAACCAGAGCGTGCAGACCTGCTTCGTGGCCGGTGCACGCGACGCACCACTGCCGGCCGACCCACGCTGCCTGCCCTACCCCACGCAGAGCGACGGCACGCTGGCGCTGCCCGCGCTGATCGACCAGGACCTGGCCGGCATCATCTACACCTCGGGCTCGACCGGCGACGCCAAGGGCGTGATGCTGACGCACCTGAACATGATCTCGGCCGCGCGCTCGATCAGCACCTACCTCGAACTGCAACCCGACGACCGCATCGTCTGCGTCTTGCCGCTCGCTTTCGACTACGGCCTGTACCAGGTGCTGATGGCATTTCTGGTCGGCGCGACCGTGGTGCTGGAGCGTTCGTTCTCGTTCCCGGTCAAGGTGCTCGAAACCATGGTGCGCGAGCAGATCACCGTGTTCCCCGGCGTGCCCACCGTGTTCTCGCTGCTGATGAACCTGAAGACGCTGCGCGATCACCCGCTGCCGCATTTGCGCAAGATCACCAACACCGCGGCCGCGCTGTCGGAAGAACACATCCGCCAGTTGCGCAATCTTTTCCCACAGGCGCAGCTGTACTCGATGTACGGGCTGACCGAATGCAAGCGCGTCACCTATTTGCCGCCCGACCAGCTTGACATCCGCCCAACCAGCGTGGGCCGCGGCATGCCCAACGAAGAGGTGTGGCTCGTCGACGAAGCCGGTCGGCGCCTGCCCTTCGGTGCCACGGGCGAGCTCGTGATTCGTGGCAGCAACGTGATGCGCGGTTACTGGGGCAAGCCGGAAGAAACCGCCAAGCGGCTGAAGCCGGGCCCGATCGCCGGCGAGATGGTGCTGCACTCGGGCGACATCTTCCGCACCGACAGCGAAGGCTGGTTGTATTTCGTCGCACGCAAGGACGACATCATCAAGAGCCGGGGCGAGAAGGTCAGCCCCCGCGAGGTGGAGAACGTGCTGTACGGCATGCCCGGCATTCTGGAGGCGGCGGTGGTCGGCGTGCCCGACCCGGTGCTCGGAGAGGCTGTCAAGGCCTTCGTCACCCTGAAGGCGGGGGTGGCGTTGACCGAGCGCGATGTCATCAAATATTGCCTGTCGAAGCTGGAGAGCTTCATGGCACCCAAACACGTGACCTTTGTGGACGAACTGCCAAAAACCGACACCGGCAAAATCAAGAAAACCGGCCTCGCCTGATCAAACTACGAGCCGGCCTTCAGGGAACAAAAACATGTCCGACACCAAAAACAAGGTTCGCGCCTACATCGTCGACAACTTCATCATGGGTGGCAATGCCGACCATCTGAAAGACGCCGACTCGTTCATGGAAACGCACGTGGTCGACTCCACCGGCTTTCTGGAACTCGTGACCTTCCTCGAAGAGACCTACGGTTTTGCCGTGCTCGACGAGGAAATGGTGCCCGAGAACCTGGACAGTCTGGACAACATAGATGCCTACGTTCAACGCAAGCTCGTAACGGCCTGAACCGGGCATGGAGCCCGCCTTGAGCCCTGCCCGCCTCGGCACCGATTCCCTGAGCCTCGACTGCGCGGCCGAGGTCGAGAAAATCTCGCGCTGGATGGTGGACGCGGTCGGCTCGAAGCTGCACCGGCGCGGCGTGATCATCGCCTTGTCGGGCGGCGTCGACAGCTCGGTCTGCGGCGCTCTCGCGGTGCGTGCGCTGGGTGCGTCGAAGGTCTTCGGCCTGTTGTTGCCGGAGCATGATTCGTCGAGCAGCAGCGCCGATCTGGGCGCGC
>JANLYV010000214.1:0-6175 GCA_031365825.1 Rubrivivax sp. | reverse complement strand
CATCATCGTCAGCGTGAGCGGCGTGCGCTCGCCGGCCGTGGCCATCAACGACACGGCAGCCAGCACCGGCACGGTGGGCTGGCAGACCGAGATCACGTGCGCCTCGGGCCCGGCATGGCGGATGAATTCCTGCACATAGGCCACGTAGTCGTCGAGATGGAATTCGCCTTGTTCCAGCGGCACCATGCGCGCGTCGGTCCAGTCGGTGATGAAGACCTTGTGGTCCTGCAGCAGGTGCTTCACCGTCTCGCGCAGCAGCGTCGAATGGTGGCCCGAAAGTGGCGCCACCACCAGCACCGTCGGCTGGTTCTTCATGCGCTCAAGCGCACGCTGGTCGTCGGTGAAGCGCTTGAAGCGCAGCAGGCGGCAGAAGGGCTTGAGGATCGCCACCTGTTCTTGCACCGCCACGTCGACGCCGCCGACTGGGACACTGCGGATGTCGAACTCCGGCTTTTCATACTCCTTGGCCAGACGATGCAGCAGGTCGAAGCTGGCCGAGACACGTTGCGACGCCGGTGTTTGCGCAAACGGCGACAGCGGGTGGCTGTAGAGCTTGGCGGCAGCGCTGGCGAACTCGGAGAACGGCGCCATCAGGGCACGCTGGGTTTCATAGACCTGATAAAGCATGCGACCTCGTTTCGTGAGCTTCGTGCAGATTTGTGCAGTGCAGCAAATATAGCGGTTTGCGAGCAGCATGCCTGTTGCTGGTTGGCCGCAAACCCTAGATAAGCGCCACTAAACGACGCTGTTTGCCTTCGCCCGCGGCTTTCAGCGCAGTCCTACATGACCTTGGCCAGCGCGCCTACCACGCGATCGATGTTGCGGCTGTTGATCGCCGCCACACAGATGCGCCCGCTGTCGACGCCGTACACGCCGAACTCGCTGCGCAGGCGCTGCATCTGCTCCTTGCTCAGGCCGGAGTAGCTGAACATGCCCATCTGGCGCTGGATGTAGTCGAGTTCGCCTGTGACGCCAGCAGCACGCAGCCGCGCGATCAGCGTCTTGCGCACCGCCGCAATGCGTTCGCGCATGCCGGCGAGTTCGTTTTCCCACATCGTGCGCAGCGCCGGTGTGTTGAGCACCGTGGCCACGACCTGGGCGCCAAAAGTCGGTGGGTTGGAGTAGTTCGTGCGGATGACGATCTTCAACTGCGACAGCACGCGCGCGCATTCGTCGGCACTGGCACACAGCACGCTCAGGGCGCCAACGCGCTCGCCGTAGAGCGAAAAACTCTTCGAGAACGAGGTCGAGACGAAAAAGCTCAAGCCGGCCGCGACGAACTGGCCGATGACAGCGCCGTCTTCGGCGATGCCCTTGCCGAAGCCCTGGTAGGCCATGTCGAGAAATGGCACGAGGCCACGCGCCTTCACCACCTCGACCACTTGCTGCCACTGCGACGGCGTGAGATCGCACCCGGTCGGGTTGTGGCAGCAGGCGTGCAGCACGACGATGGTGCCGGCCGCGGCTTTGTTCAGCGCTGCGCGCATGGCTTCGAAGCGCACACCACGGGTGCTGGCGTCGTAGTACGGATAGCTCTCCACCACGAAGCCGGCGCGGGTGAACAGCGCGCGGTGGTTCTCCCAGCTGGGGTCGCTGATCAAGACCTTGGCATCGGGGCGCAAACGCTTCAGAAAATCGGCACCGACCTTCAAGCCACCCGTACCGCCTAACGCTTGAACGGTGGCGACACGGCCTTCGCGCAGGACGGCGCTGTCGGCGCCGAAGACGAGGCCCTGTACCGCCTTGTCGTAGGCCGCGATGCCGTCGATGGGCAGGTAGCCTTTGGCTTTGGGGTTGCTGAGCATCTGACCCTCGGCCGCGTCCACGCAGGCCAGCACGGGCAGCTTGCCTTCGTCGTCGAAATAGACACCGACGCCGAGGTTGACCTTGGCCGGGTTCGGGTCTGCATTGAACTGTTCGTTGAGGCCGAGGATGGGGTCGCGTGGAGCCAGTTCAACGGCAGAAAACAGCGAGGCAGGCATGGCAGGCTTTCGCGTACAGAAAAGGGGTTTGGAAGGGCGGGCACTGCGATACCCTTGCGGGTTCGCCCGTGCGCGGTGGCCATCAAGGCGCGCCCATTCTAATTTGCCGGGCATAGCACACAGGGTTGCACCGATGATCGAACCGCTCACGACAGAACCCGATGCGCCCGAGCTTCGCGGCGAATTCGTCAACTTCGAAGGCTCGCCCTTTGCGCTGCTGCAGCCCTTTGCGCCCGCGGGCGACCAGCCCCAGGCGATAACGCAACTGACCGAAGGCATCAGTGACGGGTTGAGCTTCCAGACGCTGCTGGGCGTCACCGGTTCGGGCAAGACCTTCACCATGGCCAACGTCATTGCGCGGCTGGGCCGCCCGGCGATCGTGTTCGCGCCGAACAAGACGCTGGCGGCGCAGCTCTACAGCGAGTTTCGCGAGTTCTTTCCGAAGAACGCGGTCGAGTACTTCGTCAGCTACTACGACTACTACCAGCCCGAAGCCTACGTGCCGCAGCGCGACCTCTTCATCGAGAAAGACAGCGCCATCAACGAGCACATCGAGCAGATGCGTTTGAGCGCCACCAAGAGCCTGCTCGAGCGGCGCGACGTGGTCATCGTCGCCAGCGTCAGCGCCATCTACGGCATCGGCAACCCGGCCGACTACCACCAGATGGTGATGACGCTGCGCGTGGGCGACAAGATCGGTCAGCGCGACCTCATTGCGCACCTCATCCGGATGCAGTACACGCGCAACGACACGGACTTTTCGCGCGGCAGCTTTCGTGTGCGCGGCGACACCATCGACGTCTTCCCGGCTGAACATTCCGAGCTGGCGCTGCGCATCGAGCTCTTCGACAACGAAGTCGAAGGCATGCAGCTGCTGGACCCGCTCACCGGCCGCGTGCGGCAGAAGATTCCGCGCTTCACCGTCTACCCGTCGAGCCACTACGTCACGCCGCGCGACCGCGTGCTGGCCGCCATCGACACCATCAAGATCGAACTGCGCGAGCGGCTCGACCAGTTCGTGAAAGACGGCAAGCTCGTCGAAGCGCAACGCCTGGAGCAGCGCACGCGTTTCGATCTGGAGATGCTGCAGGAGGTGGGCCACTGCAAAGGCATCGAGAACTACACGCGCCATCTCTCCGGTTCGGCACCCGGCGATCCGCCGCCGACGCTGGTGGACTACCTGCCCGAAGACACGCTGATGTTCATGGACGAAAGCCATGTGCTGATCGGCCAGTTCGGTGGCATGTTCAACGGCGACCGCGCGCGCAAGACTACGCTCGTCGAGTACGGTTTTCGCCTGCCTAGCGCGCTCGACAACCGGCCGCTGAAGTTCG
Organism: Rubrivivax sp.; assembly: GCA_031365825.1. Lineage (GTDB taxonomy): Bacteria > Pseudomonadota > Gammaproteobacteria > Burkholderiales > Burkholderiaceae_C > Rubrivivax. The sequence goes on along the minus strand of JANLYV010000214.1, from coordinate 2,859 downwards.
AGGAGTTCGAGGGCAAGATGCGCCAGGTGGTGTTCGTCTCGGCCACGCCGGCCGCTTATGAGCAGCAGCATGCCGGCCAGGTGGTCGAACAGCTGGTGCGGCCCACCGGGCTGGTCGACCCCGAGGTCGAGGTGCGCAGCGCTGCGACGCAGGTCGACGACGTGCTGCAGGAAATCCGCGAACGGGTCGAGATCAACGAGCGCGTGCTCATCACCACGCTCACCAAACGCATGGCCGAGCAGCTCACCGACTACCTCAGCGACAACGGCGTGTAGGTGCGCTACCTTCACAGTGACGTGGACACGGTGGAGCGCGTCGAGATCCTGCGCGACCTGCGCCTGGGCGTCTTCGACGTGCTCGTCGGCATCAACCTGTTGCGCGAAGGCCTGGACCTGCCCGAGGTCTCGCTCGTGGCCATCCTCGACGCCGACAAGGAAGGTTTCCTGCGCAGCGAGCGCAGCCTGATCCAGACCATCGGCCGCGCCGCGCGCCACATCAACGGCCGCGCCATCCTCTACGCTGAAAAGGTGACCGAATCGATGCGCAAGGCCATGGGCGAGACCGAGAGGCGGCGCGACAAGCAGATCGCCTGGAACCTGGCGCAAGGCATCACGCCGCGCAGCGTGCACAAGCGCATCCGCGACATGATCGACGGCGTCGTCTCCGACAAGACCGCGCGTGACGACCTGAAGGCAGCCAAGGCTGCGCTGGAGGTCGAAGCCATGTCCGAGCGCGACCTGGGCAAGCGCATCAAGCTCTTGGAAAAGCAGATGCTCGAACATGCGCGCAACCTCGAATTTGAGAAGGCCGCATCGCTGCGCGACCAGTTGGCCTTGATCCGCGAGCAGGCCTTCGGCGCGTCGGTGCCCGACCACGTGGTGCCGCTGCTGCCGCAGACCCCAAGGCGCGCCTGACCGCGCCAAAACGCCACCGTAGCTGGGCTATGCTGCTTCGATGTGGCCCTGGAAACCCAAGACTCCCAACTATCAGATGCACCTCTTGATGGTCTGCACCGGCAACATCTGTCGTTCGCCGACCGCGCAGGCGGTGATGCACAAACTTCTGACCGAACGCGGCCTTCACCAAACCATCGGCGTCGACTCAGCCGGCACCCACGCGCTGGCCGGTTCGCCGCCTGATGCCCGGATGCAGTCCGCGGCAGCGCGTCGCGGCTACGACCTGTCGAAGATCCGGGCGCGCCAGTTTGGCCACGACGACTTCACTCGCTTCGACCGCATCGTCGTGATGGACGGCGACAACCTGCGCTGGCTGCAGGCGCAACCCCTGGCGCCGACCGAAGGCAAGCTCGTGGCGCTGCTGGCGCAGGACGTGCCCGACCCCTATTACGGCGCGCCCGAGGGCTTCGAGCATGTGCTGACGCTGATCGAGGGCGGCTGCCAGGCCTTGCTCGCCGCACTCGTGGCGCAGCGCCAGGGCAGTGGGTGAACCAAGGGCTGAGAAGGCGCTCAGACAGGCGCACCTACGAGGCAGTAGGCGAGCGATTCACTCAACTTCTGCTATAGTTGAGCAAATCGCTCGGAATCTCGGCCGCGTCCCCTGACGCAGCGCCGCGAGCCCACTGCGAAGCCGACCCACTCCCCACAGGAGAAGCCATGAGATTGACCACCAAAGGCCGTTTTGCCGTCACCGCCATGATCGACTTGGGCATGCGCTCGGGCGCCGGGCCGGTGGCGCTGGCCGCCATCAGCCAACGCCAGCGGATTTCGCTGTCCTACCTCGAACAACTCTTCGGCAAGCTGCGCCGCGCCGAGCTCGTCGAGAGCACACGCGGCCCCGGCGGCGGCTATGCGCTGGGCCGTGCCGCCGCCGACATCACAGTGGCCGACATCATCGTTGCCGTGGACGAGCCCATCGACGCCACCGGCTGTGCCGGCAAGGAAAACTGCATGGGCGAAGACGCCACGCGCTGCATGACGCACGACCTGTGGGCCAGCCTGAACACGAAGATGATCGAGTACCTGAACTCGATCAACCTCAAGGGCCTGGTCGACGAACAACTGGCCAAGGGCGTGGCCATAGCCGAAGCGCCGATGAAGCGCGCCTTCTCGTCGCAGCCGGTGGTCAAGCCGATCAAGATCACGGCGCCGAATTCGGTGTTTGCGCTGGGCAGCGCCTTCGGTGGCAGCGTCATCAAATAACTTTGAAGTTGACTGCACAAGCATTTGCACACGAGCTCGCTTATGTCTTCGAATATGACCCCGCATCTGCCCATCTACATGGACTACGGCGCCACCACGCCGTGTGACCCGCGCGTGGTCGACGCCATGATCCCCTGGCTGCGCGAACACTTCGGCAACCCGGCCTCACGCAGCCACGCCTGGGGCTGGGAAGCCGAAGAAGCGGTCGAGCGCGCGCGCGAGCAGGTGGCGCAGCTGATCAACGCCGACCCGCGCGAGATCGTCTGGACCAGTGGCGCCACCGAGTCCAACAATCTCGCCATCAAGGGCGCGGCCAACTTCTACAGCAGCCGCGGCAAGCACCTCATCACGGTCAAGACCGAGCACAAGGCCGTGCTCGACACCATGCGCGAGCTCGAGCGCCAGGGCTTCGAGGTGACCTACCTCGACGTGCAGGAAGACGGCTTGCTCGACCTCGACAAGTTCAAGGCGGCACTGCGGCCCGACACCATCCTCGTCTCGGTGATGTTCGTCAACAACGAGATCGGCGTGATTCAAGACATCCCCGCCATCGGCGCGATGTGCCGCGAGCGCGGCATCATCTTCCACGTTGACGCGGCCCAGGCCACCGGCAAGGTGGTGATCGACATGGCCCAGTTGCCGATCGACCTGATGAGCATGTCGGCGCACAAGACCTATGGCCCCAAGGGGATGGGCGCGC
>JANLYV010000191.1:0-2369 GCA_031365825.1 Rubrivivax sp. | reverse complement strand
TGGTCTTCATGGTGGAAGCATCTTTTGTGGTTACTATATAACCCACGATGTGGACCTGTTTTCCTTTTTTATGAGGGCCTGGTCGTCAACCCCGACGGCACCATCAACCAGATTGAAGGCGGCACGATCCAGACCGTGAGCCGCACGCTGATGGAGACGGTGCGCTGGGACCGGCGCGAGGTGCTGTCGCGCGACTGGGTCAGCTATCCGATCATCCGCCACGACCAGGTACCGCGCGTCGAGGTGGACCTGATCGACCGCCCCGATCAGCCGACCTTCGCCGCGGGTGAACCGACACCGTGCGCCATTCCGGCGGCCATAGCCAACGCGGTGTTCGACGCCACCGGGGCGCGGCTGCGCGAGGTTCCCTTTACGCCCGATCGAGTGCAGGCAGCGTTGCTTCGGCCCGTGGGCGCCTGACTCTTCAGGACTGCAGTTCGGTTCAGCCAGGGCCGACCCCGGGGCATGCACCCTTGCCAGACACACTGCGGAGACTGCGCTGACTTCAAGCGTTAGCGAACTCTGCAGGCTGCAACCGCCTGGACCCATTCGGCCCAGGCATCGCGGCCTGGCCGGGGCCACTACTCTGCGGTCACGGCCGCGTCCTTGATCAGCTGCGCCCAGCGCTCGTGATCCTTCTTCAGCCAGTCACGGTATTCATCGGGCGACGAAGCCACGACCACCGCGCCCAGGCCGCGCAGCTTGTCCTGAATCGTCGGCTTGGCCAGCGTGGCGCGGATGGCGCCACTCAGTTTGGCCAGCACCGGCGCAGGCGTGCCGGCCGGAGCCAGGAAGCCCACCGGGCCGATGTAGTCCTCAAAGCCCGGGAAGCCGGCCTCGGCCATCGTCGGTACGCCGGGGAAGTCGGCATGGCGCTGCTTGGTGGTGATGCCGATCACCTTCAGCTGCTTGCCCGCCACGCGGTCGGCCACGCCGATCATCGGGTAGAACATGAAGTCCACCCGCCCGGCCATCACTTCGGTGAGCGCCGGCGCGTTGCCGCGGAAGGGGATGTGGTTCATCTTCGCGCCGCCGCGCACCTCCAGCAGTGCGGCCGACAGGTGGGCCGAGCCGCCGTTGCCGGCCGAGCCAAAGGAGACGTCGCCCGGCTTGGCCTTGGCCGCCTTCACCAGTTCGGCCACGGTGGTGTAGCGCGAATCAGGTCCCACCACCAGCACCTGCGGCAGCACCACCGCCAGGCTCACGGGCGCGAAGTTCTTCACCGGGTCGTACTTGACTTTGCCCGCACCGAGCAGCGCGTTGACGTTGTGCGATAGCGTGTTGACGATCAGCGTGTAGCCATCGGCCGGTGCGCGCGCCACATCTTCTGTGGCGATGTTGCCGTTGGCGCCGGTCTTGTTCTCCACCACCACGGTCTGACCCAGCGCCGTTTGCAGGTCCTGCGCCACCAGACGCGCGATCACGTCAGTCGGGCCCCCAGCAGCGTAGCCCACCACCATGCGGATGGGCTTGGTGGGGTAGTCCTGCGCCAACGTGGGCAGGGTCGAGGTCGTCAGCAGCGCCAGGCAGGCGGCGGACATCGCGCGTCGGGTGGGTTTCATAAGGTCTCCGTTCGTTTTGTCAGAGTCGGGATTCAGGCGGCAATCTCGTGCTCGAGCACGCCGATGCGCGAGATTTCCATGCGGATGCGATCGCCGGGCTGCAGCCAGACCGGTGGGTCGCGGAAGGCGCCGATGCCGGCCGGCGTGCCGGTGGCGATCACGTCGCCCGGCTCCAGCGTCATGAAGCTGCTGATGTATTCGATCAGCCGCGCCACCGGGAACAGCATGTCGGCGGTGTGGCCGTGCTGCATCGGCTGGCCGTTCACATGGCAGCTGAGCTCCAGCGCCTGTGGGTCGGCGATCTCGTCGTGCGTCACCAGCCACGGGCACATGGGGCAGAAGCTGTCCATGCTCTTGGCAAAGGTGGTCTGCGCGGGGTTGAGGTCGAACTGGAATTCGCGCGCGCTGACATCGTCGAGCACGGTGTAGCCGGCGACGTGCTCCAGCGCACGCGCCATCGTCACCCGTTGCGCGAAGGCGCCGATCACGACCGCAAGCTCGACCTCGAAGTCAAGCTTGGTCACGCCTTGCGGCCGCACGACGCGGCTGCCGGGCGCGCACACGCTGCTGGGCAGCTTGCTGATGATGCGCGGCTTCTCGAAAGGCGAGACGCCGGTTTCCTTGGCGTGGTCGGCGTAGTTGCGGCCAACAGCCACGATCTTGCCGGGGCGCGGTACGGGGGCCAGCAGTTGCACCTCGGCCAGCGCGACAGCGGCGGCTGTTGCCGAGCCTGTGCCCGGCCTGAGCTGCCGCCAGGCATCGGGCCCGGCCTGCAGTAACCGTAGCATGCCACCGCTGGCCGGCGCG
>JANLYV010000171.1:0-1631 GCA_031365825.1 Rubrivivax sp. | reverse complement strand
CGACGGCCGCATCGTCGACATCGGCCGCATCACGAGCGGCGCGCGCGAAAAAGTCGCGGCCGATGGCGCCTGGCTAACGCCGGGTTTCGTGGACATTCACACCCACTACGACGGCCAGGCGAGCTGGGACGAGACCTTCAGCCCGAGCATCCACCACGGCGTGACGACGGTGGTGATGGGCAACTGCGGCGTCGGCTTCGCGCCGCTGCTGGCCGGCCAGCAGCAAGCGCTGATCGAGCTCATGGAAGGTGTGGAAGATATCCCCGGCGTGGCGCTGGCCGAGGGCGTGCCATTCGACTGGCAGAGCTTCCCCGAATTCATGGCCGCGCTCGACGCCAGGCCGCACAGCCTGGACTTCCTTGTGCAGGTGCCGCACGACCCGCTGCGCATGCGCGTGATGGGCACGCGCGCAGTGGCGCATGAAGCCGCGACGCCGGCCGACATCGAGGCCATGTGCGGCCTGCTGCGTGAAGCACTGCAGGCCGGCGCCGTGGGGTTTTCGACCGGCCGCAGCGACAATCACCGCACCGCGCGCGGCCAGGAAACACCGGCGTCTGAAGCCGGCGCGGCAGAGCTCGCCGGCATCGCGCGCGCCTTCGAAGGCCTGAGGCATGGCGTGGTGCAGCTGGTGAGCGACTTCGACGTGATGCGCGGCCCGGAGCGCTTCGACGCCGAGTTCGCGCTGGTCGAAACACTGGCGCGCGCCTCGGGCCGGCCGCTGTCGATGAGCTGGCTGCAGCGCGACCCCGGCGGCGAGCAGTGGAAAGTGATGCGCGAGCGCGTGGATGCCGCCGTGGCGCAGGGCCTGCCGCTGTACCTGCAAACCGCCGCGCGCGGCATCGGCGTGGTCAACGGCCTGGACACGAGCTTCCAGCCCTTCATGGGCTTCCCCGGCTACAAGGCCATCGCCGGCCTGCCGTTGGTGCAGCGCGCCGCAGCGATGCGCGAGCCCGCACGCAAGGCCACCATCCTGGCACAGACGAGTGAGCGGCTGGCCGGCGACGGCACGCCGATCCCGCCGCTGGTGGACATCCTGCTGGCGCGCATCGAACTCGTCGCCGCGCGCATGTTCCCGCTGGATGAAGTGCCTAACTACGAACCCGACGTGAGCCAAAGCTTTTACGTACGCGCCAGGCAGCGCAGCGTCACGGCGCTGGAGGCGATCTACGACCACCTGGCGCAAGGTGACGGCACGAGCCTCATCTACTTCCCGATCTTCAACTACAACGACGGCAACCTCGACGTCGTGCGCGAGATGCTGGCGCACCCGCGAGCGCTGGCGGGTTTGTCCGACGCGGGCGCGCATGTCGGCACGGTGTGCGACGCGAGTTTCAGCACCTTCATGCTGACACATTGGGTGCGTGACCGCGGCCACGACCGGCTGCCGCTTGAGGCGGCGGTGCACATGCTCAGCAGCCGCAATGCCGACTACCTGGGCCTGCGTGACCGCGGCCGCATCAGCCTGGGCCGGCGTGCCGATCTGAACCTGATCGACCCGGCGCGACTGGCGCTGGGCAGGCCGCAGGTGCAACGCGACCTGCCCGCGCTCGGGCGGCGGCTGCTGCAGCGGGCCGAGGGCTACCTGGCGACCTGGGTCGCGGGGCAGGCCGTGCAGCGCGACGGCAGCATCA
>JANLYV010000120.1:0-9465 GCA_031365825.1 Rubrivivax sp. | reverse complement strand
CCGAGCGCGTGGCCGATCTCGTGCAGCAGCGCCTGGTAGCCCTCGCTGCCACTGGCGATGTTGGCCATCGACTCGGCGTCCATCCACACATCACCTGCCTGGTCGCCGTTCTGGCCGGGCAGGAAGGTCTGGCCTTTGGTGTTGGATTGCTGGCTAACGCCGAAACGCAACTGACCGACGCTGGCGCCGGCTTCAGCCACTTCGGTGAAGCTGATCTGCGTGACGAGCGCTGTCTTGGCCAGGATGTCGCGCACCAGCTGCTGCTCGCCCGCGCTGAAGGCGCGAAAGCCCGGCGCGCCTATGCCGGTGGAAGGTGGGGCGGTGACGAAACTGAAGCTGACGTTGACGGCCGAGCCCAGCGGCTGCGCGGCGTTCCAGCGCATCGTGCCGCCGGCGGCGATGGCCTGCTCGGCCATCGTCTGCTGGGTGATGAAGTCGGCGAAGCTGTAGCGCACAGTGGGTGCGTTGGGCTCGTCGACGAGACGGATGTCGAAGAACTCGACATCGGTGGTGGTGATCGAGAAGCCGCTGCCTTCCTTGGGCAGCATCGTAGCCTGCCGCCCATCGACTGAAACGCTGATGACCGTGGTGCTCAGGGTCATCTGGTGCCACGGGGAGCTGGCGTTCAGGCGCCAGGAGCTGTTGGCGGACACAGCGTCGTGCCCACCGCCACCGATGAAGGTGTCATCGCCACCGTTGGGCCAGTAGTAGTTGTCGTTGGCGTCACCTTGGACCCAAGCGTTCTTGCTGCCGCTGCCGTGAATTTTCAGCACGCCGATCAAGGTGTCGCGCCCGCCCTGGCCATCTTCGGCCCAGCCTTCTGCGAGGTTCACCTTGAGGTTGTCACCGGCATTCCAGTACGCCACCTGAAAGTCGCGATTCGGGTTGCTGGCGTCCACGATCTTCTGGAAGGTGTCGTTGCCTTTGCCGCCAATGGCCGTACCTTGGTACAGCTTGATCACGTCGTTGCCATCCAGGCCGTAGACGGTCAGCCAGTTGTCCTTGTCGGCGATGTCTTCGATGAAGACGTCGTCGCCATTGGTCAGATTCACATCCCTGTTAGCCATGTTGTGCTTTCGTCAGCGTGCGTGCCGAGTCTCAAACGCGCAGCAGCGGAATCGTCTTCTGCTGGAAGTTCACCAGCCATGGAAAGACATCGTGAAACTGGCTGGATGACAGGCCCAGCCATTGCATCAGCGTGGCACCGACCTGGTCGACGCTGGTGGTCGGCACGTGGCGGCCGTTCTTACCGGGGTCGCCATCGTCGGCGCCGCCCAGCACCGGGCTGGGGAAGGTGCCGACCACCTTGCCGCCGGCCACCGGGCCGCCCAGCGTCATCCAGTGGTTGCCCCAGGCGTGTTCGCTGCCACCCCCTGAACCCGGGCGCACGGTGCGGCCGAACTCGGTCATCACCAGCGTCACCACGTTGTTGTCCAGGCCGGCGGCCTTGTTGCTGTCGTCGAACGCTTGCAGCGCCTTGGCCAGCACGGCGAACTGCGAGTCCTGCGTGCCGGCGTCGCTGCCGCGCTGGTTGGTGTGGGTGTCGAAGCCGCCCCATTGCAGCAAGATCACCTGGCGCTTCAGCCCCGCATTCTTGAAGTAGGGCAGCACCGAGGCAATGCCGCGCAAATTGCGCGCCAGCTGGTTGCCGTCGCTGCCGAAGTCACCTGCCGGTGTGCCGGCATTCTGGAAGGCCTGTGTGAAGAAAGTGCCGTCATTGATGGCCAGGCCGTAGGTGCGCGCGTACTCGGCTTCGTAGGCATTGCTGAACTGCCACTGCGCCATGCGCAGCAGGGCTTGTGTGCCGTCGGACTTGGGGTTGCCCAGGTCGCCGATGCCCCAGTAGCGCGCGCCGTCCAGGTTCATCTGCGAGACCGACGAGCGCTGGCCCAGCACCAGCGTGCGATTCGTGTCCAAGGTCACGGCAGCGGCGCGGTTCTGCAGCTGCGAGGGCAAGAGCTCGAGCGCGCGGCCGGCCCAGCCGTTGAGGTTGTCGCTGACCGTCCAGCCCTGCACGATGGCCGTCTGGTCGCTGTGCGACAGCAGGAAGGGCGGCACGTCCACGCTCTGGTCGAGCACCTGGCGCGCGGTGCAAGGCATCACCAGCGGCCCGACGTTGCTGATGAAGGCCAGCCGCTGCTGGTTGTACAGGCCCACCAGGGGTTGCAGCGAGGCATGCAGGCCGAAGCTGTGGCCGGCGCTGAAGCCGGGCAGGTTGGCCAGGCTGGCTTTGGGCAGGGCCAGGTTCTGGCGCGCGGCCTGGTAGTCGTTGTACATCGCGTCGGTGGGCACGAGCAGGTTGTTGCCGTCGTTGCCGCCGTTGAGATAGACCACCACCAGCGTGCGGTAGTCCTCGCCCGCCGCGCCACTGGCGCCGGGCAGGCTGGAGAGCAAACCACCCAGCGGCAACAGCCCGCTGGCCCCGAGGAGTTGGCGGCGGCTGATCATTTGATGACTCCGAAGTAGGGCGTGAGCAAGGCGTAGTTCAGCATCCGTATCGGCCCCTCGTAGGGGTCGTTCTTGTTGTACGGTGGGTATTGCATGGACATCAACTGGCTCAGGTTGCTGCGCAGCGTGGGCGGCATGGCGCCGCGAAAGTGGCGCACCGCAAGCCAGTCGGAGAACGCAGCGGGCGACTTGAAGAAGCTCGCGGCCAGGTCGTCGATCAGGCAGCCTGCGGTCTTCAGCCGCGTCGCGTCGTTGCGCTGCAAGGTGTTGTCCCAGCGCAGCGGCCAGCTCGCCAGGCCGGTGCGGTCGCGCAACTCGCCCGAGGTCAAGACCTTTTGTTCCGGTGCCAGCAGGTTGCTGCCCGGCGCGCGGTCGGTGGGCGCGTAGAAGCTGAAGACACTGCTCTGGTTGAACGGGGTCTGCACACCCGTCACCGGCTGGCCGCCCCAGTTGGTGATGGGTGCTGCGGTGCAGCCCATGCCGCGCCAGATGGCCACGCTGTGCAGCACCGGCTCGCGGAACTTGCCGTCGTCGCTGCGCGCGGTGTTGGGGCTGTCGCCGGCGCGGGCCTCGGCGTCGAGCAGGATGGCCTTGACCATGGCTTTCATGTCGCCCCGCACACCTTGGCCGTTATTCACGAAGATGGCGGTCATGCGGCTGACGTAGGCCGGCGTCGGGTTGCTCTTTACCAGGTGCTGGATCATCCGCGTGGCGACGAAAGGTGCGATGTTCTGATGCGCCATCAGCATCTCGATGGCGTCGTCCAGGTCTTTCGGCGTGGCCTGCCCGGCCGGAAAGAACTTGCCCATCACCGTCTTCGCCCCGGCGTCGCGCTCCGGCGGCCAGGTGCTGGGCACCATCGGCTTGGTCCAGTTGGCCCAGTTGCGATTCGGGCGGTTGGGCGGGTTGTTGTCGGTGGCCCAGCCAGTGAGCACACGCGCCAGCTCTTCAACATCGCGCTGGGTGTAGGTCTCGACGAAGCGGCCGCGGCTGTCGCGTTGCGGCGTGCCGTCGGCATTGAGCTTGAAGACGCCGATCGAAAACAGCTGCATCAGCTCGCGCGCGTAGTTTTCGTTCGGCGCGCAATGCTGGCATTCGGCGCTCTTCGGCCGGTTCTGGTCGTTGTCGAGGTAGTGGCCCATGAAGCGGTCGACCGAGGCTTCGCGCAGCAGCGTGCCGTAGGGCCCGAAAGCATTGCGGTAAAGCACGTTGGCCCAGGTGATGTGGCCGGGGCCTTCGCCCTTGGTCGTTGCCGCCACCACGAACTGCGACAGCGACCACATCACGCGCAGGCGCAACTGGTCGCGTCCGCCGACCGCCAGGCGCAGGAACTCGCGTACGAAGTAGTCGCGCAGCTCCTGTGGCACCTGGTCGTTCTGGGCAATGGCGTAGACGGCTTCGGCCGGCGCGACGTCGATCGGCACGAAGGGCAGCGCCTGCTGCTCGTCGATCCACTTCTCGAAGCCCTTGGCCTGCAGCTCGGCCACCAGCGCCGGTGTCGGGCCGAAGCTGGCCTGCTCGGCGAAACGCGACGCGGCGTAGAAGCTCACCTTGGCCGCCGCCGCGGGTGGCGCCACCTGGCCACTGGAGGCCACCGGCTCGGCGGTCACCAACGCTTCAGCGTTAGGCGCCGTGGGCGTCGAGCCGCCACCGCAAGCGGCAAGCAGCCCGCCGCAAAGTGCGGCCCCCACTGCGCCCCAAGTTCTTGAGAACCTCGTCTTCATACTGGTACCTCCCGCGTACCCCGGCCATGCATTGCACAGGGTTGGGCCGAGTCTAGCGACGGACGGCTAACTCTGGGTAGGAGGGGTCGAGACACGCCCACCAATCGAATGATGGGGTTTACCCGTGACGACGATGCGTCGCGGGCAGCTCAAAACTGCCGCGACAGCCCCAGCGTCAGCCATCGTGCCGACAGCGGCGCCAGCCCTGGCGAGCCTGGCCCGCCCACGCGCCAGGCGCTGCGCTGTTCGTAGCGTTCGAGCTTGACGTCGGTGCGCCAGACCTCGCCGAGCTTCAGTGCTAACTTCAGACTCACGCTGACCGCACCGAAGGCTGACAGCCGTGCATCGGGCGACAGGAACTGCGGTGGCGCTTCGAAGTAGCCCGGCGGGTAGGGCGCGCCGGCAAAGGAGTACACCGGGTCGTAGTAAAAGCGCGCCGCCGTCTGCGTGTACAGGCGCAGGCCCGGCGTGAGGGCGATGCGTGGGCCCAGGCCGATGACCGGCTCCAGGCTGAACGTGTGCGAGCGCACGCCGAAACTGTCGCGGTAGCCACGCCAGCTGCCGCGAAAGCTCACGTCGGTGGCCTCGAAGTGGTGGTTCCAACGCAGCAGCGCGATGCTCTGGTGGCGCGAACCGGGGCGCACGTCGGGGCGCTTGTAGGGGTCGGCGTAGTAGCCGTGGCCTGCGGCGTGCGTGAGGTTGAACTGCACCAGGTCGGCGCGGCTCAGCGCCTGCGTCACGCCGGCGCTGGCTTCGAGCGTGCGGCGCCGCCGGTCGAGCGTGCCGTCGTCCCTGGAGCCGATGCGGTCGTGGGTGAAGGCCAGAGCGGCATTCCAGCTGCGGTTGCGGTCGCTGCTGTGCCAGCGGCCTTCGATGGACAGCGCACGCGAGTGGTAGTCGTTTTCGTCGGAGGCTGCGAGGCCGAGGCTCAGGTCCTGGCGCTCGCCCAGGTGGGTGAGCTTGAGGTCGCCGGCCTGGCGCTCATCGCTCATGCGCGAGGCACCCGAGATGGCGCTGTGGTAGCGCGGCGAGGCGCCCGACACGACGTCGGCGCTGAGGCTGCCTTCCAGCACCCAGACGCCGGCCACAGGGGCGCGCACTAACAGCGCAGGCGAGCTGACACGGATGCGCTCCAGCCCGGGCTGGCGGTCCTGGTAGGCGAGCCACTTGAAGCTGACCGAGCCGGGGCCGGGGTCGCCCTGCGCCTTGGCTTCAGCCACCACACCCACCAAGCCCGGCAGCCCCAGCGCCGCGGCCAACAGCGGCACCCAAGCCGGCGCCGTGCGCGGCTCAGTTGCAGCCACAGCCGCCGCCGCCGACCCCGGCGCCACCGCTGGAGTTCTCGCGGCTGCTGTAGATGTGCGCGGCGTGGCGCTGTTCGAGCACATCGCCGTCCATCGTCATGGCCTCGCGCGCCAGCAGATCCTTCTCCCAGGGCCGAGGTGCGGCGACGCTGCAGGCGGTCAAGGCCAGAGTCGCTAACGCCAGAACGCAGGTGACGGGCGCCAACCCACGCCTCATGCCAGCGCGGCCTTGAGTTGCGCTTCCGTGTCGGCCGCGTCGTCGAGCCGGAAGCCTTTGTGCGTGGCGAGCAGCCGGCGGCCGGGGCCGATCAGGTAGGACGTCGGCATGACCTGCAGGCCCAGCAGCGTGGCCGTGTCGGCCGCGGGGTCCAAGGCCACGGCAAAGCGCGGCGGCAGTGATTTGAGGAAGCGCTGGGCGTCGGCATCCTTGCGGTCCAGCCCGATGGCCACGATGCGCAGGCCCTTGGCCGCGTACTGCTCGTGCATCTGGTTCAGCCAGGGGAACGAGAGCTTGCAAGGGCCGCACCATGAGGCCCAGAAGTCGATGTAAGTCGCGCGCCACTTGCCCGCGGCGGTGGACGCGTCGGACAGCACGGGCTCGCCGTCGCTGGCGCGCAGGCTGATTTCGGGGACGCTGCCGCTGGCGTTGGTGGCCGCCAGCAAGGGGGGCGCGAAGGCGCTGCACGACAAGGCCTGCCAGAGCTGGCGGCGTGCCGCGTACCAGGGTGCAAGGTGTTCAGCCATGGCGCGATTCTGTTCGAAGCAGGCCGCACACGCACAGCAGCAGCAGGCACAGTGCCGGCAGCCCGAGAGCACCGCCACCCGTGCCGGCGTTGTTTTGCTGCGCCGGGTCTTCGGTGACGCTGAGTGGCGCGCTGGCCTGCACCAGCGGCCCGTCACCACTGGCCGCCAGGCTGCCGCCATTGGCCGCCGCGGCGGCACCGTTCCATGACACGTCGACAACGCAGGCCATGCCCGGCAGCAGCTCGAAGCCGCGGGCCGCGCAGGCCTCGTCACTGCGCAAGGCAAAGCCGCTGCCCAGGATGGCCAGCGTTTCGACGTGCAGCGAAGCCGCACCGACGTTGCGCAGCCACAGTGCCTGCGGCTCGGCGATTTGGCCGGTGCGCGCGGCGAAGGCCAGCAGCGCGGGGGTGGCGCGCAGGTCGGGCAGGGCCGGGCCGAGCGCCTGGCCCTGCAGGGGCAGCTCATCGACGGCAGCCTCACCCGCCGCCACCAGCCGCGCCACGCGTGTACCGGCTTGCGTGGGCTGCAGGCGCAAGTTCAGGTTGCAGCTCGCCCCGGGTGCGAGCACCAGGCCGAAGTTGCAGCTGCTGCCGGCGTCGACGCTGAAGTCGCCCGCGCCGTCGCCACTGAAGGCCCAGGCCAGCGGCGGCGCCGCAGCATTGCCGAAGTTGGTCAGGCTGACGCTGGCCCCGAGGCTCGACGCGCCGACGGCCGTCGCCGGGAAAGCCCCGGCCGCGGGCGCCGTCTCGCCCCAGGCCAGCAGCGCAGCACGCTCGACCGGCTGCGCCACCAGCGCCACGCGCAGGGCGGGCTGTGCCGGCACTTCCAGTGTTAGCACGCCGCTGGTGACGGCCATGCCGGCGCTGGCTGCGGCCAGGCCGACGTCGACCACGCAGCCTTGCCCCGGCGCCAGCACGGCGCTGCAGGCTGCGTCCTGCCGGATCAGGTTGAAAGGGCCTTGCAGGCGCAGGGCGGGCAATGCGGCGCTGGCACTGCCGACGTTGGTGAAACGCAGCCTGCGGCTGGCGCCGGCCACGCCGATGGCCTGCTTGCCGAAGTCCAGCGTCAGACGGTCGGCGACCCAGGCGGCGCCTGCGGTCGTCACGCCGCGGCCTTGCAGGCTCACCAGCGCCGGCGCCGCCGCGTCCTTGGGCCACAGCACGAGCGTGGCGCTGCGCTGGCCGCTGCCGCGCGGGGCGAACGCCAGTTCGACGCGGCAGGGCGAGCTCAACGTTGGGTTCCGCTGGCAGTCGCCACCCAGGCTGAAGTCGCCGGCGTGCTCGCCCACGAGCGCGAAACGCTCCCAGGTCAACGCGGCGCGGCCGCGAGGCCACACGGTGAGCGTGCGTGCGGGCAGTGCCGCCGCACCGACAGGCCGCGCCGCAAAGTCGACCGACGCGGCGTCGACCCACAACGCCGTGTTGGGCACGGCCAGCCCCTCGCCGAACAAGGCCACTTGCGCCGGCGTGGCCGCGGCGTCGTGGGCCAGTTGCAGCCGCGCCGTGCGTGCGCCTGTCGCACGTGGTGTGAAGCGCAGCTCGACTGAACAGGATGTGCCCGGTGCCACGCTGCGGCCGACGACGCAGCTGCCGCCGTCGATGGCGAAGTCGGCCGCTTCGGGGCCGCTCACGCCGATGGCCCGCAGCTGCCACGGCGACGGCCCCTGGTTCACCAGGGCCACCGTGGCGCTGCTGCTTTGCCCGAGCACGTCGCTCATGGCCAGGCGCTGCGGCACCGGGGTGGCCAGCGCGGCACTGGCTTGGCCGAGCAGCGGCAGGCGCAGCGCCGCGCCGTCGCCCGCCGCCACGCGCAACGCGCCGCTGTATACGGCGTTGCGCCCCGGTGCGAACGACACGGCCATGGTGCAACGTTGCTGCGGCGCGAGTAGGGTGCCGCCTGCGCAGCTGCCGGCGTCGAGCGTGAAGGCGGCGTCGCTGACACCGGCCTCGCGTAGTGTGAGCGGCGCCTGGCCGAGGTTGACGATGTTGAAAACGCGCGGCGCGCTGCGTGTGCTGGGGCTGACCTGGCCGAAGTCGAGCGCGTCGACGTCGGCACCCAGCTGCGCGGCCGCAGCCAGGCCCGTGCCGGAAAGCGTGGTGGTGGACGCGCCGTCGGCCCCGTCATGCGCCATGCGCAACAGGCCGCGTTGTTCACCCGGCGCGCCCGGCACAAAGCGCAGGCCGAGCACGCAGCGCTGGCCGCTGCGCAAACCCGTGCCACTGCTGCAGCTGCCACCGGCCACCACGAAGCTCGGCGTCGAGCTGCTGATCGCGCCCAGCGTCAGCGTCTCCTCGCTGTTATTCGCCAGCACCAGCAAGCGCGCCGGCGCGTCGGTGCCGAGCGCCTGGTTGCCGAAGTCGAGCGTGGCGGGGGTCAGCGTGGCCACGGCCTTGGGCCGGTTTGAGCCTTCGCCGCCGAGCTGGATGCGTATCGGCGTGGGCGTGCCGTTGTGCGTCAGCAGCAGCGCGCCGCCACGCTGGCCGGCTGCGGTGGGGCGAAAGCCGACATCGACCATGCAGCTGAAAAAGCGTGGCACGCTCGTGCCGCAGCCGTTGGCGAGCAGCACGAAGTCACCCTCGATGGCGACGCTGAGCGCGTCGAAACCCGTCTTCGTGCTCGAACTCAGCGTCACCGACTGCGCGGCGCTGGTGCCGCCCAGCGCGGTCAGCGGGAAGCTCAGGCTGGCCGGTGCGTTGCCGAGGTAGGCGGCAATGTTGGCGAAGTCGGCCGCGCTGTAAAAGCTGTTGAAGTAGCCCATGCCACCGTTGTTGGTGTCGACCGCGCGCTGGATCAGCGCCACGGCGTTGCGGCCCGACCAGATGTTGCCGAAGTTGTTCAGCTGCGGGTTGTCGCTGTGGCAATCGATGCAGGCCAGCAGGCCCGGCCGCGGCGGTGTCGCAAAACGACTGGCGCCGGCGCTGGCGTCGGCCGCCTGCGCGCCTGCGACCAGCAGCCACAAGAGGCAGGCGGCAACGCTTGGAGCGTGCATCAGGCGCATCATACGAATGTGCGTTCGAAGCTATAGAACCCGTTCGGGCTGAGCTTGTCGAAGCCCTCGCACAGCACTTCGACAAGCTCAGTGCGAACGGACTCTGACGTGATGCTGTTCTTATCCGATTGAACGCGAACTCGTATCAGGCGCATCAGGCGGGTCGCGGGCGGCAGGCAGGCATGGCCACGAGGCTAGCATTGGCGCGTGCTTGTCCCTGGCGTGACTGACGCTACGCGGCACCCCGACTAAGGTG
>JANLYV010000115.1:0-2768 GCA_031365825.1 Rubrivivax sp. | reverse complement strand
GCTTGACGCGATGGCCGCCAAGGTCTACAGGCTGGGCGAGCGTGCCGGTGCCGGCAGCAAGGTGAAGATCATCAACCAGCTGCTCGCCGGCGTGCACATCGCCGCCGCGGCCGAGGCCATGGCGCTGGGGCTGCGCGAAGGCGTGGATGCGGCGGCGCTGTTCGACGTCATCACCCACAGCGCCGGCAACAGCTGGATGTTCGAGAACCGGATGGCGCATGTGCTGGCGGGCGACTACACGCCGCTGTCGGCGGTGGACATCTTCGTCAAGGACCTGGGCCTGGTGCTCGACACCGCACGCGCCAGCAAATTCCCGCTGCCGCTGGCCAGCACCGCCCACCAGATGTTCATGCAGGCCTCGACCGCGGGCTTCGCCAAGGAAGACGACAGCGCGGTGATCAAGATCTTTCCCGGCATCACCTTGCCCCCTGCGCAAAAGCCCAAGCCATGAAGCTCAAGCTCGGCTGCATCGCCGACGATTTCACCGGCGCCACCGACCTGGCCAACAACCTCGTGCGCCAGGGCATGCGCGTGGTGCAGACCATCGGCGTGCCAAGTGTGACGAGTGCGCCCGTGCCCGATGTCGATGCGGTGGTGGTGGCGTTGAAGTCGCGCACCGCGCCGGTGGCGCAGGCGGTTGCGCAGTCGCTCGCCGCGGCGCGCTGGCTGCGCGGCCAAGGTGCGGCGCAGATCTACTTCAAGGTCTGCTCGACCTTCGACTCCACACCGCAGGGCAACATCGGGCCGGTGAGCGAAGCACTGATGGGCGAGCTCGACGCCGGCTTTGCCGTCGTCACGCCGGCCTTCCCTGAAAACGGCCGCACCGTCTTCAAAGGCCACCTCTTCGTCGGCGACCAGTTGCTGTCCGAGAGCCCCATGCGCCAGCACCCGTTGACGCCGATGACCGACGCCAACCTCGTGCGCGTGCTGCAGGCGCAACTCGCCACGCGCCGCGTCGATTTGATCGAACACCGTACGGTGGCGGCAGGTGCGGCTGCGGTGCGCGAGCGCATGGATGTGCTGCGCCGCGACGGCTTCACGCTGGCCATCGCCGATGCAGTGGCCGATGACGACCTGCGCACCTTGGCGCGGGCTTCGCATGACCTCAAGCTCGTCGTCGCCGGCTCGGGCCTGGCCATAGGCATCCCGGCACTGCACGGCCTGGTGCCCAGCACCAGCGCCGCCGAGTTGCCACCGGCGCGTGGTGCGCGTGCGGTCGTCTCGGGGAGTTGTTCGGCGGCCACCAACGCGCAGGTGACGCACTTCATCGCGCACGGCGGCGCGGCCTTCGCCATCGACCCGCTTGCCGCAGCCGCCGGCGCCGACCTGGTGGCGCAGGCGCTGCAATGGGCCGCGCCGCGGCTGGGCAACGCGCCGCTGCTGGTCTACGCCACGGCCGCAGCCGACGCCGTGCGCGCGGTGCAAACGCAACTCGGCAGCGAACGCGCCGGCGCGCTGGTGGAAGACGTACTGGCGCGCATCACGCTCGGCCTGGTGCGGCTCGGTGTGGGCCAGCTCATCGTCGCCGGCGGCGAGACCTCGGGCGCCTGCGTGCAGGCGCTGCACATCACGCAGCTGCGCATCGGGCCGCAGAGCGACCCCGGCGTGCCCTGGTGCTACGCCGCCACCGACGGCGCCGCGGACGTGCACATCGCACTGAAGTCGGGCAACTTCGGCGGTGCGGACTTCTTCAGCCGCGCGTTCACGTTGACATGACCAACGACGAACGTACGCAGCGTGATGAGATCTGCGCCGTCGGCCGTTCGCTCTTCGAGCGTGGCTACGTGCACGCCTGCGCCGGCAACATCAGCGTGCGGCTGGACGACGGTTTTCTCATCACCCCCACCGACGCCTGCCTCGGCCGCCTGCGGCCCGAGAGCCTGGCGCGCATCAACCTGCAAGGCGAACAGACCGGCGGCGATCGCGCCAGCAAGACGCTGGCGCTGCACCGGCGCATCTACGACGCCGAACCCGAGGCGCGCTGCGTCATCCACAGCCACAGCACCCACGTCGTCGCACTCACGCTGCAGGGCGTGTGGAGCCGTGAAGACATCCTGCCGCCGATCACACCCTACTTCGTGATGAAGGTCGGCCATGTGCCACTCATCCCCTACCACCACCCGGGCGACCCGGCCGTCGCCGAGCTCGTGCACCACCAGATCAGCGTTAGCCGCGCTGCCGGCAAGCCGCTGCGTGCGGTGATGCTCGATCGATTAGGCCCGAACGTCTGGCACCAGACCTTGGCCGAAGCCGGCGCCGTACTCGAAGAGCTGGAAGAGACGGCGCGGCTGTGGCTCATGTGCCAGCCGCGGCCGGCGCCGCTGATGGAGTCGCAGATCGAGGCGCTGCGCCTCAACTTCGGCGCGCGCTGGTAGCCCTGGTGGTTTGTGGTGGCGCAGTCGAGCCACGCACCACCAGTTCAACCTCGATCTCGTGTTGCTGTGGGGCGGTGATGCTGCCGTCCAGCCGCGCGATGAGGTGTTCGGCCGCCAGTGTCCACATGCGTTCAGTGGGCACGTGAATCGTGGTCAGCCCGGGCTGCCAGTGGCGCGACATCTCCAGGTCGTCGAATCCGACCACCGACAGCTGCGCCGGCACGGCGACGCCGTCGGCCTGCGCCTGGAGCATCGCGCCGTGCGCCAGCACGTCGTTGCCGCACAGCAGCGCGGTCGGTGGCACCGGCGCGGCCAGCAGCGCGCGGGTGGCGTCGCGGGCGGCCTGCAAATCGTAGCGCGCTTCGGCAACGGCGTGGGGTGCCAGCGCGATGC